>NZ_AP023287.1:0-313008 GCF_014218295.1 Mycolicibacterium litorale
TTGACCGCTGACCCCGATCCCCCGTTCGTCGCCGTATGGAACACCGTCGTCGCCGAACTCAACGGAGACACCGCCCCCCACGGTGTGCGCAACGGTGACGGCGCACTGCCGACCCTCACCCCCCAGCAGCGTGCCTGGCTCAAACTCGTCAAACCACTGGTGATCACCGAGGGTTTCGCGCTGCTGTCGGTGCCGACCCCGTTCGTGCAGAACGAGATCGAACGCCACCTGCGCGAACCGATCATCACCGCGCTCAGCCGCCACCTCGGCCAGCGGGTCGAGCTCGGAGTCCGAATCGCCACACCGTCCCCCGAGGACGACGATCCGCCACCGCCTCCGGTGCTCCCCGATCCCGACGAAGTCGACGAGGACACCGAAGCGCGGGTCAGCGCCGAGGAGAGCTGGCCGCGGTACTTCAGCCGGCGCCCACCGGAGAATCCGGTCGCCGAGGACCCCAACGCGGTGAGTCTCAACCGGCGCTACACCTTCGACACCTTCGTCATCGGCGCGTCCAACCGCTTCGCGCACGCCGCGACGCTGGCCATCGCCGAGGCGCCGGCGCGCGCGTACAACCCGTTGTTCATCTGGGGTGAGTCCGGACTCGGCAAAACGCATCTGCTGCACGCCGCCGGCAACTATGCCCAGCGTCTCTTCCCCGGTATGCGCGTGAAGTACGTCTCCACCGAGGAATTCACCAACGACTTCATCAACTCGCTGCGTGACGACCGCAAAGCGTCGTTCAAGCGCAGCTACCGCGACATCGACGTGCTGCTGGTCGACGACATCCAGTTCATCGAAGGCAAGGAAGGCATCCAGGAGGAGTTCTTCCACACCTTCAACACGCTGCACAACGCCAACAAGCAGATCGTGATCTCCTCGGACCGGCCGCCCAAACAGCTGGCCACCCTCGAGGACCGCCTCCGCACGCGTTTCGAGTGGGGGCTGATCACCGATGTGCAGCCCCCTGAACTCGAGACACGCATCGCGATCCTGCGCAAGAAGGCGCAGATGGACCGGCTCGACGTCCCCGACGACGTCCTGGAGCTGATCGCGAGCAGCATCGAGCGCAACATCCGCGAACTCGAGGGTGCGCTGATCCGGGTGACCGCGTTCGCGTCGCTGAACAAGACCACGATCGACAAATCGCTCGCCGAGATCGTGCTGCGCGATCTGATCTCCGACGCCAGCACGATGCAGATCTCGACGGCCGCGATCATGGCGGCCACCGCCGAGTACTTCGAGACCTCGGTCGAGGAGCTCCGTGGGCCCGGTAAGACCCGCGCGCTGGCGCAGTCACGCCAGATCGCGATGTATCTGTGCCGTGAGCTCACCGACCTGTCACTGCCGAAGATCGGCCAGGCGTTCGGCCGTGACCACACCACGGTCATGTACGCGGAGAAGAAGATCCGTGGCGAGATGGCCGAGCGCCGTGAGGTGTTCGACCACGTCAAGGAACTGACCACTCGGATCCGCCAGCGCGCCAAGCGCTGATCCGCTTCTTTTCGATTTTTCGGCAGCCGGAGTCATCCGGCGGCCGTTCTGTCACGTGTCGAAACCGGCTCCGGCGCCGCCGGGCGCCAAAAAACTTGTGTCCCCGCTGTCACATCCGTCACTCATCCACGTTGTGGACAAGCCTGGGGACAACCTGGTGACCGATCCGTGGACGAACCCGCTCGAATTACACATCCCCGCCCCCGTGCACAGCCGGGCCCGTCGCCACCGCCGTCCGTCCACAGCCACCACACAGCGCGACACGCATGACAGGCTGGGCCGAACGCGGTTCATCCCCAGTCTCCACAGCTCCTATTACTGTTACTCATCTATCTCTCTCATCTTCTCTTCAGAACAAAGGCGTTGGGGAAACAGCTCGCCGCGGCACCCGGCGCGGTCCTGGTGCGCGCGATGTCGGCCCGATCGATTAGCTTTCAAGTTCGAGTGGAAAGCTCTACGGTGGTTCATCGACAGCCGTTACGGTCGTCGAGACGCATCAGGGCGAGGCGTCCCGAGACACCGGTGAAACCGCTGGTAGAGCTCATTGTGGTGTTATGCGAAGGGACGCTATGGACGTGGTGCCGACGACGGCGGGTCACACCGATCTGAAGTTCCGCCTGGTACGTGAGGACTTCGCCGACGCAGTGGCCTGGGTGGCACGCAATCTGCCGACCCGACCGACCGTTCCCGTGCTCGCCGGCGTGCTGCTGACCGGTGACGACGACGGGCTGACCATCTCCGGATTCGACTACGAGGTGTCGGCCGAGGTCCGGGTCGCCGCCGAAATCGCTTCTCCGGGAAGCGTTTTGGTGTCCGGTCGACTGCTCTCCGACATCACCAAGGCGTTGCCGGCCAAACCCGTCGACGTCAGCGTCGAGGGCACCCGCGTGTCGCTGACCTGCGGTAGCGCCCGGTTCTCGCTGCCCACCATGGCGGTCGAGGACTACCCCGCACTTCCCACCCTGCCCGACGAGACCGGCGTCATCGGCGCCAATCTGTTCGCCGAAGCCATCGGCCAGGTGGCGGTCGCCGCCGGCCGGGACGACACGCTGCCCATGCTGACCGGGATCCGCGTCGAGATCACCGGCGACAGTGTGGTTTTGGCGGCGACCGACCGGTTCCGGCTGGCGGTGCGCGAACTCACCTGGTCGACCAGCACGCCCGATGTCGAGGCCGCGGTGCTGGTGCCGGCCAAGACGCTGGCCGAAGCGGCCAGGGCCGGCACCGATGGGACCGACGTGCACCTGGCGCTGGGTGCGGGTTCGGCGGTCGGCAAGGAAGGCCTGCTGGGAATCCGCAGCGAGGGCAAGCGCAGCACCACCCGCCTGCTCGACGCGGAATTCCCCAAGTTCCGCCAGCTGCTACCGAGCGAACACACCGCGGTGGCCACCATCGGGGTGGCCGAGCTCACCGAGGCCATCAAACGTGTCGCGCTGGTCGCCGACCGCGGCGCGCAGGTGCGGATGGAATTCGCCGACGACGTGCTGCGGCTGTCCGCCGGCGCCGACGACGTCGGCCGCGCCGAGGAAGACCTCGCGGTGCAGTTCTCCGGCGAGCCGTTGACGATCGCGTTCAACCCCACCTACCTGACGGACGGGCTGGGGTCGCTGCACTCGGAGCGCGTGACATTCGGGTTCACCACGCCGAGCCGGCCCGCGGTGCTGCGGCCGGCGGGCGAGGAGGACAGCGCGGCGGGCGAGGGTCCGTTCCCGGCGCTGCAGACCGATTACGTGTACCTGTTGATGCCGGTGCGGCTTCCCGGCTGACCGGGACACACTCGACAGGAGGGGCGCAGATGCAACTGGGTTTGGTCGGGCTCGGCAAGATGGGCTTCAACATGCGTGAACGCCTGCGCGAAGGCGGACACGACGTCGTCGGCTACGACCCCCGGCCCGAGGTCACCGACGTGCCGTCGCTCGCCGCGCTCGCGGATGCGTTGACCGCGCCCAGGGTGGTGTGGGTGATGGTGCCGTCGGGTTCGGTCACCCACGACACCATCGTCTCGCTGGCCGACGTCCTCGGCGAGGGCGACCTGGTCATCGACGGGGGCAACTCGCGCTACACCGAAGACCGTCCGCACGCAGACCTGTTGAAAGCCAATGGAATCGGCTTCATCGACGCCGGAGTCTCGGGTGGCATCTGGGGTCTGGCCGAAGGTTACGGCCTGATGGTCGGCGGGGACGACGCCGACATCGAGCGGGTGATGCCCATCTTCGACACCCTGCGCCCTCCGGGCGACCGGGCGGACGGGTTCGTCCACGCCGGCCCGGTCGGTGCCGGTCATTTCGCCAAGATGGTGCACAACGGTGTCGAGTACGCCTTGATGACCGCCTACGGCGAGGGTTACGAACTGCTCGCCGCCGAGGAGCTGATCCAGGATCCGCAGGCGGTCTACCAGGCGTGGACGAACGGCACCGTCGTGCGGTCGTGGCTGCAGCAGCTGCTGGCAAAGGCACTGCGCGAAGACCCCGGCCTGGCCGAGATCTCCGGCTACACCGAGGATTCCGGCGAGGGCCGGTGGACCGTCGAGGAGGCCATCCGGCTGCGGGTCCCGGTGCCCTCGATCGCCGCGTCGCTGTTCGCGCGTTTCCAGTCCCGCCAGGAGGATTCGCCGACGATGAAGGCCGTGTCGGCGCTGCGCAACCAGTTCGGCGGCCATGCCGTGCAGCGGATCAGCAAGTCGGGGTAGCGTCCCGCACGCGAGGAGCACTGACTTGTACGTCCGGCACCTGACGCTCACCGATTTCCGGTCCTGGGCCCGCGCCGATCTCGAACTGACGCCGGGGCGTACCGTCTTCGTCGGTCCCAACGGCTTCGGTAAGACGAATCTCGTTGAAGCGCTGTGGTATTCGGCGACGCTCGGATCGCACCGGGTAGCTTCTGACGCACCGCTGGTCCGTGAGGGCGCACCACGCGCGGTGGTGTCGACCATCGTCGTCAACGACGGCCGCGAGCTGGCGGTCGACCTCGAGATCACCACCGGACGGGCGAACAAGGCGCGGCTCAACCGCTCTCCGGTGCGTAGCCCGCGCGAAGTCCTCGGGGTGCTGCGGGCGGTGCTGTTCGCACCCGAGGATCTCGCATTGGTCCGCGGGGACCCGGGGGAACGGCGCCGCTATCTCGACGAGTTGGCGACCACCCGCCGGCCGAGCATCGCCGGCGTCCGCGCGGATTACGACCGGGTGGTCCGGCAGCGCACCGCGCTGCTGAAGAGCGCGGCGGCCGCCCGCTACCGCGGCGACCGCAGTGTGCTCGACACCCTCGACGTATGGGACGGCCACCTCGCCGCGCACGGCGCCCAGTTGATGGCGGCGCGCGCCGACCTGGTGCATCACCTGGCACCCGAGGTCGAGAAGGCCTATCAGCTGTTGGCCCCCGGATCGCGCCCTGCGGCGATCCGCTACCGCCCCAGCATCGACGCCGACGACGATGTCACGGCGGAGTATTACGAGGCCGCGCTGCTCGATGCGATGATCCGCAAACGCGACGCCGAACTCGAGCGCGGGGTGTGCCTGGTGGGCCCGCACCGTGACGACCTCGAACTGCGCCTCGGTGAGCAGATGACGAAAGGCTATGCCAGCCACGGAGAGTCGTGGTCGATGGCGTTGGCGCTGCGGTTGGCCGGCTACGAACTCCTGCGGACCGATGGCAGCGATCCGGTGCTGCTGCTCGACGATGTCTTCGCCGAACTCGACGCCGCGCGGCGGCGGGCGTTGGCCGAGGTGGCGGCGTCCGCCGAACAGGTGTTGGTGACCGCGGCGGTGGAAGAGGACATCCCCGCGGACTGGGACGCCCGGCGCATCCTGATCCGGATGCGGGACGGCGAGGACGGGCGCGTATCGATGGTGGAGTCATGACCGACGACGACAACGACGACGACAACAACGACACTTCGCCCGCCGGCCCGCCGGCCCACCTGTCGGAACTCAAGGGCATGGATCTGGTGCGGCGCACCCTCGAGGAGGCGCGCGGCGCCGCCCGCAGCCAGGGTAAGGACGTCGGCCGCGGGCGCACCTCGCCCGCCCGCCGGGTCGCGGGCACCGGCAGGCGCCGCAGCTGGTCGGGTCCCGGACCGGATTCGCGCGATCCGCAGACGCTCGGCGCGGCGACCCGTGACCTGGCCCGCACCCGAGGGTGGTCCCCGCGGGTCGCCGAGGGCGCGGTATTCGGTCAGTGGTCGACGGTGGTCGGCGAGCAGATCGCGGCCCACGCCACGCCGTCGACACTGCGGGAGGGGGTGCTGACGGTGGCGGCCGAGTCCACCGCGTGGGCGACCCAGCTGCGGATGGTGCAGTCCCAACTGTTGGCGAAGATCGCCGCGGCCGTCGGTGACGGCGTCGTGACCTCCCTGAAGATCACCGGTCCGACGGCGCCGTCCTGGCGAAAAGGCCGCTACCACGTGGCGGGCCGGGGACCGCGCGACACGTACGGATGAACCTTCGGTGACAGTGCGCTGAGAGCCGCCAGGCGTTCCCAGGCCAGTTCTCAAGCGTCTGGACGCACCGACGTGCGAGAAATTCCGCGCACGGCGCAGATAGATAGGTGAAAACGCCGCCGCAGCGTCGGTCTTGACCGTATCTCCCGGTAGAGTGGAGAGGAACTACGCGCCGGTCCGTCGACCGCGCGCCCGCGAACCCCGAGGAGACGCGTCCAACGTGGCTGCCCAGAAGAAGAATGCTCCCAGCGAGTACGGCGCCGATTCCATCAAGGTGCTCGAAGGTCTGGAAGCGGTCCGCAAGCGCCCGGGCATGTACATCGGTTCCACCGGCGAGCGCGGCCTGCACCACCTGATCTGGGAGGTGGTGGACAACGCCGTCGACGAGGCGATGGCCGGGTACGCGACGAAGGTCGACGTCCGGATCCTCGAGGACGGCGGTGTCGAGGTCACCGACGACGGCCGCGGCATCCCCGTCGCCATGCACGCCACCGGCATCCCCACCGTCGACGTCGTCATGACCGTGCTGCACGCCGGCGGCAAGTTCGAAGAGGGCGCCTACCAGGTGTCCGGTGGGCTGCACGGTGTGGGTGTGTCCGTGGTCAACGCGCTGTCCACCCGCCTCGAGGCCGACATCCGCACCGACGGCTACGAGTGGTTCCAGACCTACGACCGGTCGGTGCCGGGCACCCTGAAACAGGGCGAGGCGACCAAGAAGACCGGCACCACGATCCGGTTCTGGGCCGACCCCGACATCTTCGAGACGACGAACTACGACTTCGAGACGATCGCCCGCCGCCTCCAGGAGATGGCGTTCCTCAACAAGGGCCTGACCATCGAGTTGACCGACGAGCGCGTCACCGCCGAAGAGGTCGTCGACGACGTCGTGAGCGATCACGCCGAAGCCCCCAAGAGCGCCGAGGAGCAGAACGCCGAGGCGGCCAAACCCCAGAAGGTCAAGCACCGGGTCTTCCACTACCCCGGCGGCCTCGTCGACTTCGTCAAGCACATCAACCGGACCAAGACCCCGATCCAGCCCAGCGTCATCGACTTCGACGGCAAGGGTGAGGGCCACGAGGTCGAGATCGCGATGCAGTGGAACGCCGGTTACTCCGAGTCGGTCCACACGTTCGCCAACACGATCAACACCCATGAGGGCGGCACCCACGAGGAGGGTTTCCGCACGGCGCTGACGTCGGTGGTGAACAAGTACGCCAAGGACAAGAAGCTCCTCAAGGACAAGGACCCCAACCTCACCGGTGACGACATCCGAGAGGGCCTGGCCGCCGTCATCTCGGTGAAGGTCTCGCAGCCGCAGTTCGAAGGTCAGACCAAGACCAAACTGGGCAACACCGAGGTGAAGTCGTTCGTGCAGAAGATCTGTAACGAGCAGCTCAGCCACTGGTTCGAGGCGAACCCCGCCGAGGCGAAAACCGTGGTGAACAAGGCGGTTTCGTCAGCCCAGGCGCGACTCGCCGCCCGCAAGGCGCGGGAGCTGGTGCGGCGCAAGAGCGCCACCGACATCGGCGGTCTGCCCGGCAAGCTCGCCGACTGCCGCTCCACCGATCCGCGCAAATCGGAACTGTATGTGGTGGAAGGTGACTCGGCCGGCGGCTCGGCCAAGAGTGGACGCGACTCGATGTTCCAGGCGATCCTGCCGTTGCGCGGCAAGATCATCAACGTCGAGAAGGCCCGCATCGACCGGGTGCTCAAGAACACCGAGGTCCAGGCGATCATCACCGCGCTCGGCACCGGTATCCACGACGAGTTCGACATCAGCAAGCTGCGGTACCACAAGATCGTGCTGATGGCCGACGCCGACGTCGACGGCCAACACATCTCGACGCTGCTGCTGACCCTGCTGTTCCGGTTCATGAAGCCGCTGATCGAGAACGGCCACGTGTTCCTGGCGCAGCCGCCGCTGTACAAGCTGAAATGGCAACGCAGTGCGCCGGAGTTCGCCTACTCCGACCGCGAGCGCGACGGTCTGCTCGAAGCCGGGCTGAAGGCCGGCAAGAAGATCAACAAGGACGACGGCATCCAGCGGTACAAGGGTCTCGGTGAGATGGACGCCAAGGAGCTGTGGGAGACCACCATGGATCCGTCGGTGCGCGTCCTGCGCCAGGTGACCCTCGACGACGCCGCAGCCGCCGACGAGTTGTTCTCGATCCTGATGGGCGAGGACGTCGAGGCCCGGCGCAGCTTCATCACCCGCAACGCCAAAGACGTTCGCTTCCTTGACGTTTAAGACCTCTGATCGAGCGAGGAATCATCGATGACCGATACCACGTTGCCGCCCGGCGACGAAGCCGGCGACCGCATCGAACCGGTCGACATCCAGCAGGAGATGCAGCGCAGCTACATCGACTACGCGATGAGCGTGATCGTCGGCCGCGCCCTGCCGGAGGTGCGTGACGGCCTCAAGCCGGTGCACCGCCGCGTGCTCTACGCGATGTTCGACTCCGGTTTCCGTCCGGATCGCAGCCACGCGAAATCCGCACGCTCCGTTGCCGAGACGATGGGCAACTACCATCCGCACGGCGACGCGTCGATCTACGACACCCTGGTGCGGATGGCGCAGCCGTGGTCGCTGCGGTATCCGCTGGTCGACGGGCAGGGCAACTTCGGCTCACCCGGTAACGATCCGCCGGCCGCGATGCGGTACACAGAAGCGCGGCTGACTCCGCTCGCGATGGAGATGCTGCGTGAGATCGACGAGGAGACAGTCGATTTCATCCCGAACTACGACGGCCGGGTGCAGGAGCCGACCGTCCTGCCGAGCCGGTTCCCGAACCTGCTGGCCAACGGGTCCGGCGGTATCGCCGTCGGTATGGCCACCAACATGCCGCCGCACAACCTGCGCGAGCTCGCCGAGGCGGTCTACTGGTGCCTGGAGAACTTCGACGCCGACGAGGAGGCCACCTGCGCGGCGGTCATGGAACGGGTCAAGGGGCCGGACTTCCCGACCTACGGCCTGATCGTCGGCAACCAGGGCATCGAGGACACCTACAAGACCGGACGCGGTTCGATCAAGATGCGCGGTGTCGTCGAGATCGAAGAGGACAGCCGCGGCCGCACCGGCATCGTCATCACCGAACTGCCGTACCAGGTCAACCACGACAACTTCATCACCTCGATCGCCGAACAGGTGCGCGACGGCAAGCTCGCCGGCATCTCCAACATCGAGGACCAGTCCAGTGACCGGGTCGGCCTGCGCATCGTCGTCGAGCTCAAGCGCGACGCCGTGGCCAAGGTGGTGCTGAACAACCTCTACAAGCACACCCAGCTGCAGACCAGCTTCGGCGCCAACATGCTGGCGATCGTCGACGGCGTCCCCCGCACGCTGCGCCTCGACCAGCTGATCCGCTACTACGTCAACCATCAGCTCGACGTCATCGTCCGCCGGACCCGCTACCGGCTGCGCAAGGCCAACGAACGGGCCCACATCCTGCGTGGTCTGGTCAAGGCGCTCGACGCGCTCGACGAGGTGATCGCGCTGATCCGGGCGTCGGCCAACGCCGACGTGGCCCGGACCGGGTTGATGGAGCTGCTCGACGTCGACGAGATCCAGGCGCAGGCCATCCTCGACATGCAGCTGCGCCGCCTGGCCGCCCTGGAACGTCAGCGCATCGTCGACGACCTCGCCAAGATCGAGGCCGAGATCGCCGACCTCGAGGACATCCTGGCCAAGCCGGAACGGCAGCGCGCCATCGTGCGGGACGAGCTGGCCGAGATCGTCGAGAAGCACGGCGACGACCGCCGGACCCGGATCGTGCCCGCCGACGGCGAGGTCAGCGACGAGGATCTGATCGCCCGCGAGGACGTCGTCGTCACGATCACCGAGACCGGCTACGCCAAGCGCACCAAGACCGACCTGTACCGCAGCCAGAAACGCGGCGGCAAGGGTGTGCAGGGTGCCGGGCTCAAACAGGACGACATCGTCAACCACTTCTTCGTCTGCTCCACCCACGACTGGATCCTGTTCTTCACCACGCAGGGCCGGGTGTACCGGGCAAAGGCATACGAGTTGCCGGAGGCGTCGCGGACGGCGCGCGGGCAGCACGTCGCGAACCTGCTGGCCTTCCAGCCGGAGGAGCGCATCGCCCAGGTCATCCAGATCAAGAGCTACGAGGACGCGCCGTATCTGGTGCTCGCCACCCGCAACGGTCTGGTGAAGAAGTCGCGGCTGACCGACTTCGACTCCAACCGCTCCGGCGGCATCGTCGCGGTCAACCTGCGCGACGGGGACGAACTGGTCGGGGCCGTGCTGTGCTCGGCCGAGGACGACCTGCTGCTGGTGTCGGCCAAGGGTCAGTCGATCCGGTTCTCGGCCACCGACGAGGCGTTGCGGCCGATGGGCCGCGCCACCTCCGGTGTGCAGGGCATGCGGTTCAACGCCGACGACGAACTGCTCTCGCTCAACGTGGTGCGTCCGGACACCTATCTGCTGGTCGCGACCAGCGGTGGCTACGCCAAGCGGACCTCGATCGAGGAGTACACCCCGCAGGGCCGTGGTGGAAAGGGCATCCTGACGATCCAGTACGACCGCCGACGTGGCAATCTTGTCGGTGCGTTGATCGTCGATGACGACACGGAGTTGTACGCGATCACCTCGGGTGGCGGTGTCATCCGGACCGGTGCCCGTCAGGTCCGCAAGGCCGGGCGGCAGACCAAGGGCGTTCGGTTGATGAACCTGGGTGAGGGCGACACACTGATTGCCATTGCGCGCAACGCAGAGGCGGGCGACAGCACCGACGAGGTCAACACCGACCCGGATGCGGTCTGATCAGTGAGGAGCCGTAGGTGAGTGCACCGAACGAGCCGGGATTCCCGCGTGGGGGCGAGTCCCCCGGGAGCGGTAACGGCTCCCCCGCGCCGGGCGCGGGCCGGGACAACGGTTCCCCCGGCCGGGTGGGGACCGAAACGGGCGACGTCCCGCCGTGGCAGCGGGGCCGGCCGAGCCGCCCGCCGCAGGGTCGTCCGCAGGAGGCCCCGGCGCGCAGCGGTTCGCCGTCGCACGCTCCCGGTGCCGAGGCCAGGAACACCAGCCGGTTCCCGGTGAGCGGTTCCGCGCCGACCGAGGAGACCCACGCCCCGGCCGCCCCGGTCCGCACGACCGAGGCGCCGCGGCCGGAGGCGTACGCCAGTGAGCTGCCGGACCTCTCTGGTCCGGTGCCGCGGCCGCCGCAGCGCAAGCCCGTGGGTGAGCGCACGAGTTCGGAGCCGGCCCCCCGGTCCGCACCCGCACCGCGGACCCAGGTGTCGCACCGCCCGGCCCGCGGACCGGTCCGGGCCAGCATGCAGATCCGGCGGGTCGACCCGTGGAGTGCCCTGAAGGTCTCGCTGGTGCTGTCGGTGGCGCTGTTCTTCGTGTGGATGATCGCGGTGGCGTTCCTGTACCTGGTGCTCGGCGGTATGGGCGTGTGGAGCAAGCTCAACAGCAACGTCGGTGACCTGTTGACCAGCGCGAGCGGTACCAGCGGCGGCGAACTGGTGTCGAGCGGCACCATCTTCGGCGGCGCCGCACTGATCGGTCTGGTCAACATCGTGATCCTCACCGCGATGGCGACGGCGGGTGCGTTCATCTACAACCTCACCACTGATCTGGTGGGCGGTGTGGAGGTCACCCTGGCCGACCGCGACTAGGGATTTGGGGACAGAGGCGCGGTTACGGTAATCTCGCTGCTCGTCCGCACGGATGTAAGGGCCTATAGCTCAGGCGGTTAGAGCGCTTCGCTGATAACGAAGAGGTCGGAGGTTCGAGTCCTCCTAGGCCCACTGGACAGGCTGGTCGTCACCGGCCGGGCCCCACGGAAGGAGCACCGTGCGATTCGTTCTGGTGCTCGCGGCGGTGGGGATCTCGGTCCTGGTGTGGCGGTCACGGCACGGCCCCGAGGTGTGGCACGCGCTCGACGGATACAGCCTGACCCGCGAGGGGCCTTAGCTCAGTTGGTAGAGCGCTGCCTTTGCAAGGCAGATGTCAGGAGTTCGAATCTCCTAGGCTCCACTCTTTCTCCTCCCCGCCCCGCTCAGGGCTTCGGGGTGACCTCCACGCTGGGCGGCAGCGGCGACGGCTCGGGCTTCATCGAGCGCCGCACGATCGAGAACGTCACCGCACCGACGGCGACGACACCGACACCCACACCGATTGTCACCAGGCGCTTGCGGCGCCGGTTCCGCACGCGCGCGCCCGTGACGGCCTCGGGCAGGCTGCTCACCGCTTCCTGGACGGCCGCGAGCTCCTGGGCCAGGGTCTCCTGCGCGGCGGCGAGTTCCCGGCGCAGACGGCCGCTGCGGTAGCGCCGGCGCAACTCTGCCGCGGTCGCCTGAGCGGAGTCCGCGCTCAGCCCCAGGACACCGCGCGTGACGTCGACGGGGCCGACCGCGGTGTACTTCAACCCACGGGCCAGCCGCTGTCGCGGGGTCAGGGGCGTCAGGCTCATGCGGGTACCTCTTTCGGGGCGGTTCGACGGGCGGACGGGAGTGGCTACAGCCTGCCATCACCGGGTGCGGTGTCGACACCCAATCGGCGGATGGCACACTGACATCCCGTGACGAGCCCCATTCAGACCGCGACGGCGACCCTGCACACCAATCGTGGCGACATCAAGATCGCACTGTTCGGAAACCACGCACCCAAGACGGTGTCGAATTTCGTCGGACTGGCGCAGGGCACGAAGGACTACAAGGGCGAGAACGCCTCCGGCGGCACGTCCGGGCCGTTCTACGACGGCGCGGTCTTCCACCGCGTGATCGCCGGCTTCATGATCCAGGGCGGCGACCCGACCGGTACCGGCCGCGGCGGCCCGGGCTACCAGTTCGCCGACGAGTTCCATCCCGAGCTGCAGTTCGACAAGCCCTACCTGTTGGCGATGGCCAACGCCGGACCCGGCACCAACGGTTCGCAGTTCTTCATCACCGTCGGCCAGACGCCGCACCTCAACCGCAGGCACACGATCTTCGGCGAGGTCGTCGATCCGGATTCGCAGAAGGTCGTCGACGAGATCGCCAACACCGCGACCGACCGCAACGATCGCCCCACCGATCCGGTGGTCATCGAATCGGTCACGATCTCCTGACCGCCTGACCTACCGACCTGACGACGCCCTCACGGCGTGCCGGTGTACCCGGCCGCGGTGAGGGCGTCGAGTACGTCGAGGGGGTCGGTCCCGAGATCCCAGCGGCTCAGCACGAGCAGCCGATCATCGGCCGTGTCGATCTCCAGGAGCTTGGTCTTGCGGGCGAGCCGACGGAATTCGGTGATCCGCACGAGCGTGATGTCGGCGCGCGTCAACACTCGGTTACCGAACCAGCCGCGCACCACGACGCCGTCGGGTGTGATTGCCAGTTTCGGTCGCGCCCGCCACGACATGATTGCAAACGTGATCAATCCCACTGCGGCAATGCCGGTGAGAATCCGTCCAGGCGGGTCTGTGACAACGATCACAGAGCCGATAGCCATCACGACGCCCAGGAGCCCGCAACCTGCGATTCCCGTGGCGGGCGGGCTCCACTCAGTTTGCTGCATGGGTTGTGCACACCCTCTTACCGCTGCCGATGGGGTTATCCACAGGTGCTATCCCCAATGGGGATGAACTACACGGATGTGATTGACCCGCCCCGGCGTTGCTGAGACCTTCGCCAGCCGAACGCGAAATGAATTCATTTCAGCGATCCGGGGGCTCAGCGCCAGCGCATCGTGAGCAAAAGTCCGGTGATCATGAAGGCAAACGCGATCGCGTAGTTCCACGGACCGAGGTCGGCCATCCACTGCAGCAGATTGGGGGCGTCCACCGGGTTGGTTGCGGCGAGCTGGAAAACCAGTAGCCAGATCAAGCCGATGAGCATCAGCCCGACGAAGAGCACGACGAACCACACGCTGGACGGCCCGGCCTTCACCTTCACCGGAGTCCGGCTCACCGGGTTGATGGTGAAGTCGTTCTTCTTGCGGACTTTCGACTTGGGCATGGTCACCTTCGGAGGCTGTCGGCGCCGCATGAACACCGGTGCGCGGACCGGCCCCTCAATGCGACGATGGTGCAGATGCCCCCTGAGCCTAACGTAGGACCCGCTCGGGAAACGCCGCGCACAGAGCCGGCGGCTCCCGCGGCGCCGGCGCGCCCGGCTGCGACACCGCGCTCGGCGTGGCGTTTCGGCGTGCCGATGGTCTGCCTGGCCGCAGGTCTGTTGCTGGCCGCCACGCACGGTGTCTCGGGCGGCGACGAGATCCGCCGCAGCGACGCGCCCCGTCTGGTCGACCTCGTCCGGGAAGCGCAGCAGTCCGTCGACCGGTTGGGCGCCGAACGCGACGAACTCGCGGCGAGCATCGACGGCCACCACGGCGGCTCCCCCGGCACCGCCGCCGCGCTCACCGCGATCACCGACCGGTCCGCGGCACTGGCCGCCGCCGCCGGTCTGGATCCGGTGAAGGGTCCCGGCCTGGTCGTCACCCTCAACGACGCCCAGCGCGACGCCGAAGGCCGGTTCCCCCGCGACGCCTCGCCCGACGATCTGGTGGTCCACCAGCAGGACATCCAGGGTGTGCTCAACGCGCTGTGGAGCGCGGGCGCCGAGGGTATCCAGATGCAGGATCAGCGCCTCATCGCGACGTCGGCGCCGCGGTGCGTCGGCAACACGCTGCTGCTCAACGGGCGCACCTACAGCCCGCCCTACGTCATCACCGCCGTCGGCGACGCCGGGGCGATGCAGGCCGCGCTGGCCGCATCTCCCCTGGTGTCGCTGTACAAGCAGTACGTGGTGCGCTTCGGACTCGGCTACACCGAGGAGCCCCGCGCCGAGGTCGAGCTGCCAGGACACACCGAACCGGTCCGGATGCAGTACGCCAAGCCGCTCGGGCCGCTCGGATACTGATCCGCCGCACCGCATGTAACCTGGGCGAATGCAGTTCTTGGTCGTCGACAATTACGACAGCTTCGTGTTCAACCTCGTCCAGTACCTCGGACAGCTCGGGGTGGACGTGACGGTGTGGCGCAACGACGACGACCGACTGCGCACCGACGCCGACATCGCCGCGGCCGCCGACGAGTTCGACGGTGTGCTGCTGAGCCCGGGGCCCGGTACCCCCCAACGCGCCGGCGCATCCATCCCGCTCGTCCACGCGTGTGCCGAGGCGGGTACCCCCCTGCTGGGGGTGTGCCTCGGCCACCAGGCGATCGGGGTGGCGTTCGGCGGCACCGTCGACCGCGCGCCCGAACTGCTGCACGGTAAGACCAGCGTCGTCCACCACACGAATTCCGGTGTGCTGCAGGGACTTCCGGATCCGTTCACGGCCACCCGGTACCACTCGCTGACCATCCTGCCGGACACCGTGCCCGACGAACTCGAGGTCACCGCGCGCACCCCCGGTGGCGTCATCATGGGGGTGCGCCACACCGAACTGCCCATCCACGGGGTGCAGTTCCACCCCGAGTCCATCCTCACCGAGGGCGGCCATCGGATGCTGGCGAACTGGCTCGGCTATTGCGGCAGCGCCCCGGACGAGGATCTGGTCCGTCGCCTCGAGGACGAGGTGGCCACCACGGTCGCCGCCGCTACGACGCGAAGTTCAGCGTGATCCGGCTGTCGAAGTTCACCCCGGTGCCCGGCGGCGGAGTCTGACGGACGACGGCGTTGGTGCGCTGACCGCTGTTCGGCACGTCACCGCCCTTGTCCAGCACACCGGTCCACCCCAGCGCGCGTAGCCGCGGTTCCGCGTCGGTCCAGAACTGCCCGGTCAGGTCCGGCATCACGAACTGGTTGCCGCGCGACACCTGCAGCTGGATCAGCGTGTCCACGGGCACGTTCTCCCCCGCCACCGGGCTGGTCCCGAGGACCTGTCCGGCCGGTTCGGTGCTGTCGACCTCGGCGGGCACCGAGTTGCGGAAGCCCGACGCGGTGAGGATCTGCTGTGCGGATTCGACGGTCTGGCCGACGACCTCGGGAATGGTGCGGCTCTGCGGACCGGACCCGACGATGATCGTGATCTCGTTGGTGATCGCCGACGTCTGGTTGGCCGGCGGGTTGGTGGCCATCACCCGGTCCTTGAGTTCCGGTGTCGACGGCGAGGTCTGTTGGCGGAACCGCCCGAATCCGGCGTCGGTGAGCTTTCGCACCGCCTCGGCGTACGTCAGCGACTTCACGTCGGGGACCTCACGCTGCTCGGGCCCGGTGGAGACGTTGAGGGTGATCTCGTCGCCGGCGTCGGCCTCGGTGTTGGCCTCCGGCGTGGTGCCGATGACGTGGTCGGGCGGCACCTCGGAGTTCGGCTCCTGCTGGGTGCGCACCGCGAACCCGGCGTTCTGCAGCTGGGCGATGGCCTCGGCGGACACCTCACCGCGCACGTCGGGGACCTGCACCGCGCGGGTGCCGCCGCCGTAGGTGTTGATGGCCACGGCCACCACCACGGTCAGCACCGCGAGCACGGCGACGGCTGCGATCCAGCGGCCGATCGATCCGCCGCGGTTGCGTTGCACGAGCCGCGGCTCGGGGCGCGGCATGTGCGTCAGCGGTTCGGTGCGCTCGTGGTGCGGTGCGGCCGACAGCATCGACGTGCGCTCGGCGTCGGTGAACACCTTCGGCGCCTCGGGCGCCTCGCCGCTGTGCACCCGCACCAGGTCGGCGCGCAGTTCGGCGGCCGTCTGGTAGCGGTTGTCGGGGTTCTTGGCCAGCGCCTTGAGGACGACGGCGTCGAGTTCCGGGGTGATCCCGGGATGACGCTGCGACGGCGGGACCGGATCCTCGCGGACATGCTGGTAGGCCACCGCGACGGGCGAGTCGCCGACGAAGGGCGGCTCGCCGGTGAGGATCTCGTAGAGGACGCAGCCCAGGGAGTAGACGTCGGAGCGGGCGTCGAC
Organism: Mycolicibacterium litorale; assembly: GCF_014218295.1. The sequence goes on from NZ_AP023287.1 coordinate 16,780, forward strand.
CTTCTCCCCGCGCGCCTGCTCCGGTGACAGGTACTGCGCGGTGCCGATCACGGCCGCGGTCTGGGTGACGCTGTTGGAGTCGGCCAGCGCGCGGGCGATGCCGAAGTCCATCACCTTCACCGCGCCGGTCTTGCTGATCATGATGTTGGCGGGTTTGACGTCGCGGTGGATGATCCCGTGCTGATGGCTGAAGTTCAGCGCCTGACAGGCGTCGGCGATGACCTCCAGCGCCCGCTTGGGCGGCATCGGCCCTTCCGAGTGGACGATGTCGCGCAGCGTCACGCCGTCGACGTACTCCATCACGATGTAGGGCAGCGGGCCGGTCGGCGTCTCGGCCTCACCGGTGTCGTAGACCGCGACGATCGCCGGATGGTTCAGCGCGGCCGCGTTCTGCGCCTCCCGGCGGAACCGCAGGTAGAAACTCGGGTCGCGGGCCAGGTCGGCGCGCAGCACCTTGATCGCGACGTCGCGGTGCAGGCGGGTGTCGCGGGCGAGGTGAACTTCCGACATTCCGCCGAAGCCGAGGATCTCCCCTAGCTCGTAGCGGTCGGACAGATGCTGTGGGGTGGTCATGTCTGTGTTCGGAGCCATGTCTGTGCTGGGGCGGGCAGCGCCCGTAGGTGCGCGGATGCGGCGGCCGCGTCGGGGCCGGCGGCCCCGAATCTGTCTCCACCATGACCGATGACCGCAGAAGAGGTCCAATCGGGCAGCCACTCGGGCATGGCGGTGGGCGACTGATACGGCGTGGTCTCGGTGATCGTGTTCGTGACGGTCGGCGGCGGGATCTCGCGGTCCTTGCGGTCCTGCGCGTTGAGCACGATCAGGATCGCGATGACGATCGCGAGCGCGCCCAGCACACCCGCGGCCCACAGCAGCGCACGCTGACCCGAGGAGAACGTCCGTCGCGGCGGCGGCGGCCGGTGGATCGCCCCGGTGGGGCGGGCCCGGGCGGCGGTCACCGGGGCACGGCCGGTGAAGTCGGCGGCCGCGCGGGCCTGGGCGGCCGACGGGACCGCGGCCGGGGAGGCGCGCCCGATGGTCGGCGCCTGATTCGGCCGGGGCGGACGCCGGCCCGAGCGCACCGCGGCCACCGCGTCGGCGAACGGCCCGCCGGAGCGGTAGCGCATACCGGGGTTCTTGGCGAGCGTGATCTCGATGAGTTCGCGCACGTTGGGCGGCAGGTCCGCGGGCAGCGGCGGCGGCGTCTCCTTGATGTGCTTCATCGCCACGGTCAGCGCCCCGTCGCCGGTGAACGGCCGCTTGCCAGACACGGATTCGTAGCCGACGACCCCGAGCGCGTAGACGTCGCTGGCGGCGGTCGCATCGTGGCCGAGGGCCTGCTCCGGCGCGATGTACTGGGCGGTGCCCATCACCATCCCGGTCTGGGTGACCGGCGCCGCGTCGACGGCCTTGGCGATACCGAAGTCGGTGAGCTTCACCTGACCGGTCGGGGTGATGAGGATGTTGCCGGGTTTGACGTCGCGGTGCACCAGACCGGCGGTGTGCGCGACCTGCAGTGCGCGGCCGGTCTGCTCCAGCATGTCGAGGGCGTGCCGCAGCGACAGCCGGCCGGTGCGCTTGAGCACCGAGTTCAGCGGTTCACCGTTGACCAGCTCCATCACCAGGTAGGCGGTGCGGCCTTCGCCGTCCATGTCCGTCTCGCCGTAGTCGTAGACGCTGGCGATACCGGGGTGGTTGAGCATCGCGACGGTGCGGGCCTCGGCGCGGAACCGTTCGACGAATTCGGGGTCGGTGGAGTACTCGGCCTTGAGGACCTTGATCGCGACGCGGCGGCCCAGCCGGCTGTCGACGGCCTCCCAGACCTGGCCCATACCGCCGGTGGCGATGAGCCGCTGGAGCCGGTAGCGGCCGGACAGGGTGACGCCGACGCGCGGACTCATTGCTCGCCTCGCTTCGCTCGACTTCGGTGAATCACGAGCCCTCCCGCAGGGCGGCGGCGATGGTGGCCCGGCCGATCGGGGCGGCGACCGCCCCGCCGGTCGCCGAAAGGCGGTTGCCGCCGTTCTCGACCAGCACGGCAACGGCGACCTTGGGAGCCTGCGCCGGTGCGAAGGCGATGTACCAGGCGTGGGGCGGAGTGTTGCGGGGATCAGTCCCGTGCTCCGCAGTGCCTGTCTTCGAAGCGATCTGCACGCCGGCGATGGCTCCCTTCTGCTGCGTCTGCTGCTCGGCGCCGACCATCAGATCAGTCAGTGTAGCCGCGACCTCGGGTGTCACCGCCCGGCGCTCTTCGACCGGTTCGGTCGTGGTGAGGTTTGCCAGATCGGGTCCGCGCAGGCTGTCGACCAGGTAGGGCCGCATGGTTACCCCTTCATTCGCGATGGTGGCAGCGACCATCGCGTTCTGCAGCGGTGTCAACGCCACGTCCCGCTGGCCGATGCTCGACATGCCCAGAGCCGCGGCGTCGCTGATGGGGCCGACGGTGGATTCGGCGACCTGCAGCGGGATGGGCGCGGGTGCGGTGTCGAGCCCGAACGCGGACGCGGTGTTCTTCAGGGCGTCGGCACCGGTGTCGATGCCCAGTTCAACGAACGCGGTGTTGCAGGAGCGGGCGAACGCCTCGCGCAGCGGTGCGGTCGGTCCGCCCCCGCAGGCCGAGCCGCCGAAGTTCTCCAGCGTCACAGTGCTGTCCGGCAGCGGGACGCGCGGCGCCGCGGTCAGTTGGGTGTCCGCGGTGGCGCCGTTCTGCAGCGCGGCCGCGGTGGTGATCACCTTGAACGTCGACCCCGGTGGGAAGGTCTCCGAGATCGCGCGGTTGACCAGCGGATTGTCCGGGTTGTCGCGCAGCCGCTGCCACGCCGCCGTCTGCTCCTCGACGTCGTGGGTGGCCAGCAGATTCGGGTCGTAGGACGGTGCGGACACCATCGCGAGGATCTTGCCCGTCGACGGCTCCAACGCCACCACCGCGCCCTTGCACGGGCCGTTGCAGCCGTTCTCCATCGCGTCCCACGCGGCCTGCTGCACCTGCGGGTTGAGCGTGGTGACCACGTTGCCGCCGCGGGGATCGCGGCCGGTGAAGAAGTCGGCCAGCCTGCGGCCGAACAGGCGCTCGTCGGAGCCGTTGAGGATGGTGTCCTCCGCCCGTTCCAGGCCGGTGCTCGAATAGGTCAGCGAGTAGAACCCGGTGACGGGTGCGTAGGCCGCCGCGTTCGGGTACACGCGCAGGAAGCGGAACCGGCCCGGGGTGGCCACCGAGTAAGCCAGCAGCTGTCCCCCGGCGGTGATCTGGCCGCGCTGGCGGGAGTACTCGTCGAGCAGCACCCGCTGGTTGCGCGGATCGGTGCGCAGACCGTCGGCGGTGAACACCTGGGTGATGGTGGCGTTGCCGAGCAACAACACGATCAGCACCATGATCGTGACGGAGATGCGCCGCAGTGAGGTGTTCATACCTTGTCGATCACCTCGGTGCTGGCGGCGGCGAGCGGGGTCTGCTGCTGCGGTTTGGTGTTGATGATCGGGCGGCGCGCCGCATGGGAGATGCGCAGCAGGATGGCCAGCAGCAGGTAGTTGGCCAGCAGCGAGGACCCGCCGTAGGACATCCACGGCGTGGTCAGGCCGGTCAGCGGGATCAACCGGGTGACGCCGCCGACGACGATGAACAGCTGGATCGCCAGCGTGGACGCCAGGCCGGCGGCGAGCAGCTTGCCGAAGCTGTCGCGCACGGCGATCGCGGTGCGCAGCCCGCGGATCACCAGGATCGTGTAGAGCATCAGGACCGCCGAGAAGCCGACCAGGCCGAGCTCTTCACCGACCGCCGCGATGATGAAGTCGGTCGACGCCGCCGGCACCGTGCCCGGCTGTCCGTTGCCCAGGCCGGTGCCGAAGATGCCGCCGGTGGCGAAGCTGAACATCGACTGCACCATCTGGTAGCCGGCGCCCTCGGGATCGGCGAACGGGTCGAGCCACGTCTGCACCCGCACCCGGACGTGGCCGAAAAGGTAATACGCCGCAACGCTTCCCGCCGCGAACAGGCTCAGCCCGATGGCCACCCAGCTGATCCGGTCGGTGGCGACGTAGAGCAGCACCAGGAACGACGCGAACAGCAGAAGCGACGTCCCGAGGTCCTTCTCGAAGACCATCACCGCGATGGAGGCGAACCATGCGGCCAGCAGCGGGGCGAGGTCGCGGGGCCGGGGCAGCGTCATGCCCAGGAAGTGCTTGCCGGCACTGGTGAACAGCTCCCGTTTGTCGACCAGCACCGCGGCGAAGAAGATCAGCAGCAGGATCTTGGAGAACTCGGCGGGCTGGATCGAGAAGCCGGGCAACTCGATCCAGATCTTGGCACCGTTCTGCTCCGACATCGAGGCCGGCAGCACGGCGGGGATGGCGAGCAGGATCAGACCGGTCAGCCCGCACACGTAACCGTAGCGGGCGAGCATCCGATGGTCCTTGAGAAGCGTGATGACACAAGCGAATCCGATGACACCGACCAGCGTCCACAGCATCTGCTGGTTGGCGGTGCCGCCGAGGCCGCGTTCGATCAGCTCACCCTGGGCGAGGTCGAGGCGATGGATCATCACCAGACCCAGGCCGTTGAGCAGTGCCACCACCGGAAGCAGCAGCGGGTCGGCGTAGGGCGCGTAGCGCCGCACGGCCAGATGCGCTCCGGCGAACAGCGCCAGGTATCCGGCGGTGTACTGCGCCAGATCCCAGCTGATGCCCTGTTCCTGGTTGGCCTCCACCATCAACAGGGCGACGGTCGTGATGACCGCGGCGAAGGCCAGCAGTAGCAGTTCGGCGTTGCGCCGATTCGGCAGCGGCGGGGTGACCGTCACCGGCGACTGCGGCTGGGTGGTCATGACGCCGCCCGGCAGGTCGTTCCCGGTTGTGGTGGCGGGGGCGGCAGCGCGGTCACGGTGGGCGACGGGGACGGCGGCGGAGGCGGGGCGACGGTGGTCGGCGTCTCCGGAGCGGGAGTGGTTGCCGGCCGCGGAGATGCGGAAGCGCCCTCCCCCGGGGCTTTCGTGGGTGAGGGCGTCGGAGGCGGTGCGGGCGTCGGCGTCCGGCGCGTGGTCGGCGGGGTGGCCGGACAGATCGGCAGCACCGAACTGCGGGCGAGTTCCTCGATCTGGGCGATCGCCTCGTCGAGGGAGCCACCCGGAAGACCCGCGATCACCTGTGCGCGTTCCGATTCGCGCATGTCCTGCACGTTGAGCAGTTGGCAGTCGCGGCTCTCGCCGGACTGGCCCGCGCTGATCAGCGAGAGTTCGTTGCGGGCGTTGAGGCAGCCGAGTAGATACGGCTCCTGCAACGAGTAACCGAGAAACGAGCCGTCCACGCCGCGCATGATCGAGACGGTGCCGTCGTGCGCCGTCACGTAGTAGTTGTTGCGCACGATCTCCCGGCCGATCGCCAACCCGGCCAGCACCACCAGGACCAGCAGGGTGGCGGCGATGATCATGCGGCGTTTCGAGCGCGGCTTCTTGACGGGCTCTTCCGGCGGCGCCACAACACGTTTCGGCGCATTGCGTTTCGGGTTGAACGCGGATGCGCGGCCCGCGGCGGTGTTGGGCGGCGGTTGATCGTCGTCACCGGACACCGCGCCCGCCAGGATCGGGGCGGTCTGCCCGTAGTCGTAGTCCACGACGTCGGCGACCACCACGGTGACGTTGTCGGGTCCGCCGCCGCGCAACGCCAATTCGATGAGGCGGTCGGCACTTTCGGCGACGTCGGGAATCTGCAGCGCCTCGGCGATGGTCTCGTGGCTGACCGGATCGGACAACCCGTCCGAGCACAGCAGGTAGCGGTCCCCGGCACGGGCCTCGCGCATGATCAGCGTCGGCTCGACCTCGTGTCCGGTGAGCGCCCGCATGATCAGGGAGCGCTGCGGGTGGCTGTGCGCCTCCTCTGCGGTGATCCGGCCCTCGTCGACGAGCGTCTGGACGAAGGTGTCGTCCTTGGTGATCTGGGTGAGCTCGCCGTCGCGCAGCAGGTATCCGCGCGAGTCCCCGATGTGGACCAGGCCCAACCGGTTGCCCGCGAACAGGATCGCCGTCAGCGTCGTGCCCATCCCCTCGAGTTCGGGGTCGGCCTCCACATGGGCGGCGATGGCCGAGTTGCCCTCGCGCACCGCCTCGTCGAGCTTGCGCAGCAGATCGCCGCCGGGTTCGTCGTCGTCCAGATGGGCCAGCGCGGCGATGACGAGTTGGGAGGCCACCTCGCCGGCGGCGTGACCGCCCATCCCGTCGGCCAGCGCGAGCAGGCGGGCGCCGGCGTAGACGGAATCCTCGTTGTTGGCGCGGACCAGGCCGCGGTCGCTGCGCGCGGCATACCGGAGTACGAGCGTCACGGGCGCAGCTCGATCACCGTCTTGCCGATCCGAACCGGCGTGCCCATCGGAACCCTTACCGCAGTCGTCACCTTCGCCCTGTCAAGGTATGTGCCGTTGGTCGATCCTAGGTCCTCGACATACCACTCCGACCCTCTCGGCGACAGCCGGGCGTGCCGCGTCGACGCATAGTCGTCGGTCAACACCAGCGTCGAATCGTCGGCACGGCCGATGAGCACCGGCTGGCTGCCCAGCGTGATGCGGGTCCCTGCCAGTGCGCCCTCGGTGACCACGAGCTGCCGGGCCACACTGCGCTGCCGGTTGGGCAGCAGCGACCCGCGCAGCGCCAGACCGCGCCGCACCATGACCGCACCCGTCGGCGCGTAGATGTCGGTGCGCAGGATGCGCAGCACCGACCAGATGAACAACCACAGCAGCAACAGGAAGCCGACACGCGTCAGCTGCAGCACCAACCCCTGCATCTGACGTCCTCTCCGTGTTCACCTCACGCCGGTATCACCGTCGGGCGCGCGCCTGCTGGCAACGTCACGATACTTGGGGTAGCGATCGGGACGAAGACGAAGCCGACAGCTTGACCTGAACGTGACCGGGCGCGGTATGTGCTCAGTGCACCCGAACGATGATTTCGGAGTGGCCCAGGCGGATGACGTCGCCGTCGGCGAGTTGCCATTCCTGGACCGGCGCGTTGTTCACGGTGGTGCCGTTGGTGGAGTTCAGATCGGACAGCAGCGCGACCTGACCGTCCCAGCGGATCTCCAGGTGGCGGCGCGAAACACCGGTGTCTGGGAGGCGGAACTGGGCGTCCTGGCCGCGGCCGATCACGTTGGCGCCTTCGCGCAGCTGGTAGGTGCGCCCGCTGCCGTCGTCGAGTTGCAGGGTCACCGTGGTGCCGGTGCCTGCGGCCGGGTACTCGGGCTGGCCGTAGCCGCCGCCGTAGCCGCCTGCGGGCTGGCCGTAGTCGTAGTCACGCCCGGCCGGCTCGCCGTAGCCCGGATCGGCGTAGCCGCCGCCCGGTTCGCCGTATCCGCGGCCGTAGTCCTGGCCGTAGTCCTGACGGCCGTAGCCGCCGCCGTAGCCGCCCTGGTCGGGATAGCCGCCCTGGTCCGGGTAGCCGCCGGGACGCCCGTATCCGCCGTCCTCGTGGCGGCCGGGGCCGGGGGGACGGCCGTAGTCGTAGTCCGCGCCGGGGGCGCCGTAGCCGGGCTGGCCGCCGGGAGGCGGCGGCGGGTATCCACCCGGGCCCTGCCGGTAACCCTGGTCGTAGCCGCCCGCGGGCGGGCCGTAGTCCTGACGGCCGTAGCCGCCGCCGTAGCCGCCGTGGTCCGGGTAACCGCCCTGCTCGGGGTAGCCGCCCTGCTCGGGGTAGCCGCCGCGCGGCGGGTAGCCGCCCTGCTCCGGCGGATACGGGGCGCGCGGCTCCTGACCGCGGGGCTCGTCCTGCGGACGGCCGTAGCGGTCGTCGTAGTACTCGTCGGCGGGCCGCCCCTGTCCCTGGCCGCCGCCACGGTAACTCGGGTTGTCGCTCATCGGTCGTACTCCTGATTCTGCGGGGAACGCATGGTCTCGGTGTGCTGGGGCGGGTTCGCCAGTGGTGGTGTCGGGGTTGACCGCACCACGAGCGCGGAACTGTCCAGTGTGCAGATTCGGTGACTGCTCGAATTTGACGACCACATCACCATACGTTTGCCACCCCTGCTCACGGATGTATCCCTCCAGATGCTTGGCGAAAGTGGTCGCGGTCAGGTCAGGATCAGCGCTTACCTTCTTATGGTCGGGCACACTGAGGGTAATTACGTACTCATTGGGGGCCAAAACGCGGTTGCGGCCGACCGGGCGGATACCCGCCTCGGCCTCGCGCCGCAGCAGCGCCTCGACCTCCTGAGGGACGATCGATCCGCCGAAGACGCGGGCGAAGGCGTCGCCGACCGTGGACTCGAGTTTGCGCTCGATGCGGTCCACCAGACCCATGTCACCGCCCGCCTCACTCGTCGTCGTTGCGTCGTGCCTGCTCACGCAGGGCGGACCGCCGCGTGTCGGCTGGTCCCGGTTCTTCCTGCATGGTATCTACCCACCTTCGACCGATGGGACCACCGAAACTCTGAGAATCACATCGGCGCAGGTCAGCCGTTCCGGTCACGGGTATCGAGCGTGGTATCGCGGCCGTTTTGGGGTGGGCGGTGCGCGAGTGATAGGCTCCTGCGTCGTTAGGGCGAGTGGCGGAATGGCAGACGCGCTGGCTTCAGGTGCCAGTGTCCTTCGGGACGTGGGGGTTCAAGTCCCCCTTCGCCCACAGTGAGGAGTTCAACGAACTCCAGGCATAAAGGTCACGATCTCGAAAGAGGTCGTGACCTTTGTGTTTGGTGGGGTGCTTCGGTCGGGAGCCATCTTCTCGGCGGTCCGGGGACTTCGGCTGCTAATTCCCGTTTCTGTCAGCCCCTCGTTCCCCGACGCCGCATTGCGGGGTGCTGAACTCTCAAAGTCCCCGACGATGCTGGTCTCCCGTTGCGTGGTCGGGACACAGGTGTTTGCACCCCGCACCGACGCGCACGCTAGATGTTGCTCGCGCTATTCCTCGGTGCGCGGACCCCCGACACGACAGGATGGGAACGCGAACTGCCGGTTGCCGCATGCGCCAAGATGCTGGAAACGTAACTCGGACTAGATGGTGGGGGAGTCTGCACTTGAGCAAACTGGGCAACTTCGTGTGGGGGATCGCCGATCAACTGCGTGGGGTCTACAAACCGCATCAGTACGGCGGGGTGATTCTGCCGTTCACGATCCTGCGGCGCCTGGACTGCATACTGGAGCCCACCCGCGACGAAGTGCGGGCCCTATCTGAGAAGTACAGCGGCGGTGCCCTGGATGTTCACGTCAAGCGCAAGACCGGCTTGAGCTTCTACAACACCAGCGCCTTCGACTTCGACCTCTTGCTGAAGGAGCCAGAGGGCCTGCGCGCCAACCTTATGGACTACATCACGGGGTTCTCTGCCAGCATCGACGTTTTCGAGCGCTACAAGTTCGAAAACGAACTGGCGACCTTGGACGAAAAGAACCGGCTCTACCTGATCACGTCAAAATTCGCCGAGGTCGACCTGCACCCGGACACGGTCCCCAACGCCGAGATGGGCGATCTGTTCGAGTTCCTGATCTACAAGTTCGCCGAAGCATCCAACGAGGAGGCCGGCGAGCACTACACCCCCCGGGACGCGATTCGGCTGATCGTCGACCTGCTCTTCGCAGAAGCCAATGAAGCGCTGCTCGAGCCCGGCACCGTCCGCTCCATCTACGACCCCACCGCGGGTACCGGCGGCATGCTCTCGGTAGCCGAGGAACGGCTACTGGAACGGAACCCGGATGCTCGGCTTCGGCTTTACGGGCAGGAGATCAACGACCAGTCCTACGCAATCTGCAAATCCGACATGTTGGCCAAAGGCCAGGATGCCGGGAACATTCGTCTCGGCGACACCCTGTCCGACGACCAGTTCTGGGACCGCACCTTCGACTTCTGCATGTCCAACCCGCCCTACGGATTCGACTGGAAGGCATCGAAGGAGGCCGTCGAAAAAGAAGCCCTCGCTCAAGGCTCCCGGTTCTCCCACGGCCTGCCTTCGGTCGGCGACGGCCAGATGCTGTTCCTGACCCACCTGGCGCACAAGATGCGGCCCTCCCATGAGGGCGGAGGCCGTGCCGGCATCGTTCTCAACGGCTCCCCGCTGTTCAGCGGTGCGGCCGGGTCCGGGCCATCGAAGATCCGTCAGTGGCTGCTGGAGTCCGATCTTGTGGAGGCGATCATCGCGCTGCCCACCAACATGTTCTTCAACACCGGCATCGCCACCTACATCTGGCTGCTCGACAACACCAAACGCGCTGAGCGCCAGGGCAAGATTCAGCTGATCGACGCGACCTCGTTTTGGACCAAAATTCGCAAGAATCTCGGCTCGAAGAACCGGGAGGTTGACGAGGCGGCTCGGAACCGAATCCTGGGCCTGTACGACACGTTCGACGAGGCCGACCCGGAGTACTCGAAGGTGTTCACCGCCAACGACTTCGCCTACTGGACGATCACCGTGGAGCGGCCGCTGCTCGGTGATGACGGAAAACCGGTCACCGACGGCAAGGGCAAACCGAAACCCGACCCGACGAGACGCGACACCGAGAACATTCCGTTCACTTACGGTGGTAACGCTGACGGCGATGCTGGCCGGGACGCGACGATCAAGGCGTACGTCGCCGCCGAGGTGCTGCCGCATGTCCCGGCTGCGTGGGTGGACACGAAGAAAACCAAAGTGGGATACGAGATCCCGTTCACCCGGCATTTCTATAAGTACGTGCCGCCGCGCCCCCTGGCCGAGATCGACGCCGATCTTGAGAAGCAGGTAGCCAAGATTCTGGAGCTGCTGCGAGAGGTGGAGGGGTGACCCCGCTTCCGTGTGTAGCGCGCTGGAGATTCGGCCAGATAAAGAATCTCGCCGAAGTGACACTGGGCAAGATGCTGCAGTCAAACAAATCGGGCGACGACACTTTCGCCAACTATATGCGCGCGGCGAACGTCCAGCCTGACGGCGTCCTGATGCTCGAGCCAAAGCAAATGTGGTTCAGTGGCAAAGAACTCGATGTGCTCACCTTGCGGCGGGGCGATGTCGTTGTCGTTGAAGGCGGCGTGGGAGGATACGGCCGCGCCGCGTACCTGTCCGAAGATCTTGAGGGCTGGGGCTTCCAGAACTCGATCAATCGTTTGAGGCCAGCGGCCGACACGGACGGACGGTTCCTCGCCTACTACCTGATCGCACTCCGAGCGGCAGGGTTCATCGAACGCTACTGCAACGTCGTGTCGATGCCGCATCTCACTGCGGAGAAGCTGGCTGCCATACCTGCGCCCATACCCCCCGCGGACGAACAGCGCGCCATCGCAGATTTCCTCGACCGCGAGACGGCCCGCATCGACACGCTCATCGAGGAGCAGCAGCAGCTTGTCGAGCTGCTACGGGAACGGCGCGAAGCGACGATCAACGCTGTGTTCCCTGATGGTGGTGCCGAGACGTCGCGGCTCCGATACTCGATCGATCTCGCTCAAACAGGGCCGTTTGGGACGCAGCTATCTTCGACGGAGTACGTAGAGGGCGGCGTTCCTGTAATCAACCCGACGCATCTGCAGAATCGATCAATTTTTCCGGACCGCGCGATTACCGTGACGACGGAGAAAGCCGAAGAACTGTCACGGTTTTCGTTTCAGACCGGCGATGTTGTACTGGGTCGCAAGGGTGAAGTTGACAAATCCGCTCTCGTCACGGAGGTGGAACAGGGTTATATCTGCGGGTCTGATTCGATGTTGCTTCGGCCGTCACAGAACACAGACTCCAAATACCTCTGGTGGTTCTTGCAGTCGCCATCGGCCCACGCCCAACTCGAGCGCTGGTCAGTCGGATCCACTGTGGCAGGACTAAACCAGACAGCTATCTCAATGATTGTGCTACCGCTCCCGCCTTTCCACGAACAGCGCGGCACCGTCGCCTATCTGGACGATCAGACAGCGAAGATCGACATGCTGATCGCCGAGACCGAGCGGTTCATTGAGCTGTCTCAAGAGCGGCGTTCGGCGTTGATCACCGCGGCGGTGACCGGTCAGATCGATGTGCGCGGCGAGGTGGCTTGATCGTGGCGGTGCACAACGAGATCGAGTTCGAGAAGGAGATCGCGGAGTACCTGGGGGCCTGTGGTTGGTTGTACTCGGCAGACTCCGCCAAAGGCTACGACCGCGAGCGTGCCCTGTTCCCCGCAGATGTGCTGGGATGGCTAGCCGATACCGAGCCTGAGCAGTTGGCCAAGGTCGTCAAACCCGGTTCCGGCGACATCGCCAAGCAGGAGGCGCAGCTGCTGGACCGGATCGTGAAAGTCCTTGACACGCCGATGGATAACGGTGGCGGGACTCTGAACCTGCTGCGTAAGGGATTCTCGCACCTGTCCGCGAAGTTCGAGATGTGCGTGTTCAAACCCGAATCGACGCTCAACGCGAAACGCAACGCCGACTACCACGCGGTCCGGGTGCGGGTGATGCGCCAGGTGCGCTTCTCCACCGCCGACGAGCGGTCGGTGGATCTGGTGTTCTTTATCAACGGACTACCGGTGGCCACCGCCGAGCTGAAAACCGACTTCACCCAAACCATCACCGATGCGATCAACCAGTACAAGACCACGCGGCAGCCCAAAGACGCTGCAACCGGGAAGGTTCAGCCGCTGTTCGTCTCCGGAGCACGCGCGCTGGTGCATTTCGCAGTGACCGAGGCCGAGGTATGGATGACCACCGGCCTCGCCGGTGAGAAAACGCACTTCCTGCCGTTCAACCGCGGAACCGAAGACGGCGGGGCCGGCAACCCACCCAACTCTGACGGCCCCCGCACCGCCTACCTATGGGAGCGGGTGCTGCAGCGCGATGCCTGGCTCAACATCTTCGGCCGGCTCATGTACATCAAGCACGAGTCGACCACCGACCCGATCAGCGGCAAGACCACCAAGTCCTCGTCGTTGCGGTTCCCGCGGTTCCACCAGTGGGAAGCGGTCACCGAGCTGGCCGCAGCGGTGACCACTGAGGGTGTCGGCAAGCGTTACTTGATTCAGCACTCAGCGGGGTCGGGGAAGACCGATTCGATCGCCTGGACGGCACACCGGATGGCACGCCTGCAGGTCGACAACCAGAAGGTGTTCGACTCGGTGATCGTGGTGACCGATCGCAACGTCCTCGACGCGCAACTCAAGGACGCGATCAAACAGATCGACAATGATCAGGGCATCGTCGTTGCGGTTGACAACACCGAGGGCGCCAAAGCGGGAACGCTGGCAAAAGCACTCTTGGACGGCAAGCTGATCATCGTCGTCACCATTCAGACATTTCCGTTCGCGATGAAAGCGATCCGAGAGAACAAGGGACTCAAAGGCAAGACGTTCGCCGTCATCGCGGATGAGGCGCACTCGTCGCAATCCGGACAGACCGCCGCACAGCTGAAAGCGGTGTTGACGGCCGAGGAGATCGACGAGATCAACAATGGTGGCGAGGTCGACATCGAAGCGGTTCTGGCCGCCGAAGCGACCGAGCGCGCAGAGTCGACCAGCATCTCCTACTTCGCGTTCACCGCTACTCCGAAGGGGAAGACGCTGGAGCTGTTCGGCCGCGAACCGGCCGACGGTGGCAACCCGGTGCCGTTCCACGTCTATACGATGAAGCAAGCGATTGCGGAGGGGTACATCCTCGATGTGCTGACCGGCTATCACTCGTTCAAGCTGGCCTTCCAGATCGGCCAGACAGCCGGCGGAGAAACCGAAGTCGATCAGTCCCAGGCAAGCAAAGAGGTCATGCGGTGGGTCAAACTGAACCCACAGACGATCGCCCAGAAGGCCGCGATCATCGTCGAGCACTTCCGCGAGAACGTCGTGCATCTGCTCGATGGCCACGCCAAAGCAATGGTGGTCGCTGATTCCCGCAAGGCCGCGGTGCGTTACAAGCTAGCGATCGACAAGTTCGTCACCAGTAAGGGTTACGGCTACGGCACCCTGGTGGCATTCTCGGGCAGCGTGCAGGATCCCGAGTCGGGACCCGGTGACTTCACTGAGTCCACGATGAACCCGGGTGTGCACGACCTGCGCACCGCGTTTCGCGGTGACCAATACAGAGTGATGATCGTGGCCAACAAGTTTCAGACCGGGTTCGATCAGCCGCTGCTATGCGCGATGTACGTCGACAGGATCCTGTCCGGCGTCACCGCCGTGCAGACCCTGTCGCGACTGAACCGCACCTATCGCACACCGTCAGGGATACAGAAAACGTCGGCACTGACCCAAGTCGTCGATTTCGTCAACGAGCCGGCTGCAATCCGCGAGTCGTTCGAGCCGTACTACACCGACGCGTACCTGGAAACCGCGACCGACCCAAACTTGGTTCACGACTTGGCCGCCAAACTCGACACCGCCGCGGTCTATACGCAGGACGAGATCGACCGGTGCGCTGAAGCGGACTTGCGCGGCAGCCACAGCAAGCTCACCGCTGCGGTCGACCCGGGCAAGAAGCGCTTCGCCGAGCGCTACCAGGCCGCGCTGCTCGACAACGGCGGCGAGGGTGACAAGGCCGCGATCGCCGAGCTCGATATGTTTCGCAAGGACGTCGGATCGTTCGTAAGGCTGTACGGCTTCATGAGCCAGATCATCAACTACGGCGACCCGGAGCTCGAGAAGAAGCAGATCTACCTGCGCAACCTGGAACGGGTTATCCAGCCAGAGAACTACACCGCCCCCATCGATCTGTCCGACGTTGTGCTAAAGCAGGTCAAGCAGATTGACCGCGGCCGGATCGACATCAGCCTCGGGACGCGAGTGGGCCTGACCGGCGTGACGGCCGCCGGGTCTGGAGAGAAACGTGATCCCAAGATGGTCGCGTTCCAGCAGGTGCTCGACCGGCTGAACGATCTCTTCGGTTCAGAGGACTTCACCGAGTCACAGAAGGTGTCCTTCCTAGAGGCACTGCTGCGGACACTGCTTGACGACGCGGCTCTCGTGCAGCAGGCGAAGGTTAACTCCGCCAAGCAGTTTGTCGAGTCGCCGGACTTCGATGATGCCGTGACTGGCGCCGTCGCAGACAATCAGGGCGCGCACGAGAAAATGAGCGACTACTTCTTCACCAACGCTCCGGGCCGTACGAATCTGATCTCCGACATCGCGAAGTGGTTCTATTCGGTCGTCACCCACGAAGGTATGAGCGTCGACCCGGATCTTGTCGAACGACCGATCTGAACCATCCCAGTGCTGCTCCGCCACGCGCACAACGCCTAGCTCGAAAGGCTTAGCCATGGACGCTTACAACGCCACTTCCTATCGCCAGGGGGGTCGGCATGCGAATTAGCCGCATCGAGATCGCGAATCACAGCCGAATTCGCGATCTCGCGCTTGAAGTGCGCGGTCATGCCGTCATTGTGGGCGCTAACGATGTCGGTAAGAGCTCAGTGCTGCGGCTCCTAAACCTGGTTCTTGGCTCGACTACCGGCACGCTGTATCAACAACTCGGGATCTCAGACCTGCGTGATCCTACGACGGACCTTGCGGTGGAGGTCACGTTGATCGACTTTGACGACGCAGACCGCACGCTGTTCACAAGCGAGATTGATGTGAATATGGCCGACAAGAGCGAGACGCTGCGCTTACGGATGACAGTGAGTCCAGATCCCGACGATGCGCAAGGAGTAAATGTCCGTCGTTGGTTTCCAGATGCCGGGCATCAGCGTGCGCCGAGCCGCGATCAGCTCCTTCGCATCGGGTGGCGGTACTTGCCAGCGAACCGCAACGCATCCTCGGCTGCGCTCGACGGTCCGAATAGCGCGTTGCAGACGCTGCTTCGTGCGATTGAACTTGGCACCGAACGCAGTGAGCTGGCCGACTTGCTCGCAGGATTCAACACCAAGCTGGAAGCCAGCACGGCAATCGGTGAACTTCGCGCCAACGCAGCATCACACCTCTCGAAGGCAATGCCGCGGACTGTCGGCAAGGACGATCTATCAGTGCGGACTGCCTCGGACCCCGACGAAGACGTGCTGGGCGGTGTGTCGATGTTCTTTAAAGTTGACGACCAACACGTGCCGATGACGGCGCAGTCTGACGGTCTGCGCCAGCTCGTGCTGATGACGCTATTCGACTTAGCGGAAGGCACGGCGAACGTCGTAGCGATCGATGAGCCCGAGCTCCATCTCCATCCATCCAGCCAACGGACCGTCGCGGAACTTTTTAGTACCGCCGGCAATCAGAAGCTGTTGGTAACGCACTCTCCGTATATCGTGCAGCGTTTCGAGCCAGCTGACGTAATCGCAGTCAACCGCGACGGCGTCTGTCACCAAATTCCCAACGAAAGGCTTAGCGCGGTCGAAAAGGAACGCATCAATTGGTGGTCACCACGCCTTATCGAAGTACTTACCGCTCGATACGTCATTGTTGTTGAGGGACTCACGGATCGGGTCATTGTCGAACGAGCCGCCGAGCTGGCCGGGATCGCTCTGGATCGTATTGGGGCGGTTGTCTTCGACATCGACGGCGCCCACAAATTCCCCCACGTCTACCGCTTAATAGGTTCCGCTGGGTTCAACGTGCAGCTACTCGGCTTGGTCGACGAAAAGGAAAAGGCAGTGTGGCATGGCGCCATCGGCGGGAAGCCCGCCCGCGTCTTCGGCACGACGTTATTTGTCTCTGCCCCGGACCTCGAGGCCGAAGTCTGCGCCGCCTTCGGGGGCCCCGCCGCGGCCCAAGGGTTGATCGATGGCGGCTACTGCAAGAAGGAAGACATTCTGAAATCGGCTGGCGCAGCGGAGCTCGGCGCCGTTACTGCCGAGGCAGCAGCAGCGTACTGCCGCGCTGGAAAAGTCAGTGCCGCAACCGCTTTGGCTTCGCAGCTCGACGGTGCAACCGCGGCGAACATAGCCAGTGTCAACGCACTTCTGCAGCGCCTTGTCAGCCTGGATAGCGCCTCGTGACCAGCCCGCACGATTCTCAACAGGTCGCTGCATCCAGCTCCGAGCCCAACCTGCTTGTGATCGCGCCGCCCGGATGCGGGAAAACCGAGTTGCTCGCGATGCGTGCCGTCGAGCTAATCCCTAGGCTGCGCACTCACCAGAAGATTCTCGCCCTAACCTTTACCAACCGTGCGAAGGCCAATCTCAGCGAGCGGCTGCGACAACTTCTGGGACCTCACCGTTTCCGCCGTTACGTGACCGTGCACAACTTCCACGGACATGCGACCGACCTCATCAAGTCTCATGGCCGCACCCTCGGACTTGACCCTGCGGCTCTGACATTTCCCACTACACAGACCCTCAGCAAGGCGCTGAAGGAGCTATCGGCCGACGCCGATGCAAACCGTGCCGCAGAGGAGCTGCTGGGGAAGGTCAAACGGGAAGTCCGCAACGACGACGAAGTGGCAGCAGCACTTGACCAGTTCGGTGATGCCCTCGCCGTTCGTGTCGAACGCGAGCGGGTCAGTCGTGGTCAGCTGCACTACGATGACCTACTACGCCACGCGCAACAACTGCTGCGTATCGATGAGATTGCCAACCTCTACCAGCAGCACTACGGCGCTGTGCTTGTCGATGAATTTCAGGACCTATCGACACAGCAGCTTGACGTCGTCCTCCGCACGAGCACGACTTGGCGAACGTTCGCCGGCGACCCGCTCCAAGGGATCTACTCATGGGCCGGAGCCGATCCGGCGAATGTCGAAGCTCGGCTGCGAGCTCTATGCGGCCAGCCGGTTGAGCTGACCGTCTCCTACAGGTCGTCGCCGGCGGTCTTGGGTGTAGTGAACCGTCTGGCCGCGACCATGGGTGCCAAACCGCTCACAGCGTACGACCCGGATGCATGGCCCAACGGCGGTGCCGCCGCCGCGCTGGCCTTCGGCGACCGCGCCGAAGAAGCCGACTTCGTGTGCACGACCGCGGCCACTATCGCCGCGGCCGACTCCGCTGCGTCGATCGGCATCATCACACGGTCGGCGGGTCGTCGTACCGTCATTGACCAAACGTTCGCGGCCATGCCAGACGTGCTATGCCGGCGCTGGGACCTCGCGATCGATGACCCACTCGTTCGCGATCGAATCCGTAGCGTAGTTTTCGGGCTGCCGAGAGGCGCCACCGTTGATGATGCACGACACGCCGCGCTAAAAGCACTGGACCCCAGCGACATTGACACTGCCGAAGATCTTGGCAATGCGTTCGACCAATTGACCGAACAAGGCGGCGGTGACGCCTCCGTCCGGCAAGTGTTGTCGCGTTTTCGGCATGCCGACGATAGCGACATCGCTGTTGGGCCTGGCGTGCACTTGCTCAATGCGCACACGGGTAAGGGTCAACAGTTCGACTGGGCGTTCGTGTGCGGTCTGGAGGTTGGGCAGGTGCCTAGTTACTTCGCGAAGACCCCGGAGGCGGTCGCCGAGGAGAAGCGCGTCCTCTTGGTCATGTTGTCGCGGGCACGGCACGGTCTCGTTGTAACCCGCGTACATACGGCGAACGGTCGGTATGGACCGTTCCAGGTCGATGCGAGCCCCTGGTTTGCCGACCTCCAACCGTCTGCAGTCGTTAACAGCGAACAACTGACCGGCCAAATAGACGCTCTCTATCAGAGTCGAGATGTAGAGGAAACCTCACGATACTGAGGTTTCTGTGTCGCTGATGTGAGCGTGGCCTACACAGGGGTGAGTCAGGCTCGGCTATCGAAAGGGAGGGGGAGAAGCTTGCGGCGTGGTGGTTTCGGCCCGATACCCAACACGTTCACTACTGGCTGGATCACTCCTTGCCGGTGATCGCGGTTCTGTACGACCCGGCGATCCGGAACTGCTACTGGCAGGCGGTGACTCGGGAGGCGCTTGAGCCGACTAGCAGGGGCGGATGGAAACTGCTTATCCCTGAACGGCACCAGTTGAATGCGAGCGCTGCCGAGCATCTCCGAGAAGCGGCCGAGGGCGCTCCCTACGAACTGCGTCTACGACAGCTGCAACTTGCGAAGCCGTGGATGAAGTTGTTAGAGAACGGGAACCGCCTTGTCGTGGATGTCGAGGAGTGGGTCAATAAGTCCTCTGGGCGCAGTGCAATTAGCCTTGGAATCGATAACGAGGACGGAGGCCCAATCGAGAATCTCGCGACGTGGGGAGTCCTGAAGGGCTTGGCCAGTTACGCCGAACTACTGCCGCAGTTATTTGCTTGGGCGGCCCTCCATGTACATGCTGAAACATATGATGACGCTGAGTACGACGAGTACCTGAGCAACTGCACGTATGTGGACCGCGAGGGCGATCGCATCGTGATTCTTCGTATAAGTCACCCCATCGGTGGCTACTTGCGCTGATGGAGAACGGCCGCCCGGTGCGGGCTCGTTGAACCAACTCGATCCGCTCTTGATTTGGAGCGCAAGAAGACGGCCCGTAACTTCCTCGCCGTCAACCACCTCTGTATGTGCATCTATGCCATAGTCCTCGGTAGGTTGCTCGCGAAATAGCCACCTCAACTGGGTTTCAAGAACCATAGGAGGACCTCGACTCTTGGAGATCCGCAAGATCGAACGAGGGTTTGAGGCCGTACGCCCGCGAGGCCGATGAAGTCGACCATTGGAGACTCGAACTCGTCCTCAATGATTTGGGTAGAGCATTTCTTCGGGTCGATAGTTTTGCAGCGCAAGGCGCAAGGCTGTTGACATGACTATGAACGTGTGGCCTGTGCCTGGAGCAAAGTGGCCTATGGTGCGAAAGAGCACGGCGTGGAGATTGTAGGTGGCTGACGGGCCTCGTGAATTGAACCACCCGAGTGGGGGCCATTTGAGGTGTTCGTGACTGACAACGAGAAGCCCGCGATACAGATGCGCCGTAGATCACACAGCCCTTAGGTGGCTCCAGTTAATCAGCGCGGCGAGGTGCTTAGTGTTGATGCCGAAATTTTCTGCGACTGCTGCGGTGCCACCGTTAACTTCAACGAGCCGAGGAAGCAGAGTGCCGGTGCTCGCCCTGAACTCACCGGGTTCTGATCGACGCCACTTCGAGGTTTGGATCTGCAACGCGCGGTAGCGGGCGTCGTCGATGTACTCCAGCTCGTGGGCGCGATAGATCGTTGCTGCGATGGACATCCCCCAAGCGTTCTTCAGCGAAATGAAATCCTGCAACTTGACCTTGTCGACCATGGCGGCGTCGAAGTCATCCTGCGGGAACAGCAATGCTCCGGCGAATCGGTTAGCTTCGCGTTCAACATTGTCATGGTGCCGGTTGTGGAGAGTGAGATGTCCGCATTCATGTGCTAGGCCGAAACGAAAGCGGTCACCGGGCGCTGAGGGGTCGATACCGATGACAGGGACGCCGTTAACCCACGCAGAAAGTCCGTCGACGCCAGCGAGCCCAGCAATGGGGATGATGCACACCCCTGCCCGTTCAATCAGTGCTGTCAGGTTGCGGATCGGGCCAGATTCTTCCTGCCCCAGTATTGTCCGCAATTCCGCGGCTCGTTCTTCTACGTCTTGAAACGTGTGCACCGCGTCCAGTTCCAGCAGTTTCGATCTCGGCGCCTTGGGTGTGATGGCCACGAGCTCAGCGAAGACCTCACCAGCTAGCCGCAGTAGCTCCTTCGCGCGGTTCTTGGCCGCGACGAGGGTTGACGCCCGGGCGCGGTGCATCGGGGCCGACATATCAGGAAGTTCAAGGCGCTCGTTGCCGTATCCAATTGAGCTGAGGTCACCATTGAATGGTCGGCGGCCGCTCTCAATGGCAGACACCATCGCGGTCGACATTCCCAGCAGCTCGGCAAGATCTGTCTGGTTCAGCCCCTCGATGTCCCGGTAAGCGCGCAGCCTGTTCACAGCCCGCCGGCTTCACCGAGATCGTCGATGTCGGGGTCGCCAAGGTCGTCGAATGGGTCTACGGCCCCCTGATCGAAAAAACCGCCACCGCCGCCATCGGGCGGTGGTGCGGGCACATCGATGAATGGCCAAAAGCCCAGTAGCTCAGGGCTATTAGCTGGAACAAGTCGCCGACTGTCTTGACTTGCATACTTGGTTGGGCATGTCCACAGAGTCATGCCCTTACGGTTGAATTTATAGGCGAGCAAGTTGGGAAATCCTGCCACCGGTCGCGGTGTCGTGACGACAAAGAGTGACAGCTGGTGGTCACCATTCTTGGCTTCATCGATATCGACCATGGTGCGGCTGCGGATCAAGTAGCTCTCCCGGGTGTCACGGTCGGTGACTTGCACCCGGCCAGCCTCGGAGTAGCCGGCGTGTAAGACGTAGCGATCGGACCGATCGACGTTCGCCTGGATGATCGAGCGGAAGGTATGCACCTTCAGCATCTGCGTCGGGGGATAGTCCCACTCGGCAGTGAAGCTCCTGGCCGCTGCTGACGCGCTGGTATAGGACGAAACGAGAATCTTCGCGAACGGGTCGATCAGTTCGTCGGCGCTTGGGTCCACGACACCAGATGCTACATAGAATGTAGAAATTCAACAAGAAATGTAGTAGACGGCGTGTCACGTCAGCGCCCCCGCTATCGGGCTGTGAGTTCATTACAAACCGTCTAGCGACGAAACATAGATCGCCGACGAGGTACCGGTCATCACGTCGGCCGGCGCGTGTGTCCTGATCACCTCCATGGTTGCTCCCCCGCCGGGCGCCACGGCGCGCGATAGCCTCTTATCGGAACCATGAAAGCTGAACTGGCCGTGGGGAAGTCGCTATACACCACACCAGCGGACGGAGTCGTCGTCGGCGCCCGGTATCAGTTCATCAGCAGCCCCGCGGTCGTTCCTGCTCAGCTCGATAAGCGTAGTCGTCAGCGTCCATCTGTTGACGGATGTGGGCGACGCGTTCAGCACGCTCGGGATCGGCCAAGATTCGTTCGAGACGGGCGCTACCGCGGTCTTCAAACTTCATGACGGGTTGCCCTTTCCGTAGTCATCGCCCATTCTCAGGACGGCGACGAATGAGCGATGACAGCGAACATGTCAAAGCATCGTCTCTTGATGGCACCCACTACGCAAGCCTTCGATCGAGCGTCGAAGCGGCGGCGCGGTCCACAAGCCTGCTCGTCGCAAGACCGCCTTACATGGGAATATATGCACATGACAGACCCACGGGTCGAGCGGGCATCCGGGTTATCGGAATGCGACACACGGGCGCAGTCCGACGTCGATTCTCGACCTGTGCGTGCGCTGACTATCGACGATTTGGACAGGGCTGCGGCGGCTGCAGTCGATCTCGACGATCCGGACGTCATCGGCGGCGCCTGGCGCTAGCAGTTGTGTCCATGACGCCCGTCGCGGCGCGTGCGAGAGCCCTTCATTGCGCTCGCGACACGCCGAAGTTGAGTCCAATTGTGGAGTTGAGCAAGCTCTTTGGCCCGCTAAAGTTCGGGGCTCTGAAGTTTAGCGCCGCAAACGTTCGTCGAAGCGTCGAGCTTCATGGCATTCCGTGTATGGGCAAACAGCATAATAGATAAAATGTGTTGTATAACAACATATTTCAAATCGAGAGCGCGAAGCGCAGTTGATGCGTCTTGCGTCGCGGCGTGCTTTGGCTGCTGCTCTGCATCAAGCTACCTGCAGCTGCGCGACCTACGAAGTGGGCATTGCGGCGCACTAACGACGCGGCTCCGCCACGCTATATTTCCCGGTGAGTGCCGGTACGAGCCGATCGCGCCGATTCGGGGAGGTGTCGATGCCAAGACCAATGATGGAGCGGCGCAGTCGCGTCAGGGTGGAGTTCGGGTTGTCGCCGTCGCTGGCCGACCGTCTCTATGCGTACGCCAAATGCGAAGGGCTGACGTTATCTCAGACGGGTGAGCGGCTATTGACACGCGCCCTATCTGGTGAGGTTCAGCATCCGCCGGTCGAGCCCGATCCAGGGCAACGTCCCGCGCAAAGTGAAGGAGGCCGGGATAGGTAGCTGCTGAACGGTTCTCGCGCTACAACGCGAACTGCTCATCATGCTCGGCTGTGCCGAGCCCACAAATGCCAAAAGCCGGGCTGCAACCCGGCTTCGGCGTTCATTAAGAGTTCTCACGCTCTCTGACCCTCAAGGAGGGATAGGTGTATTTCACCGTGCCCACATGTCTGTGTCAACCGGCCACGCCGCATCAATCTCGGATAGTCCGCTCGCACCTGCGGCCTGAGGGGTGGCGCGTCTGATGGCGCGATTCAGCAAGATGGCCACCGCGGCGACCCCTTCGACGCCACCACCCGCAGAGCGGCACACAATCGCCGCAGAATGTGATGAACGCGTTGTGGAGGTAGCTCGCGATGCGGTACGGCCGACGCCGCCGGTCGCGATCACTCAGCCAGAGCGGCTGCAGGCATTGCAGAGGATCACCATCCACGCCGACAACCGCGAACTCGCCGCCGCGGCGGTGCTCGAGGCCGCGCGGCTGCGATGCCTCAAGAACGGTAACGGTGGCGAAGATGACCGCAAAGCGACCGGACTGATCGCCCGGTTCCTGATGTGGTCGTCGTTCGGTGATGTGATCGACCCCGCCCGAGCATTCACCCGCGCCAACGTCGACGAGTACTTGATCTGGACGAAAGTCAACAGTGAACGCTCGCTGCGGCAACGCCGGTACATCCTGTACGGGATCGGACGTGAACTGCACCCCCAACAGTTCCCCCGCTCCCACACTGTGCCGGCACCGCGGCGCAAACGGTTGCCCGCGGCAAGCATGGCCGAAGTCGCTCGTCTGGAACATCTCATCCCCAGGTTGCCGGCCAGGCTGGCCCAGCGTGCACAGGCTCTGTTCGACCTGTCCTACGGGGCTGGCGCCAGGGCAGGGGACTTCAGGTCATTACGCGGGACATCGATCACCTCAATGTCCGTCGATGGCAGGGCGATCGCGGTGGTGGCGCTGCCCAACCGACTTGGCGGGGTCCGGCAGGTCCCCGTCGTCAACCCAGCGATCGCGGCGCGGCTGCTGAGCCTGTCGGTCGCCGTGGGCAATGGACTGGTGTTGTCCCCGAAAACCGAACAGCCCGAACGCAACATCGTTAACCGCACCAATGGCGATCTGCGACGCCACGGCCACGCCGGCATGAATCACCTCGGGCTTCGCAACCGCTGGATCCTCGATCTGGCCGCCACCGTCCCAGCCGCACTGCTTCTCCAACTGGCCGATGTCAGTGATCTGCGCGTGCTGGTCGATCAACGCCCGCTGCTGCCCACCTACACGATTCGCCACGCCATCACTACCCTGCAGGAGAACCAACGATGATCCGAGACCGCGAACCCCTCTGCACCTTCTCAGATTCCGTCTTCACCACCGCCCTGAACATGATCGCCAAATCGTCTGTCGCACAACTGATCGACGACCACTACCAGCACAACGTGCACCCCGGTGGTCGACGCTCCGGCATCCGCTACACCAGCACCGCGGTGCTCGTCGCGCTCCTGGTGCGGTTCTTGGCGGGGCTACCCTTCAGCCTGCGCGGCGCGATGGACACCATCGGCGCCTTTACCCCCCAACAGCTGTACGCGGTGGGCATGGCCGACCAGGACTGCGCCGCGATCCACAGCGACGCTGCTCGCGAGTACAAACGCTTCCACCGATTCTGGGCTCTGCGCATGCAGCCGCTGGACCCGGACTGGGACCTGCCGTCGCGACGGATGACCAACGCCGAGTTCAAGGCACTCCTGCGCAAGCGATCCGAACAGGATCGCCACCGCTGCGCGGCCGCCGATGAACGCCTCACCCGCCTCATCAACGACCTGCTGTACGGTTCCGTCGAACATCAGCGGCCAGACGATTGCGACGGTGACGTCGTCGTCGACGAAACCATTATCAACACCGCAGGTCCCGGCGGCACCCTCGGTGTCAAAGACGACCGCTACCGCGGCGCCTCCTCGATCGCCAAGTACTGGGTACGCGAGAAAGACCGCACCCTGCACAACACCGAAAGCACCACCGGACCCGCCGGGCCGCGGGAAATCAAAGCCAGCGGCTTCGGCGTCGGCGCCACCTTCGTCACCCGCGTGGCCCGCCGCGACGCCCTGCACGCCGAACCCCCGGTGTTCATCGGAATGGACGTGCACGCACCCACTGGCGCCAGCATCCAAGGCCTGGCCACCGCGCTGGCCCACGCCCGTCGCACCGGCCTGGACGCCCGCCGAGAAGGCCGTACCCGGTGGCCTCTGCTGACCGCCGACATGGGCTACAACAACAAGACTGGGTTCGGAGAGCTCATGCTCACCACCCGCTACTCACCGGTGGTGCGCTACCCCAGCCCTTGGTCGGTGAGCTTCCCCAGCGCCAACCCGCCCGGTGCACCCGTCGGGCCACCTCCGGGGCCCATCCACTACGCCGGAGCGTTCTACTGCCCGGCCGTCGCCGACCGTATTCAAGGGCACCGCACACCCAAGACCGAAGAACTGCTCAAGCACGACAACTTCCGCAGCCACGACCGCCGCCTGCGCGCCATCTACCCCTTCCTCATGGGCCACCACACCCGACCCACCCTCGCCGCTGTCCGGCGCGGCCGACCACGCCTGGGCCAGGACGCACCCGTCGCCGCAAAGGTTCGTCTGGTCTGCCCGGCAGCACTCGGCGCCGTCAAATGCCCGCTGAAGCCGGAATCGCTGAACACCGACACCGTTGGGATACCGCTGGCCCAACCGGACTGGGCGGCGCACGACCTGGCGTGCTGCGCGAAATCGAGCACCACCGTCACCCTGACCGCCGATCAGCTGCGACTGGCGCAGTGGGATCTCGTCCCCGGATCTTGGGAGCACACCCTCTACTTCGAAGCCGCCCGCGCACTCACCGAGCAACGCTTCAGCCAACTCAAATCGAAGTATGTCGCCGGCCTCGACGAGCTGACCACCGGACCTCGGCGCACGCCGATGATCAAGATCGCCATCGCCTTGGCGGCCGTCACCGCCAACATCCGCGCACAACAGGACCACCACCGCAGCTCCCGGCGCCGCGAATCAATCGACATCAGAATGCGCCAACTCACCGCCGACCTCGGCCACCCACCGGCGCGGATCCCACCGCGCAGCTGACACCCCATCCGACGCGGGCCAGGCCTCAACACCTGGCCCGCGTCGTGCTGTCTGCAGCCAACGAAAACCCTGTGGAATTACCGGCACCAAATCGGAGCTCAACGGCCTGCGGCGATTCTGCGCTCATCGCATTCCGCTCCACCGGTTCACCTCGGTTGGCGTCACCCAGGGTCAGCCGCCGCTCCACACGCCCGACGACCGCCCAGCGCCGCACTGGCCTTTTCGACGGAAACGTTGTGGAAAAACCGGAGGAAAGCCGTGGAACCGACCGTCATTTTGCTGCGTCAACCACCGCACATGAACTGCACACAGTGAGCGAAAACCCCGGCCAATGGCCGGGGTTTTCTGTTTGTCGAGGCGACCCGGCCGATGTCGGGGGCTGCGCGAATCGCCGACGAACGGGGATGGGCCCACATCTGGATGGGAACGTCCGGAGCCTTCCCTTCCCGAACCGACCTCACGAAAACCGAGCCGGCGGTACAGGGAGAGCCGTGACGTCGTCCGGAACCTTGCGGGTACTCGACGAGATCGCCTCGGGGCGGTGCCGATCAAGACGGTGCTGTGAGCCCGTCGCCGCGAGACTACGGTTGGTGACGGTTTTCAGCCGTTTTCGATCAACACCCGTAGTCTCGGCGGCGCGGTGGGACGGCGGCTCGGCGGGAAACCTATGCCGGTGGCGCCGGCGGATGCAGCGCGATCTCCGAGATCGACGCCTGGTTGCGGCCGTCGGTACTGCCCAGCGTGCTCACCCACACCAGCACATGGGTAACCGGTTCGCGCGTGCGCACCGTGATCGTGTTGCGGCCCGGCTGCAGCGGTGTGGGCGCGCTGATCTCGGTGGTCTCGCCGAGGCCCGACGGTGTCTGGCTGCCCGCCGACCGGACCTGCACGACCGTCCCGGCGCTGGGCAACTCCACGCTGACCGACCCCAGCGTCGTCGGTGCGGGCAGCTCCAGCATCAGCCCGAGCCCCTCTTTGAACTTCGGGAACGGGTCGGCGTCGTAATACCGGTCCGTGGTCCACGCGCTCGCCACGTCGCCGTCGATCACCCGGCCCGCCTCGTCCGGATTGTCGGGCCTGCCGTCGGTCGAGTACACCTCGGCCTTGACGGGTTTGACCGGCGCATCCGCCGCAGCGGCCTTGACCGTCTCCTCGGGTTTCTTCGGGACCGCTTGGGTCGGATCATCCTGCAGGCCAAGCTGATCCGCGTCGATGGCCGCGGTCTCGTCCGGCGCCTGCAGCACGCCGTTGACGCTGGAGCCCAGCAGCACCACCCCCACGGCCACAACGGCCGCCGCGGCACCGATCGTGGCCCGCAGCACGCTCTTGCGCGCCACCTGCGCCTGCTCGGCCGGGCCGAAGTTGCGGAACGCCGCGTAAGTCCCCGGCGGAGGCATGTCCAACGGCGGGAGCACTCGGATGTCGGCCGCGCGGTCGGCCTCGTCGCGCGCGGCCTGGCGCAGCATCGTCACCAGCGTGGCGGCACTGCCGATGCCCGGTTCCGGACGCACCAGCCCGGCAGCCGTCGTCGACACCAGAAACGGTGTCCCGGGCCGCAACTCGGTCAAGGGCGCAGGCTCCTGGCCGTCCGGCCAGCACTTCCCCAGCAACGCGTACAGGCAGCGTCCGATCCCTCGAAGATCGGTCTGCGGCGTGGCGTCGGGCAGAGTGGCCGGGAAGGCCAGCACCGCATGACCGGCTGAACTGACGCGGATCCGTGCGGGATGGTCGATGCTGAGCTGAAGTCCGGCACGGTGCGCCGCCTCGGCCGCCATCGCCAGCGGTTCCAGCGCCGTCGCCACGGCGACCGGTGCGGGATCGGTGTCGGCGACCTCACGCAGGCTTCCGCCGGGCACCCACTCGCCCACCACCACACCGCATGATCCGGTGTGCAGCACCTCGAGGATGGGCGCGATGCCTGGGGTGTCGAGCCCGCGCAGCCGCACCGTCAGAGAGAGGATCTCGTTCACCCACTCGACAGGAAGGGACGACCGCGGGTCCACCAGCGTGACCGCCACGGGACGGTCGGTCGCGAGGTCGACGGCCTGCCAGAACTCGAGCAGCGATGCCGCGCCGTGTGACACCAGCAGCCGATAGCGCCCCCCGACGATGCTGCCCGGCAGCTGGGTCAGTCCGGCGGGCAGCTCGCGCGTGGATGCAACGGCGATCGGTTGTGTCGGCGCATCGGCCGAAGTGCTCGGGTCCAGATGCTCACTCGTCAATGCCTTGCACCCCGTCAGTCCGCGAACCCACCTCCCGGCCACATAGCCGCGGGCGACGGAGCCTAAACAGCGTCACGTGGTCGACACCGTCACGTACACGGGGTGGTTTGAAGCTCCGGGACGTCGGCAATGCCTTGGTCATGCGAAACACAATGAGTAGAGCCGCTGCCCCCGCGCTGTTCGCAGGCGTCGCCGCAGGTGCGATCGCGCTGGCCCCGGCGGCATTCGGTAGCACAGGAAGTTTCGTGACCCAGCCTCCGCCGCCGTGCGTCAACGCCGACGGCACCCCGTGTGTGGTCGGGCCCAACGGCGTCGCCGGCCCCGGCGGCGCGGCGGGCGCCATTCCGGGTGGTCCGGGCGGTGCGGCCGGCCCTGAGGGCGCCACCGGCGTGATCCCGGGCGGCCCCGGCGGTACGGCGGGTCCCGGCGGCGCGGCAGGCGCCATCCCGGGTGGTCCGGGCGGCGCAGCCGGCCCTGAGGGCGCCACGGGTGCCATTCCGGGTGGCCCGGCCGGAACCGCAGGTCCCGGTGGCGTGACCGGCACGATTCCCGGCGGCCCCAGCGGCTCGGCGGGCCCGGGCGGGGTCGAAGGATGCATCCCGGGCGTGGGCTGCATCGGGTAACACGTCACGCACAACCACAGGGGCCGGGTCGGACGACGACCCGGCCCCTTTCAGTCGACCAGTCTCTCGAGAATCAATCGGGCGGTGCGCTGCGCCCGGGCCTTGGTGTACGAGCAGCCCTCGCGCTGGATGGCATACACGACGCCGCCGACGACCGCCTCGGCGGCCGACTCCGCCGCCGCGGCCGCCACACCGGCGGCGAGCAGCCGATCGCGCACCGAGAAGTGCAGCGGGTCGCCGAATCCCGCCCGCAGCCGCGCCGCGGTGTCCTCATGCTCGAGCGACGCCACCGTCAGGATGCGCAGCATCGCATTGCCCCGCGGCGTGGTCAGGGTCGCCGCCAACTTGCCGATCCACGTGACCACGTCGTCGACCGGATCGCCGGTGTGGCGGACCGGAACCAGGATCGCGTGGGCGTCCTCGAGCAGAACATCGGCGACGAGCGCCGGCCGGCTCGGCCACCAGCGGTAGATCGTCTGCTTGCCGACGCCGGCACGCGCCGCGACCGCCTCGATGGTCAGTCCGTCGAACCCCCGCTCCAGCAGCAGGTCACGGGTCGCGGCGATGATCGCCACACGGGACTTCTCGCTGCGCCGCCGCGGGACGGCGGGAGCCGGGTCGGGCGTTGCGGGCGGGGTCATCGCCCCGTAGTCTGCCACAAACGAGACGGACCGTCTCGTCTCGGACGACGGGGGATCGGTGGGAAAGCAGCTCGTCATCGGGGCCAGCGGGTTCCTCGGCTCGCACGTCACCCGCCGGCTGGTCGAACGGGGCGAGGACGTGCGCGTGCTGATCCGGCGCACGAGTTCCACCCGCGGCATCGACGGCCTGCCCGTCGAACGCCACTACGGTGACATCTTCGACGGCGATGCGGTGCGCGCGGCGGTGGCGGGCTGTGACGTCGTGTACTACTGCGTGGTCGACGCCCGCGCCTGGCTGCGCGACGCGACACCGCTGTGGCGCACGAATGTCGAAGGGCTGCACCGGGTTCTCGACGTCGTCGCCGGCGTCGAGCTGCAGCGCTTCGTCTTCACCAGTTCCATCGCCACCATCGGAATCGCCGCCCACGGCAAGGCGACCGAAGAACTGCCCAACAACTGGCTCGACCGGGCGGGGGAGTACGTCAGGACCCGGGTGGCTGCCGAGAACCTCGTGCTCAGGTACCACCGCGAACGGGGGCTGCCCGCGGTCGCGATGTGTGTGTCCAACACCTACGGAAGCGGGGACTGGCTGCCGACACCGCACGGCGGGCTGGTGGCGGCCGCGGTCCGCGGAAAGCTGCCCTTCTACATCGACGGGGCCCAGGCCGAGGTGGTCGGCGTGCGCGATGCCGCCGACGCGCTGATCCTGGCGGGCGAGCGCGGAACACCGGGGGAGCGCTACATCATCTCGGAGCGGTTCATGACGGCCCGCGAGATCTACCGAACAGCCTGCGCCGCTGTAGGTGTCGAGCCGCCGCGGATCGGTGTCCCGATCCAGGCGCTGGCCGCGGCGGCGGTTCCGAGCGCCTGGCTCGCGCGGATACGCCGCACCGACACCCGGTTGACGCCGCTGAGCATCCGGCTCATGCACGTCATGTCCCCGATGAACCATACGAAGGCCGAACGTGAACTCGGATGGCGTCCGGCGCCCACCACGGAGGCACTGGCCGAGGCCGCGGAGTTCTTCGTCGGCGCCCGCCGCCGACCCGCAGAGGACCGCAGCTGATGCCGATCGCGCTCACTCCGGAACAGTCGGCGCTGTCCGACGCCGTCCGCAAATTCGGCGCCCGCCATGCGCCGACGGACAGGACCAGGAAGACATTCGACGACCTCGCTGCCGGCGTGGTACCGCAGTGGTGGAACGAACTGGTGGCCGCGGGCTTCCACGCCGTGCACCTGCCCGAGCAGGTCGGCGGCCAGGGCGGCGATCTGGCCGACACCGCCTGCGTGATCGAGGCGGCGGCGCAGCTGCCGTTGCCCGGCCCGCTGCTGTCCACGGTGACCGCGGGCGCCGTGGCGCTGCTCGCCGCCACCTCCCCGGCGGCCGAATCCCTCCTGCGAGACCTCGCTCACGGCGTCACAGCCGCCGTCGTGCTGCCGAGTGATGTTGGCCTGAACGCTGTACCGACAGACGGGGGGTGGCGGGTCACCGGTGTGTCGCCCGTGGTGCTCGGCGCCTGCGCCGCGCAGCGCATCCTCGCCGCCGCGCACACCGACGACGGTGGTCTCCTCTGGTTCGTCGCCGACGCCGGTGCCGTGATCACCGAGCCGGAGTGCGGCACCGATCTCACCACCGACGTCGGCCGGGTGCGGTTCGAGGAGTGCCGCGTGGCGCCGGATCATCTGCTGACCGGGGTCGACGCGGAGACCGCCCGCTGCACCGTGGCGGCGTTGACGTCGTGCGCGGCCGCGGGAACCATCCGGTGGTGCGTCGACGCGGTCACCGAACACCTGCGTACCCGTGAGCAATTCGGCAAAAAGATCGGCGCGTTCCAGGCGCTGCAGCACCGCGCCGCGGAGCTGTTGATCAGCAGCGAACTCGCCACCGCCGCCGCCTGGGATGCGGTGCGATCGGCCGACGAATCCGCCGAACAGCACACCATCGCCGCCGCCACCGCGGTGCTGATGGCGGCCGCACCCGCACCCGATCTGGTCCTCGACACCCTGACGATGTTCGGGGCGATCGGCTTCACCTGGGAACATGACCTGCACCTGCACTGGCGGCGCGCCATCGCCCTGGCCGCCTCCCTCGGCCCGGCCACCCGCTGGAGCAGGCGCCTCGGCGAACTCACCCGGACCACGGCCAGAGACGTCACGGTGCGGCTGGGTGACGCCGACCCCGTATTCCGCGCGTACGTCCGCGAGGTCCTCGACCGCGCGGTGGCGCTGCGCAACGACGGTCCCCGGTATCAGGGCGATTACGAACAGTTCGCGACGGGGGACCAGCGCAGCGCGATCGCCGACGCCGGGCTGATCGCGCCACACTATCCGGCGCCCTGGGGCCTCGACGCCACACCTCGCCAGCAGCTGATCGTCGACGAGGAGTTCGCCAGGCGACCGCAGCTGGTGCGGCCGTCGCTCGGTATCTCCGAGTGGATCGTCCCGTCACTGATCAACGCCGCGGACCCGGAGGTCCGCGACCGCCTCGTCCCGCCGACGCTGCGGGGGGAGCTGACGTGGTGCCAGCTGTTCAGCGAACCGTCGGCCGGCTCCGATCTGGCGGCGCTGACCACGCGGGCGGTCAAGGTCGACGGCGGCTGGAAGATCAACGGCCACAAGATCTGGACCTCGTCGGCGCAGCACGCGCACTTCGGCGCCCTGCTCGCCCGCACCGACCCCGACGCCCGCAAACACCGCGGCATCGGCTACTTCGTCGTCGACATGCGTTCCGAAGGCGTTGAGGTACAACCCATCCGGCAGGCCACCGGTGACGCACACTTCAACGAGGTCTTCCTCACCGATGTCTTCGTACCGGATGAGATGCTCGTCGGTGAGCCCACCGGAGGTTGGGGCCTGGCGATCGCGACGATGGCGCAGGAGCGGGTGGCGATCGGCAACTACGTCCACAACGACCGGGCGGGCGCGCTGCGCGCGCTGGCCGCCACGCCGGGGCCCGATCAGGATGCGGCGCTGCGCGCCCTCGGTGGCATCGACGCGTACTCCGGTGCCATCAAGGCGCTCGGCGTGCGCGAGACGCTGCGCCTGCTCGACGGGCAGCACGCCGGCCCGGCGTCGAGCATCGCGAAGGTGGCGACGGCGGCGATGCTGCGGCGCACCTTCGAGGCCACCCTCCAGTTGACCGGTGAGACGGCGCTGCTGCAGGACACCGAGCCGCCGGTCGTCGCGCCGTATCTGCACCTACCCGCCGAACTCGTCGGCGGCGGCACCAGAGAGATCCAGCTCAACATCATCGCGCAGATGGTGCTCGGGCTACCCCGTGGATGACAGGAAGGGACGTATGGGATTACGTGGAGAGGCCGCCATCGTCGGATACGTCGAGCTGCCTCCGGAACGGCTCAACAAGGCCGGGCCCGCACCGTTCCTGTTGGAGCAGTGGGCGGAGCTGAGCGCGGCGGCGCTCGCCGACGCCGGCCTGCCGGGTGAGTCGGTGAACGGCATCGTCACCTCGCACATCGCCGAGTCGGAGATCTTCGTCCCGTCCACGGTCACCGAGTACCTGGGGGTCGACGCCAACTTCGCCGAGATCCTCGACCTCGGCGGTGCCAGCGCCGTCGGGATGGTGTGGCGCGCGGCGGCGGCGATCGAACTCGGACTCTGCGACGTGGTGTTGTGCGCGTTGCCGGCGCGCTACCTCACCCCGACGTCGGAGAAGAAACCGGCACCGCTGGTCGACGCGATGTTCTTCGGGTCGTCGAGCAACCAGTTCGGCTCTCCGCAGGCCGAATTCGAGATCCCCTACGGCAACCTCGGGCAGAACGGCCCGTACGGTCAGGTCGCCCAGCGGTACGCCGCGGTGTACGGCTACGACGAGCGCGCGATGGCCAAGATCGTGGTGGACCAGCGCGTCAACGCCAACCACACCGACGGGGCCATCTGGAAAGACAAGCCACTCACCGTCGACGACGTTCTGGCCAGCCCGGTGATCGCCGACCCGTTGCACATGCTGGAGATCGTGATGCCGTGTGTGGGCGGCGCGGCGGTCGTCGTCGCGAGTGCGGACATGGCGAGGCGGGCCAGGCGTCGCCCGGTGTGGATCAAGGGCTTCGGCGAGCACGTGCCGTTCAAGACGCCGACGTACGCGCGTGACCTGTTGCAGACACCGATCACCAAGGCCGCCGACACCGCGTTCGCGATGTCCGGGCTGGAGCGCGCCGACATGGACATGGTGTCGATCTACGACTGTTACACCATCACCGTGCTGCTCAGCCTCGAAGACGCGGGCTTCTGCGAGAAGGGCAAGGGGATGGCGTTCGTCAGCGACCACGACCTGACGTTCCGCGGCGACTTCCCGCTCAACACCGCGGGCGGACAACTCGGATTCGGACAGGCCGGACTCGCGGGCGGCATGCATCACGTGTGTGACGCCGCCCGCCAGATCATGGGTCGGGCGGGGGCGGCGCAGGTCGCCGACTGCCACCGGGCGTTCGTCTCCGGTAACGGCGGCATCCTGTCCGAGCAGACCACCCTCGTCCTGGAAGGCGACTGAGCTGATGACCACCTTCGAGCGGCCCATGCCGGTCAAGACGCCGACGACGGCACCATTCTGGGATGCCTTGGCGCAACACAAGATCCGCATCCAGTACTCACCGTCCTCCGATGTGTACGTGTTCTATCCGCGGGTGCGCACGCCCAGGACGCTGGCCGACGACCTGGAGTGGCGCGAGATCTCCGGCCTGGGGACGCTGTATTCGTACACGGTCGCGCGCAGACCCGTCGGGCCGCACTTCGCCGATGCGGTGCCGCTGCTGACGGCGATCGTGGAATGGGATGAGGGGCCGCGGTTCTCGACCGAGTTGGTCAACGTGGCGCCCGAGGACATCCGGGTGGGGATGCGGGTGCGTCCGGTGTTCTTCGACTATCCCGACCACGACGTCACGATGCTGCGCTACGAGCCGGACGTCCCATGAGCGATCGCGCGGCGAATGCGGACCGTCACGGCGGCCCGAATCCCGCTGCGCGGAGGGCGTCCTGGCCGACAGATCCCGTCACCGCCGCGACGAACTCCCGCGCCAGCGTGGGTTTCCCGGATTCGGTGAGCGTCGCGATCGGATAGGTGTTGACCGCTTCGGCGGCTTCGGAGATCTCGACCGAGGACACCGCCTCACCGGCTGCCTGGACGTCGGTGACGTACACCAGCCCCGCATCGGCCTGCCCGCTGACCACCTTGTTGAGCACATCGGTGACGGAGGTCTCCTCACTCACCGGGCGCAGTTCGACGCCGGCCGCTCGTTCGGCGGCCCTACTCGCCGCACCGCACGGCACCTGTTCCGCGCACAGCACCACCGCCGTACCCGGGCGGTCCAGATCACGCAGCGACGCAATACCTTTCGGGTTTCCCGCGGTGACGGCTATGGTGAGCCGGTTCGTCGCGAACGGCACCGCGGAGCCGTCGAGCAGCCCGGCCGCCGCGGCACGGTCCATGTTGCGAATGTCGGCCGATGCGAAGACGTCGGCGGAGGCTCCTTGCGTCAACTGCGTGACGAGATCGGAGGACCCGGCGAACGAGAACTCCACGCCCACCCCGGGATGGTCGGCCTCGAAGCGCTGCCCGATGTCGGTGAACGCGTTCTTCAACGATGCCGCCGCGAACACCATCAGCGTGTCCTCGCCGGCGGACTGGCGGGTGCACGCCGTCAAAGCCGCGGCGAGCAGCACCACGCCCAGCATCCGCCTCACGGCTGGCCGCCCGGAGTCTCGACGATCACGGTGGTCGCCTTGACCACCGCCACGGCGATGCTGCCCGGACGCAGGTCGAGCTCCCGTACTGCATCGGTGCTCATCAACGACACCAGCGTGAAGGGCCCGCACTGCATCTCAACCTGTGACATGACGGTGTCGCTGACCACATTGGTCACCAACCCGGCGAAGCGGTTGCGGGCCGAACTGGCGATCCCGAGCGGATCCTTCGGGGCGGCGGCGGCGTGGTTCCTGGCGAACGCGGCGAGGTCGGCACCGTCGACCACCTTGCGGCCGGAGGCATCGACCGACGCGGCGAGCGAGCCGTCGTCGATCCATCGCCGGACGGTGTCGTCGCTGACGCCCAACAGCTCGGCAGCTTGGCGGATCCGGATCGTCGGCACCCGGTCATCCTAACAACCGCAGATGCGGAGATACCGGCGTATTGAAGCCGTGGATGCGGAGGGGTGCGCCGATGTCAGTCAGTGGCGACGGTCTGTTCGCCGCTATCGGTGGATAATTTGCTGCTCTTGATGGTGGAATCTGACGCGATGCACATGTGCGGGGGTGACGGCACGCCGGACGGGCGTGCGGCGCGTCGGCGTGCCCGGGTGGTGTCGCCGCGATGACCGAACACCCGCACCCCGACGACGACCCACGCCTCGGCGCGCTTCTGGAATGGCGGCAGCGGCTCATCGATTCCGGTGCCGTGTCGGCGCGCAGCTTCAAGGAAGCCCATCTGCGGCTGGTGCTGCGGTCCGGGCGCACCGACGTCGAACAGATCCGCGCCATGCTTCCCGGGTCGGTCTCCGAACACGCCGACGACATGGCGCGGGTGCTGGCCGAACTACCCGTCCAGCCACCCGAGGAGACGACCTCGGCCGACGCCCCGGCGGGCAGGCACCGCGGTGAGGACCCACCGCCCGCCGACCCACCGGCGCCACCACCCCTGAGCGAGCCGCTGCCCGAGAGCTCGTCCGGCACGGACGAATTCGCCGCCTACGTTCCGAGCGCGCCGACCGGTCCGACGCACAGCGTCACCCTGCACCGCCGCCGCGACACCGGAGCCCTCGAGCTGCGGTGGCCACCGGCGGACGCCACCGGCGCGACCGTCGTCTACCGGGTGGTCAGCGGCGAGGACGCGCCGCCGAGGTCGCCGGAAACCGGTGACCTGCTCGCGGTGACGACCGAGACGTCGGCGACCGACGACCGGCCGCCGGTGGCGGCGGTGCGTCACTTCCAGGTCTGGGCGAACATCGGCGCCTCACGTGCCGAAGCTCTCGCCGCGCAACCGGTGTTGCACGCCGGCGGGGTGTTGATCAGTCGGATCAGCGATTTCACGCTGCGGGAGGATTCGGGCCGGATCATCGGCCGCTACACCGTGCCGCCCGGGGTGGGCGCGGTGTACGTGTACCGGATGCCCGCCGGTGAAGCGCACCGCGACGGACCGGAGTACCGCATCCTGGCCGGCCAGGACAACCTCGGCGGATTCGTCGACATCGGTGTCGAACGCGGCCACCGCTACGTCTACCGGGTGCGCTGCGCCGCACCGGTCGGCGGGGTGCTGCGCCTGTCCGAGGCCGCCCAGGCCGACGTGGACGTCTCGGCGGTGCTGGCCCCGGTCAACGACCTGGTGATCACCGGAAGCAGCGCCGACGCCACCGTGCTCGACCTCGCCTGGACCACACCGCCCGGCGGACGCGTCGCGATCTACCGGACTCCCACCGGCCCCACCGCGGGCGCCGAAGGTGACGAACTGCCGGAGGACGCACTCGACCAGGTCGGGCTGCCGCCGGAACTGCGCCTGGCCCAGCCGATCACCGAACAGCGCGACGAGGACGGCCGCATCCGCACCGCGATGCCGGATGTCGCATGGCCCGACCAGTGGAGCCGCGCCTACTTCACGCCCGTCACCCTCATCGGTGGGCGCGCGATGCTGGGCAAGACGTTCTCCACGGTGCGGACCGGCGTCATCCGCGACATCGAACTCACCGAGTACTGCAACAAGCAGGTTCTCACCTTCGACTGGCCCGACGGTGCCGCCTCCGTGGTCGTGTACATCGCACCCCGTGGGCACGACCCGGACACCGGCCTGGCCGGGCAGCCGTACGAGATCACCCTCGAGGAGTACGAGAAGTACGGCGGCCTGCAACTGGTGGGCCAGCTGCCGGTGCACGGCTGTTCACTTCACCTGGCGCCCATCGCGTTCAGCGGTGGTCGGCGCGTGATGGGCGCGATCTCGAGCATCGAATACCAGGGACTGCTGCGGCTGCAGTACGCGGTGCGGGTGGGCCGCGACGCCGACGGCAGGCCCTTCACGGCGACGCTCGCCGTGCGTTCCGAATACGACCTGCCGGGTTCACCGGCGTTCGTGTTGGTCAACAACCCGCACCGAATTCCGTTGAGCGTGCACGACGGTGACCTCGTCGACGTGGCGCCGCTCAACGAACAGGGGCAGCTCGCCGCCCCGCCCGCCAAGGAACTGCGGTGGTCACAGCTGACCACCACCGGCGGCAGTGAACTGTGGGCGGCCAACGTGCGCAACCGGCAGGGCTGGATCCGGTTGTTCGTCAGCACGCCCTCGCCGGCCAGCCTGCGACTGATCGCGCTGCTCGACCCGCCGGTGGAACATCTGCGGCTGACCCCGGCGGCGCCATGACCGCGCGTTACGGACAGCTCACCCACACCTCGTTCGACACGCGGGAGCACACCGGCGGCTGGCAGGTCAAAGAGACCTCGGCCGATCTCTCGCCCGACGAGGTGCACGCCCTGACCTCCGGGGTCCGCACCGTCTTCCGACCGGCGCAGCCACTGCCGGCCTACCCGACACCCGAACAACTCGAACACGGTCCGCGCCGACTCGCCTACGGCCGCCTCGACGGTCACCGCGCCGGGTACTGGCACACCGTGCCCGCCGGCTCCGACAGCACCGGCCGACCCGGGAACGTCTTCGCGCACGCGCTGTTGGACCGCGCCGCGGGGGAGCGGTCGCACCGACCGATCGAGTGGTGGCGGTCGAGCGGATGGCTGTGCCCGTACGGTGCGCACGCGGTGGCCGCGGCGGCGCTGCCCGGCGACCCCCCTGCCCCAGGTGCGACGGTGACCAAGGACAGTGTCGTCGACTTCGCCCTCGACCCGGACGCGTGGCGGTTGGCGACGCTGTTCGGACTGCTCGACGCGGTGGCCGCCGCGCTCGACGGCGGCCCACCGGTGGTACTCGGCGTGGAATCGGCGGATTCGGCGGCGCAGTGGATCGGCCTGGTGAGCTTCCTCATGTCCGCGGGAACCGCTGCGCGCCTCAACTTCTCGACGTTCGACCGGGCCGATCAACTGACGCTGGCCCGGCAGAGCCGCCAACACCTGACCGCGGTGCCCGTCGAGGACCTCGAGGACCTGCCCGACGACGTCGTCGCGATCAGCGAGCATGCGACGCTGTCACTCGGCGAACTCGACCGGGAACCACACCGCACCGCCGGCGGCCAGACCATCGCCGTCACGCCGTGGTCGGCGATGGCGCAGGTGGTGCTCCTCGACCGGGAATCGGCACGGACGGTGCTCGACGACATCGACCACTACGCCGCGCAGGTGGCCGACACCGGGCTCCACCCGGCGTGGCCGCTGGCGATGGCCGTCGCACACCGGCAGGCGTACGCGGACGCGCTCACCGAGGCGCACACGGTGATCGCCGCGCATTCGCCGCGGGCCGCGAACGACTCGGTGGTGGCCCGCACCATGGCCGAGGTGATGCGCACCGCGCTCGGCACCAGCACCGCCGATGCGTGGAAGGCGGTGCGGGACACCCCCGACGGCCCGGCGGCCGAACTGGCCACGGTGTCATACCTGTGCCGGGCCGTCGCCGACCGCGACTGGTTGAGCCGGCCCGGGCCGGTGCCTGCCCGTGAGCGCCTCGAGCGACGTCCACCCCCGCGCGAACTCCACGACGCCATCACCCCAGCACTGGTCGCCGCGCGCGCCGACGGTCCGCGGCAGGTGGCGAGGTTGGCCGATCTGCTGTTGCGCTCCGGCATCGAGGACGGCCGGGTACTCGACGCGCTGCGCGACGACGTGGCCGACCGGTTGACCGACCAGCGGGCCGGCGCTGACCTCATCGGTGAGCTGCGCGAGACCGTGGGTGACGCAACGCGATTGGCGTTGGCGGCCGCGCTGCTGCGCGACAGCGGTGACCCGCCCGCCGTCGACGGCGACGTGCTGGACTGGTTGGCCGACGGCCTGCCGGCGCCTGCCCCCCAGGACCTGTGGCGGGCGGAGGCATGGGACCCGGTGTGGACGCGTGCGGCGCTGCGCGGGGTACGGACGCTACAGCGCGGGGGCGGGGAGCCGGCGGACCGGTGGGCGAGCCTGTGGTGGCTGCGGATCAGCGGCTCACCGCGCTTCGAGGAGGTCGCGGGCAGCTCGGTGTGGCATCCGGAAGAACTGCTCACCGCCGTCGGCGAATCCACACTGCCCGGAGCGGCGGCGGTGCGCACCCTGGTCGGCGCGCCGCCGTCCTCGGCGCTGGACCGGTTGGCGCAGACGGTGTTGCGCACCAACAACGACGACGTCGCCGTGGCCTGTGCCGCGGTCCGGATCTTCGACCCGAGAACCTGGATCGAGCAGGGGTACGCCGCAAGCCACCAGAGCGCCTACGCCGCACTGTGGGAGCGGGCGGTCGAGGCGGCCGGGATCGCCGAGGTCCATCACGACTTCGCGGTCCGACTGGTGACCTTCGCGGCGATCGCCGCCACCGCCGGCCAGCCCTACCCCAAGGCCGGTGCGCTGCTCGGCGCCGAGACGCAGGTGGCCGCCGACGCCTTCGGGCACCTCGCCGCACTGCTCGACACCTACGTCCTCAACGCGATGTCGGTGCTCGCGGTGGCCGCGCTGCGGTTCGGCCACAACGGCGACGACCTGCCCGCGGCGACCGACGCGATCGAGGACCTGATCTGGCGCGCCGCCCGCCACGTCCTGGTCACGCGCAGACCGGACACGATCGACGTCGGCATGGTCGCCGCCACCATGGCGCAGCTCTCGGGCGAACCGACCGACGGGGCTGTGCGCCGGCACCGCAAGACCGTGCTGAGGCTGCTGGCCCGCCGACCGGAGGCGCAACCCGCGCCGACGGCCCGAACCCGTTGGAGCCGTTGACGTGACGAAATGCCCGCGGTGTTTCTCGGTGCTGGATCCGAACCAGTACGTGTGGACGCTGCCGCCGCAGGCGGGCGGCACCCGCTACCGCGACGATCTCGCGTCGGCCTATCTCGGGGCGCCCGCCGACTCCGGGGCGCTCTACACGTGGGCGCGCCCGCCCGGCTACACCGGCCCGCCGCCGCCGCTGTCGGAGGCCAGTCAGGCGCTTCAGGGTCCGGCCGTCGAGATCTGCCCCGTCTGCCATTTCCTGTTACCCGACGACTGGCGCAGCGGTCACGCCATCTGCATTGCGATGGCCGGCGCCCGCGCCACGGGTAAGAGCCTCTACATCGGGGTGCTGGTCAAACAACTCGAGTTGCTGTGCGAACACCTCGGGGTCTCCATGCAGCCGGCCACCCGCGCGACCGCGGTCGCGTACACGATGAACTACGAGACACCGCTCTACGTTCAGCGCGGTCTGGTGCCGCCGACCCCGACGGTGCAGACCCAGGCGTCGCACCAACGGGAGCCGCTGATCTACGGGATCGGGGTGTGGCACGGCGTCCGGCGCTACCTCGTCCTGCGCGACGTCGCGGGGGAGGACCTGGAGTCCGGCGATCTGTACACCCCGCCGTTTCGGTTCTTCGCCAACGCCGATGCGGTGTTCTTCATGTTCGACCCGTTGCGGATCAAGGGGATCCGCGATCAGCTCCACGACCTGCTGCCGGCGCAGGCGTTCAGCGGCGGCGACCCGCGTGCGGTGCTCAACAATGTGCTGCACGCGGTCGGACCCGCCCAACCGAGACTCGCCGTCATCGTGTCGAAGTTCGACGCACTGCGGGTGCTGCGCGATGTCGAGGGCTCCGAGTGGAGCCTGATCATGTCCAATGCCGGGGCGGCGTACCTGCGGGACCCGTCCGACGCCCACCAGTACGAC
Source organism: Mycolicibacterium litorale (assembly GCF_014218295.1). Next base: position 57,873 of record NZ_AP023287.1, read on the forward strand.
GAGACCGACGGACAACTGTTGCACGAGGAGGTGCGCAGCCTGCTCACCCGGCTGCACGGCGGCGCCATCGTGGCGGCGGTGGAGAACCCGTCCACCGGTCTGCGACTGCCGCACCGGTACTTCGCGGTCTCGGCCCTCGGCGCGCCGCCCAGCGGTAACCGGCTGCATTCGCGGGGGATCGCACCGTTCCGCTGCGTCGATCCGGTGCGGTGGGTGACCGCGCCCTACGGCGTCCTCTGAGACCGGTTGGTTAGCATCGCAGGGCGAACAGATCGCGGGGGAGGGTCCATGGTGCAGGTGGCCGGCGAAGCCGTACCCGCTCTGCGGATCCGCTGCGGGGACGTCCTTTACACCGTCGACCCCGCCGAAGCGCCGATCCTTCTCGGCCGGGAGCTGCCCTCGCAGATCCGGATCGACGATCCCCGCGTCTCCCGCGTCCATGCCCGGATCGACGTCGACGGCGACCACTGGGTGGTCACCGACGCGGGCAGCAGGAACGGCATGTTCGTCGACGGGCAGCGCATCGATTCGGTCGACGTCCTCGACAGGGCGACCGTGCGGTTGGGGCACGCCGACGGCATCGCGGTGACGGTGACGGTCGACGAAGCGGCCGTGGGAGCGTCGACGGCCGTCGACGTGGCGCGTGCCGGTGCCGCCGTGTCCGACCGCCGCGAGGAACTGGGCCATCCGAGGCGCCGGCTCGAGGCCGACGGCGTGATCGGTCAACAGGCGTTGGCGGACTTCGAATCCGGCCGGCTGTGGCCGTCCGACGAGGTGCGCGCCCGTCTCGAGCAGTTTCTGCAGTGGCCGCCGGGCACCATCGCCGCGGTGCGCGCGGGGGCCCCGGTTCCCGAGGACGACAGTACCGAGATCCTCTCCGACACCGTGCAGGTCGCCGTCATGGTCGACGCCGCCGACCTGGCACTGGCCAACGTGAGATCGCGCATCGAAACCGCGCCGCCACAACATGATCCGACCTACGACGAGTACGTCTCGGCGCTGCTGTTCGATCTGCGCGGTCTGGAGACCATGGCGCGCAACGCCGGCAGGACGATCCACCGGCCCGACGCCGCGGTCGTGCTCAGCGAGATCCGGCGCACCTACAACGACCTGATGGTGCGGGCGGCGCAGGCTCCGGGCGCACCGCTGAGTCGACGGCTCTACGCCGTGCGGCACACCGCCGAGTTGACCGTCGAGGAGACCGCGGACGCCGCCGGCGTGAGCGCGGACGCGGTGACCGACGCCGAAGCCGGTCAGTATGTCGACCCGACGGAGACGGCGGCACTCGAGGCGCTCGTCCGCCGACTCGCCGCCCGCTGACGCCGGTTGCGTGACGACGGCGGTTCCGGCCTGATAGGCATACAGCGTGGGTAAGAACGAGCGCGCCAAGGTCGTGATGTCCGACGCCGAGATCGCCGAATTCATCGACCACAGCCGGACCGCAACGCTGGCGACCGTAATGCCCAGCGGACGGCCGCACCTGGTCGCGATGTGGTACGCGGTGCTCGAGGGGGAGATCTGGTTCGAGACCAAGGCCAAATCGCAGAAGGCGGTCAACCTGCGGCGCGACCCGACGCTGACGGTGATGATCGAGGACGGGCTGACCTACAACACCCTGCGCGGCGTGTCCATCGACGGCCGGGCCGAGATCGTCGACTCGGATCCCGATCAGCTCCTGCGCGTGGGTATCAGCGTCTGGGAGCGCTACACCGGCCCGTACAGCGACGAGATGAAACCGTTCGTCGACCAGATGATGAACAACCGGATCGCGGTGCGGGTGGTGCCGGAGCGGGTGCGCAGCTGGGACCACCGCAAGCTCGGGATGCCCGAGATGCCGTTGAGCGGTAGCACCGCCCAGTACCTGGGGGAGCAGTGACCACGCCGAAGCGGCCGAAGCAGCTGGACTCCCCGCTGCTTCCCAAGATCTTCAAGTACGCGGGTAAGGCGCACGTGTGGGTGTACCGCCGCACCGGCGGCCGGATCGGCGGAAAATGGCGGGTGGGCGCCGGATTCCGCAAACCGGTGCCGACGATGCTGCTGGAGCATCGCGGCCGCAAGTCCGGCAAGGTGTTCGTCACGCCGCTGCTGTATCTGCGCGACGGCGCCGACGTGGTGATCGTCGCATCCCAAGGCGGACGTCCGGAACATCCGCAGTGGTACCGCAACCTGGTGGCCGATCCGGACGTCTTCATCGAGATCGGGTCCGAGCGCCGCCCGGTGCACGCCGTCGTCGCCGACGCCGAGCAGCGAGCCCGGTTGTGGCCCAAGCTCGTCGAGCTCTACGCGGACTTCGACACCTACCAGAGCTGGACCGACCGCGAGATCCCGGTCATCCTCCTGCAGCCCCGCTGAGCGCCGGCGAGAACCCCGGGTTGGCCAGCGCGGTGACCGTGGCGCTGCCGATGGGACCGCGATGGTCGAACACCGTGCCGACCCCGGTGGAGATGCCGTCGTGACTCTGATGGGTGAGCGCCGCCAGGCCGAGGTGCGGTCCGTCGGGCAGCCGGCTCAGCGACAACGTGTAGTCGGCGTTGATGAACGGCAGCCCGGTGGACCCGAAGTTGGTCAGTGAACTGGCGTAGTCGCCGGCGATCGCCGCCCGGACGAACGGTGTCAGCTCCACGCCGGCGACCAGCGGCGTGATCTCCTGCACCCACACCGCTTTCGGCCCGCACTGCTGCCAGGCGCTGAGATCGGTGGTCGCAGTCGACGCGTCGGTTCCGCCGAACACCCACAGCACCGTGGTGCGGTCCCCGATCTCGGCGGGATCTGGCGGCAGCGGCGGCATGCTCACCTCACCCGGCCAGGCATCGTCGGGTGGCTGCGGTCCCCGACGCAGCAGCAGCGCGCTCGCACGGGCGACGACGGTGCCGGCCTGGAGGAGTTCGGCATCGACGAGGCACAGCCGCCGCCCGCGCCGCACGACGGTGGACATGGTGTGCACCGGCGCCATGGCGACCGGGCGCAGCAGGTCGACGGTCAGGCGCGCCGGATGCATCTCGGCGTCGGCCCCGGTATCGCGCTCGACGACGTGACCGAGGAGTCCGCCCACATACGTTCCGCTCACCGTCTCACCCCACGGGCCGCGGGCGATGGGGGCCGGAACGAAGGTGTCGCCGTCAGGAACGAAGAACCCCGCCGCGGACGATGTCGTGGTCACCGCGCCGACCCTAACGGTGTGTGATCGGTAGGCGTTCCGCGCGTCAGCCTTCGACGCGGTCCACGATGTCGGCGTACTCGTCGTGCTTCTCGACGTAGTTGGCGACGAGTTTGCACTGTGGCACGATCCGCTTGCCGGCAGACCGCGTCTGCGCCAACGCTTCGCCGACGAGGATGGTTGCCAGGCCACGCCCTTCGAACTGCTCGTCGACCTCGGTGTGGGTGAACACCCGCTGCCCGTCGCGGTCGATGAACTCGGCGAAGCCGACCGTCTGCCCCTCCACCCCGATGGTGAAACGGTCCGCCTCGGCGCTGACGGTGGTGGGTGCGCCGGTCTTGTCGGTGGTCACAGGGTCTCCTCGTTCGATCGCTGACAGTGTTCCGGTCAGTCGGGTACCCCGCCTGAGTCCCCGCTGACCGTCGGCGGCCCGACGGATTCCAGTGGGCGGGTCATCGCGGTGCGGATGAGCTCGAGGTCGTGGTCGTCGACGCTGAAGACCCCGAACCGGAACCGATAACCCCAGTGCTGTTTGTTCTCCACGAAGTGCAGGTGCTCGATCAGCGGGAGGATCGGTGTCTCCACGCACTCGAGGAAGTCGACGTTGCGCCGCCACGGTTGGATGTCCGGTGACATCTCGGCCTGGTACGGCTCGTCGTCGACCACCTGACCAATGGCGGTGAACGCCTTCAGTGGTGGGCCGTCGGGATGACTGATCCGCGGTGAGTAGAAGATGACCCAGTCGCCGCGCGCCATGCGGCGCAGGGCGTGCGGCTTACCGTGGTTCGCCTGCGTGAAACGGCCGCGGACACCACGCTCGACGTGGTCGCGGCTGACCGTGTTGATCCAGTTCGTCATGACCCGCACGCTAAGCGGCGGACCCGACAGACCGCGGCGCTCGCCGGAAGGCCTGTGGATGAATTCGGCGCTGGGGATGATCAAGGCGCCACCGGAGTCGATACCGCCCGTCTACGATCGCCATCGATGAGCGAGCCATCGGGCGGGTTGACCGCCGACGCCGTCCGCAACGCCACCTTCTCGAAGCCACCACTGGGCAGACGCGGGTACGACCCGAAATCGGTGCGGGACTTCCTGGCGCTGACGGCGCGCCGCCTCGAGGGCCGCGGCCACCTGTGCGCCGACGACGTGCGGGCGATCAGATTCCCCAAGCCGCCGATCGGCCGGCGCGGCTATCACGACGGCGAGGTCGACGCCTACATGGCGACGGTCGCCGACGCGGTCGCCGCGCTCGACGCGGGGTGAGGGGAAGTTGGGGGACGGTGCCGCCTGCGCCTCTCGGCGAGTGGTCGCTCGAAGCGACTGTTCTGTGGTGGGGCCCGGGGCATGCCCGGCACCGTCGGTTCCTGTAAAAGCGCGGGGATCCGCGCTATTTCCCGCTCACGCCACAACCGTGGGTGAGGGGAAGTTGGGGGACGGTGCCGCCTGCGCCTCTCGGCGAGTGGTCGCTCGAAGCGACTGTTCTGTGGTGGGGCCCGGGGCATGCCCGGCACCGTCGCATCATGTAACCGCGCGGGCCGCCGCGCTATTCCGGCGCGCCGACGCCGATCAAGCGGACTCGGGGAACACCCGGCGGATGGCGCGGATCGGGTAGCCGTTGCGTTCGGCCAGCGAACGAAGCTGCTTGAGTGCGAACGTGCGGCCGCGACCGGATTCCGGGATCACGATGCCGGCCCACAGTCCCTCGGCGCGGGGTAGTTCCACCGCGTCGCGTGCGCACATCCACCGCCGGGGGCAGCCGCGGCAGATGGCCTTGGCCTCTTCGTCGGCCGTCGTGGTCCACCGTTCGGGATCGCGGGTGCAGGCGCCGACCGGGATCTCCAGAAATGTCACGTTGCTCATGGGTTACTCCTTTGGACAAACCGTGCGGGCCAGCGCCTCGCATTGTCGAGGAATCTATAGCAATAACCGTAGCGATGCAACGGTTTGATGGCGGAGTCGGGAAGTGTGGCGCGCTTCCGGTGCGCCCGGAGCTGTTCACAGCCTTCTGAACAGCAGGAATGCGCGCCATCCTGTGGCGCGGTGCAACAGCTTTGCCCTTCGGAACCGCAGCATTCCGCCAGTGGAAGCGCGCGACAAGGTGTAGCTTCGATACGGAATCGTGGTCGGAAGGCGCACCAAGTCATAGCGGTCGCGTCCGGCCCGGTTAGTATGACGACACCCGGGCCGCCGTCGAGCCAGCGAGGATGAACCCCGTCCATGACCAACGCGGAGTCGATCGACGAGGCGACCGGTGTCCTCGACCCCGGAGTGGCGCGCGCCGGCGCCGCGGCGGCCGCGCGGCGGCGGGAACTCGACATCAGCCAGCGCAGCCTGGCCGCCGACGGCATCATCAACGCCGGCGCTCTGATCGCTTTCGAGAAGGGTCGCAGCTGGCCGCGCGAGCGGACCCGGGCAAAGCTCGAAGAGGTCCTGCAGTGGCCGCCGGGCACGATCGCGCGGTTGCGCCGCGGCGAGCCGGCCGACCCGGGTGCCACCACGGCGTCGATCCCCGTCACCGTCGCCGACAACACCCCGCTGATCGCCGAGACGGTCGCGACCGCGGTACGCACCGTCGGCGCCACCGCAGACGCTCTCCCGCCGATCGACCATCCGGATTTCACGCCTCGGGTCACCGCGATCCTGTCGAATCTGCGTCAACTCGAATCCGTCGCGGCCCGCGCCGCGCGAATCAACAAGGTCACACCGGCTCTGATCAAGGCGCTCAGCGCCGCCCGCCGGCGGATCGACGAACTGACGATGCTCGCCGCCACCGCGCCGAACGCCACCCTGGGCCAACGGCTCTACGCCGCCAGGCGCCGGGCCAACCTGACCATCGGCGAAACCGCCCAGGCTGCCGGAGTCTCCGACGACGAGATCGCCGGAGCGGAGGCGGAATCGCCCGTCACGCCGGCGGCCGCAGCAGCGATCGAGGCGTTGATCGAGGAGTTGGATTGACGAGCGACCGGGTTGGGCGGCGGCGTGTGGGCGTGTGGCCCACTACGCTCTCATGGGTACATTTCCCAGTGCACCCGAGCGGGGGTCGTGACGTGAAGCCGAGGGACGTGGAGGTCCGGACATGACGTGGCCGCCCCCTCCGCCGTCCTCGGATCCGTGGGCCACCGGCCCGAAATCGGAGGCCGAACGCGACGACGGCGCGCCGGACGAGCCCGGTGCCGATTCCGCGCCCGAGCAGCTCTGGGAGCCGCTGGCCGACCCGGTCGCCGAGTCCGGTCACGACCCACTCGCCGAACCCATCGACCAGCCGATCGAGCAACCCCTCGAGCCCCTCGACATCGTCCGGGACGGCCACGACGTCGCACCTCCCGTGACCGACCACGCCGCCGAGCCCGAGCAGCCCCGGGACTACGCGCCGCCGCCCACCCCCGAGCCCGAGGGCTGGTCACCGGTCTACAGCACACCGCCCCCGGTGGTCCCCCGGCCGCAGGTCGCCCCACCGCAGCAGAAGAAGCCGGTGTGGCTGATCGCCGCCGCGGTGGCCGCCGTCGTCGTCATCGGTGTCGCGGTGTGGCTGCTCATCCCGTCCGGCGACGGCGGCGGCAGCGCCGGCGCTCCGACGACGACCGCCACGCCGACCCGCACCGCCGATCCGCGAGCCGAGGCGGAACTGCGCGGCCTTCTTCCGCGTGGCTATGCGGCGGACGCCTGCGAGATGCAGACGCCGCCCGACGGCGCCCGCGCCATGGCGTCGTGCGGACCGAACACCGATCCCGGTGGCCCGCTGTCGGCGACGTACACGGTCACCACCGACGACACCGCGCTCGACACCGCCTTCAACGACATGGTCGAGGCGTCGTCGATCGTCACCTGCCCGGGCAACATCCAGTCGCCGGGCCCGTGGCGGCGTAACGCCACGCCGCAGAAGGTCAGCGGAGTGCTGTTCTGCGGTACGCAGGCCGACCGGCCGGTGGTTGCCTGGACCGACACCGACGCCTCACTCATGGCGGTCGTGAAGTCCGGTCCGCAGGGGCCGGGGCTCGACCAGCTCTACACCTGGTGGACGTCGCACTCCTGATCGGGGACACCCACAGACGACAGCGGGGCTGACCGCGGCTCTCGCCGCAGCAGCCCCGCTGATGGTGGTAGCGGACGGTGCGTCAGGGCACCGGGGTGGGGGTCGGCAGCACCTGGCCGCCGTGCGGCACCGGTGCCTGATCGCCGGTGCTCACCGGGATCGGCGCGGGGCCGGCGCCGGCGGGCTGCGGCGCGGGAGCCGGAGCCGGGGCCGGGGCCGGGGCCGGGGCCACCGGGGCGCCCGGAGCCGGAGCCGCCGGTGCGAGCGCCGGTGTGCCCTGGCTGCCCTCAGGCAGCGGGGTGCCCTGCGCACCTGCCGGAAGCGGGGTGCCCGCACTGCCCGCAGGCAACGGGGTGCCCGTGCTGGCGGGGAGCGGGGTGCCGGAGCTACCCGCGGGCAACGGCGTTCCCGAACTTCCTGCCGGGGCCGGTGCGAGTTCCGCGCTGGCGGGAGCCGGGGCGCCCGGCGTCGCCGGCTCGACGGCCTCGGCCGCAGCAGGCGGGGTCGACTCGGCGGCCTGCGGTGCCGACGAGGTGGCGCTGCCCGACGGGGCCGAGCTCGACCGCGGGCTGGATGCCGCGGGCTTCGGGGCCGGCTGCACCCACACGAGAAGGTCCTGGCCGCCGTCGTTGTAGACCACGCTGTCGGGCTGGGCGCCGGTCACGTCGAAGTACAGCTTGCCGGTGGTCTGCTGCCCCTGCCCCAGGGTGGCCGGGTTGACGCCCTGCGGCGTGGCCACCTGCCACAGCGCGCGGTAGGTCTCACCGTTCTTCGCCCGGGCGTTGAAGTTCGACACGATCGGCGTCGCGGCACCCTGAAGCGCCTGATCGGTGGCGGTGGCCTCCCACAGCGTTCCACGCACCGGATAGGGGATGGTGTCGGTGCTGGCCTTCAGGTCGGTGACGGTCCAGCCCTGTACGACCGATCCGTTGACCAGGTCGGCCTGCTGCCCGATCTCGTTGATCGCGGGGCCCGCCGGTGCCCCAGATTCGGCTCCGGCGATCGGTGCGGCGATGACCGCACCCGCGGTCGCGACCGTTGCTGCAAAAACTGTGGTGATCTTCAAAGTGGTTCACTCCTGAGTCGTCCTACGGCCGACTCCCCCGTTCCTGGAGGCGGTCCCGATAGCGAACGTAGCAAATGATGACGTTGCTGGGCACCCCCGGGCGGCAGGTCGGAAGCCTCAGCCGCGTTCCCGGGAACGGTCGTCGGTCGTGGGGAAGTGCTCGGCGAGCGCGGCCGCCAGTTCGAGGAACTTGCGGCGGGCGGCGGGCGACATCTCCCGCGTTCCGTTGATCACGCCGCCGGGCCGCAGATGCCCGTCGAACGGGATCTCGATCACCCGCTGGCCGTGGCCGGCAAACTGCTGCGCCAGGATCGACCGCGTCCGTTTGTCGGCGTGGCCGTCAGAGTCGTTGAGCACCACCACCGTTCGCTGCAGCAAGCCGGTCATCCCCCTCGCCGCCAGCCAGTCCAGCGTCTGGCCGGCGGCCGCCGCCCCGTCCACCCACGGCGAGGAGACGACGATCAGCGCGTCGAGGTCGCGGAGCACCTCCTGGGTCACGGGGGAGTCCATCGTGGAGCTGCAGTCGACGATGGAGATCGAGAAGTACCGGTCGAGGCGGGAGGTGGCCTCCCGGTAGATCGCCGGGTCGAGCACGCGCCGACGGGCCGGAGATCCCTCCCCGGCGAGCACGAACAGCCCCGCCGCATTGTTGCCGACGCGGTTGCGAACGTCGGCGAACGACTCGAGGTGCTGATCGGAGGCGAGCTCCCAGTACGACCCCTGCGCGTGCGGGTCGACCCGGCTACCCAATTTGCCGAAGGCGGTGTCGGCGTCGATCGCGACCACGCGATCGTCCTGCCGGAGCTCGGCGAACACCGAACCGATACTGGCCGAAACGGTCGTCTTGCCGACGCCGCCCTTGCCCATGACGCCGACCTTGTAGTGCCCGCGCAGGACGCCGCGGATCTGGTTCTCGAGCTGGATCTGGCGGAGTTCGTCGGGCGACTGTCCGGGGTTGATCAGGCCGAAACTGAGTTTGAACACCAGCCGGCGCCACCCTCGCGCCGGCGGGGTGCGCCGCGGCGGCACGAGTTCGTCGACCCGAATGCGGTCGGCGTACGAACCGGGCCCGTAACCCTGCTGGGGCCATGGCTGCTGCGGCGGCGGCCCCATCGGGGGTGGACCGGGTGGCGGCCCCGCGGGTGGCCGCGGGTCGCGCGGCGGCACCTGCCAGCCCGGGGGCGGCTGATTCCATCCGGGTGGCTGCTGGCGGAGCGGTTCCGGCCGAGGCTGGGGGGTGTCGCGGAAGCTGGCCCGCCGGCCCGGGTCGGCGATCACCGTCGGCGCGTCGACGGGCGGAGGCACATTCGGCACCGCAGGTGCCGGCTCGGCGACCGGGCGCTGCGGGATCGGCGGGGGGACGCGTGGTCCGGACGGTCCGGTGTCGGGTTCGAAGTTCTCGTCCTCCGGGCCGGTCCAGCCGAGTTCTCTGCGCAGGGCGTCGTCGCGGTCGGTCACTACGGGTCTCCTCCGGGATTCAGACGAGGCGGGCCAGCGCCGAGTCCAGTATCAACCAAGCGGGTCGCGATTCCGGAGTCACCGCTGATCAGCCACCATCAGCAAAGTTATGTTGCCAGGTAGAGGCGGAAACTACCCCCGTCGCACCGCTGCTCGCGCCGGTCGCGGCGGATACGACGGGCGAGCGGGGCGCTATTTGCGTACCGGTGGGCGGACGGCCGGACGGAACAGCGCAACCGGGGCACCAGGCGTTCGCTGACCGGCCCACGTCACGGAGGTGAGCGGGCGCGAAGTCGGCATCCGGCATTGCTGACCACCCGCTCACCGTGACGGACGATGCGGCGGTTCTGCCCGCGAAATTGTGCGCTGGAGGGGCCGGTAGCGCTGGTACGCTCACTTGCGGCGATGCGGTGCGCGGCCTGGCGGTTCACCGATGGTGTTGCACGATGCGGCAAATATCCGAACAATCCAGGACGGACGCGCACGCCGCGCCGATCGGCTGTCCGGGGACCACGCGCCTCCGGCGGGACAGGAGTTGGGGAATCGATGGGTGATCTGCGGGTCGCGGAAGTCCGATGATGGCCAGCGCACCGGCCGCGTCCAGCGGCACGCATTTCGACGATGTCGTGGCCGTCGAGGTCACCATCGACGGCATGCTCGTGATCGCCGACCGGATGAACGTCATGGACTTTCCTCCGTCGCTCGGCATCCGGCTGAACATCCCGCAGCCGGACCTGCGCAAGATCGTCTGGGAACAGGTCGCGCGCGACCTCACCGAACAGGGCGTGCTGAACCTCTACGGCGATCCGCACCCCGAGGTGGCCGCGATGGTCGACACCTTGAGCCGGTCCGACCGGGTCCTCGAAGGGCGCTGGTGGCGGCGGGACGCCGGCGGCAAGATGGTGCGCTTCGTCGTGTGCCGCAAGGGTGAGCGCCACGTCGTCGCCGCCCGCGACGACGAGATGCTGGTGCTGCAGCGCGTCGCCCCGCAGATCGGGTTGGCCAACATGGTGACGACGGTGCTCGGCAGCGCCGCACCCGCCGACGTCGAACCGCTGACGGGCGTGGCGAGCAAGCTGGCGCAGTGCCGGACGCCGAACGAGTTGCAGGCCTACGGCATTCCGCTGCCGTCGGCCCGTGCCTACGCCGAGATCATCAGCGATCCGGCCAGCTGGGTCGAGCTGACCGCGACCGAACGCCATCCGGGTGGCACGCAGACCACCGCCGACGTCGCCGCCGGCGTGCTGGATTCGTCGCACGGTCGCATCGTGTCGATCCCGCGCCGGGTGAGCGGTGAGCTGTACGGCAGCTTCCTGCCCGGCACGCAAGACAACCTGCAGCGCGCGCTCGACGGGCTGATCGAGTTCCTGCCGTCCAAGACGTGGTTCGACCAGAGCGACGCCGACGCCTTCCACGGGGAGTGAGCGGAATCCTCCATGGTTGGTGAGTTTTCGGCGTACGAGTCCGAGGACGAGGTCGACAACCTGTCGGCGTTGGCCTTCTACCAACCCGCCGTCCCCGACGACGAGTCCGACCTGGCCGCGCTCGACGCGTTCGTGGCCTACGCCGCCGCCGACGACGACACGGTCGAACCGGAGCCGCTGTTCACGGTGACGAACCCGCCGGGGACGGTCACCGTCACCACATACCTCGACGGCCGGGTCCAGCGCATCGAGCTGTCACCCCGGGCGGCGCACATGTCCGAACGTGAACTCGCTGAGGAGGTCGTGGTGATCGCGGGACTGGCCACGCAGGACGCCCGATCTGCGCAGTATTCGTCGATGCTCGACGGGATGCGCGAGCACGGCCACGACGACCCGGCGACCCGGGACTTCCTGCAGCGCGACCTCGGTCTGCCCACACCGGAAGAAGCCCGCGCACGACGCGCAGAGGTGTTCGCCACCAGGTATGCAGGTAGCCATGAGTGATCATCTGGCCAGCTTGTTCGGCAGCGCGGTCGGCATGCTGCCCAACGCGCCCGCGCGTTCCTACGAGTTGTTCACCGACATCACCAACTACGACGAAACCGCCTGTGACGCCTGGGTGGGCCGGATCCGGTGCGGTGACATGGACCGCGTCACGCTGTTCCGGGCGTGGTACTCACGCGGCAATTTCGGCCAGCTGGCCGGCGCCGCCGAGATCTCGATGAACAGCCTGGCCGCGCGGATCCCGATCGGCGGACTGTTCGGGGAGATCACCTACCCGATCACCTCGCCGCTCGCCATCACGATGGGCTTCGCCGTCCACGAAGCCGAAGAAGGCAACTTCGCCGACGCGATGGAGGCGCTCGACAACGTCCCGCCCGGCGGGGCCGAGCACCTGATCGCCTGGGTGAAGGCCGTGATCTACGGGGCGGCGGAGCGCTGGACCGACGTGATCGACCAGGTCCGCGGCGCCAACAGTTGGCCGGACAAGTTCCTGGCCGCGGCGGCCGGGGTCGCGCACGGCGTGGCGGCCGCCAACCTCGGGCTGTTCACCGAAGCCGAACGGCGGCTGACGGAGATGAACACCTCACCGGCCGGTCAGGCGTGCGCGCAGACCATTGCCTGGTACCTGGCCATGACCTACCGCAGCCAGGGCAACGAAGAAGGCGCCCGCGCGCTGCTGGAATGGCTGCAGGCCACTCACCCGGACCCAAAAGTCACCGCGGCGCTGCGGGATCCGTCGTACCGGTTGGTGACCACCACCGCGGAGAAGATCGCGGCGCGCACCGATCCGTGGGATCCGGCCAGTGCGGTGGCCGACACCTCGGGGCGGGAGAAACTCCTGGCCGAGGCGCAGGCCGAACTCGACCGGCAGATCGGGCTGAGCCGGGTCAAGGAGCAGATCGAGGCCTACCGCGCCGCCACTCAGATGGCCAAGATCCGCGCGGCCCGCGGTATGAAGGTGGCTCAGACGTCCAAGCACATGATCTTCGCGGGACCGCCCGGCACCGGTAAGACGACGATCGCGCGGGTGGTGGCCAACATCCTTGCCGGACTAGGCGTGATCTCCGAACCGAAACTCGTCGAGACCTCCCGTAAGGACTTCGTCGCCGAGTACGAGGGCCAGTCCGCGGTGAAGACCGCCCGCACCATCGACCGGGCCGTCGGCGGGGTGCTGTTCATCGACGAGGCGTACACGCTGGTGCAGGAGCGCGACGGCCGCGCCGACCCGTTCGGTACCGAGGCGCTCGACACGCTGTTGGCGCGGATGGAGAACGACCGCGACCGCCTGGTGGTTATCATCGCCGGCTACAGCGCCGACATCGACCGCCTGCTGGAGACCAACGACGGTCTGCGCTCCCGTTTCGCCACCCGCATCGAATTCGACTCCTACTCTCCTGACGAGATCGTGGAGATCGCGAAAGTCATTGCCGCGGCGAATGACTCGACGATCAACGAGGATGCGGCCAAACTGGTGCTCGAGGCGGCGACACTGCTCGACCAGCGCACCCTCAACGGAAAGCCGGCGCTCGACATCGCGGGCAACGGCCGCTACGCCCGCCAGTTGGTCGAAGCCGGCGAGCAGAGCCGCGACATGCGACTGGCACGGTCGCTGGACTTCGAGAGCCTCGGGGTCGAGCAGTTGAGCGAAATCAACGGCGAGGACATGGCGTCGGCGATCGCCGCCGTGCATGCCCGCCTGAACATCAGCGGGTGATCGATGGCGAGTTTCCGGCTCACTACCAAGGTCCAGGTCAGCGGATGGCGTTTCCTGCTGCGCCGCGTCGAGCACGCGATCGTGCGCCGCGACACCCGCATGTTCGACGACCCGCTGCAGTTCTACAGCCGCGCGGTCAGCGCCGGCATCATCATCGCCGTCCTCATCTGCCTGGGTGCGGCGCTGATGGCGTACTTCAAACCGCTGGGCAAGCGCGGCGGTGACCAACTACTCGTCGACCGCACCACCAACCAGCTGTACGTGGTGATGCCCGGCGGCGGTGAGCTGCGGCCGGTGTACAACCTCACCTCCGCGCGCCTGGTCCTCGGCAACCCCGGCACTCCCGTCGCCGTGAAATCCGATGAGCTGAACCGGATGTCGAAGGGCCAGCCGATCGGCATACCCGGTGCGCCGTATGCGACGCCGGTGTCCGGTGCGGCCGAGTCGATGTGGACGCTGTGCGACACCGTCACCAAACCCGAGAGCGTGGTGCCGACGGTGGAGACCTCGGTGCTGGTGCGCCCGCTGGTGGTCGACTCCACGGTCGGCCCGATGCGGCCGGATCAGGGCATGCTGGTCTCGTTCAAGGGCGCCAACTGGCTCGTGACCGAGGGTGGGCGCCATTCGATCGACCTGGCCGACCGGGCGGTGACCTCGGCGGTGGGCATCCCGGTGACCGCGCGGGCGACCCCGATCTCGGAAGGGCTGTTCAACGCGCTGCCCAACGCCGGGCCGTGGCAGCTGCCGCAGGTCCCGCGCGCCGGTGAACCCAACGCCTCCGGGCTGCCCGCCAACCTGGTGATCGGTTCGGTGTTCAAGACGGTGACCGAATCCGACGAACAGCAGCACTACGTGGTGCTGCCCGACGGCGTGGCCCGGGTCAACGAACCCACCGCGGCGGCGTTGCGGGCCACGAACTCCTACGGTCTGATCGAGCCGCCGCTGGTGGAAGCCAGTGTCGTGTCGCGGATCCCGGAGCAGGTGTATGTCTCGCCGCTGCCGGACAAGGCGCTCGACATCCTGCTGCGCGAAGAGGATCCGACGCTGTGCTGGTCGTGGCAGCGAGTCGCGGGTGATCAGGCGCCCCGCACCAGCGTGATCGCGGGCCGGCGCCTGCCCATCGCCGCGTCGGCACTGAACACCGGCATCCGGCAGATCACCGGCGATTCGACGGTCTACATCGACGGCGGGCAGTTCATCCGGCTGCAGTCGCCGGATCCGCGGTATGGCGAGAGCCTGTACTACATCGACCCGCAGGGCGTGCGGTACGGCATCCCCGACGAGGAGACCGCGAAGAACCTGGGATTGGTCGGACCGCTGACCGCGCCGTGGCAGGTGGTCAGCCTGCTCGTCGACGGGCCGGTGCTGTCGAAGCAGGCCGCGCTGCTCGAACACGACACCCTGCCCGCCAACCCCAACCCGCGCAAGGTCGGCGAGGACGGCGCGGACGCAGCGGCCGGAGCCCAACCGGCCACGTCACGGACCGGAGGCGGCGGATGACGACGAAGAAGTTCACCCCGATCATCAAGCGGGGGCCGCGCCTGACCCCCGGTGAGATCACCGTGACACCGCCCGACGACCTGGGTGTCGAGATCCCACCGTCGGGCATCCAGCGCGCGCTGCCGTGGGTGATGGGCGGCTGCATGCTCGGGATGATCGCGATCATGATCTTCACCGGGGTCCGGCAGCTGTCGCCGTACATGCTGATGATGCCGCTGATGATGGTGATGGCCACGGTGGGCTTCATGGCGGGCGGCGGTTCGGGCGCCAAGCGGGTGCCGGAGATCAACGCCGACCGCAAGGAGTACCTGCGGTACCTGTCGGGTCTGCGCACCCGGGTCACGTCCTCGGCGGCGGCGCAGGTGACGTTCTTCAACTACCACGCACCGCATCCCGAGGATCTGCTGTCGATCATCGGCACCAACCGGCAGTGGTCGCGGCAGGCCAACAGCGAGTTCTTCGCCGCCACCCGGATCGGGCTGGGGTCCGAACCGGCGGTGGACCGGCTGCTCAAACCGTCCATCGGCGGTGACGTCAACGGGCTCTCCGGTCCGCAGGCCGCGCCGCAGCCCCATCTCGAACCGGTCAGCCACATGTGGGTGACGAAGTTCCTCCGTACTCATGGGCTCATCCACGACTGCCCGAAACTGTTGCAGCTGCGGACGTTTCCGACCATCGCGATCGGCGGCGATCCCGCCGGGTCGGCCGCCCTGCTGGCGGCGATGGTCTGCCACCTCGCGGTGTTCCACCCGCCGGACCTGCTGCAGCTGCGGGTGCTCACCGACAATCCGGAGGATCCGGACTGGAGCTGGCTCAAGTGGCTGCCGCACGTGCAGCACCAGAGCGATTACGACGCCGCCGGGCCCACCCGCATGGTGTTCACCCGCCCGGACGGGCTCAGCGATCTGACGGCGCGCGGTCCGCACACCGCCGACTCGGTGCCGAGCGGCCCGTACGTCGTCGTCGTCGACCTCACCGGAGGACGGGCCGGCTTCCCGGCCGACGGTCGCGCCGGTGTCACCGTGCTGACCCTCGGCAACCACAACGGATCCGCCTACCGGATCCGGGTGGCGGCCGACGGGACCGCCGACGACCGGCTGCCGAACGCCCCGTTCCGGTTGGTCACCAACGCCAGTGACCGGCTCACCCCCGCTCAGGCCGGCCGCATCGCGCGCAAGCTGGCGGGCTGGTCGATCACCGGCGCGATCATCGACAAGAACGTCCGGGTGCAGAAGAAGGTCGCCACCGAGTGGCACCAACTCGTCGGCGCCCAGACCGTCGAGGAGGTCACGCCGGCCCGGTGGCGGATGTTCGCCGACACCGACCGCGACCGCCTCAAGATCCCGTTCGGCCACGAACTGCGCACCGGCGACATCATGTACCTCGACATCAAGGAGGGCGCCGAATTCGGCGCCGGTCCGCACGGCATGCTGATCGGCACCACCGGCTCGGGTAAGTCGGAGTTCCTTCGCACGCTGATCCTCTCGCTGGCCGCCACCCATCACCCCGATCAGGTCAACCTGCTGCTCACCGACTTCAAGGGCGGGTCGACGTTCCTCGGGATGGAGAAGCTGCCGCACACCGCGGCCGTCGTCACCAACATGGAAGAGGAATCCGAACTCGTCAGCCGCATGGGTGAGGTGCTCACCGGTGAGCTCGACCGCAGGCAGTCGATCCTGCGCCAGGCCGGTATGCAGGTCGGCGCGGCGGGCGCCCTGTCGGGTGTGGCGGAATACGAGAAACACCGCGAACGCGGCGCCGACCTGCCTCCGCTGCCGACACTGTTCGTGGTCGTCGACGAGTTCGCCGAGCTGCTGCAGAACCATCCGGACTTCATCCAGCTCTTCGACCGCATCTGCCGCGTCGGCCGCTCGCTTCGGGTCCACCTGCTGCTCGCCACGCAGTCGCTCAACACCGGCGGGGTGCGCATCGACAAACTCGAACCCAACCTCACCTACCGAATCGCGTTGCGCACCACCAGTTCCGCCGAGTCCAAGGCGGTGATCGGCACACCGGAGGCGCAGTACATCACCAACAAGGAAAGCGGTGTGGGCTTCCTGCGGGTCGGCATGGAGGACCCGGTGAAGTTCCAGAGCGTCTACACCGGCAACCCGTACGTTCCCGCGGCGGCCGTGCAGGAGGACGGGGAGGTCAAACCCCGGCAGAACAACCGTAATCGGGTGCGTATCCACAAGTTCACCGCCACCCCGATCTTCGACACGGCGGTGTCGTGATGACGGCGTCGAGGCAGGCCGCAGAACAGAAGGTGCTGCGCGAGGTCGTCCTGGACCAGTTGACGACGGGCGAGACCCGCGCCTACCGGATGTGGCTGCCGCCGCTGACGGATCCGACACCGGTCAACGAACTCGTCGAGCGCGACCATCAGCGCCGCCCGCTGCGGTTCGGCCTGGGCATCATGGACGA
Organism: Mycolicibacterium litorale; assembly: GCF_014218295.1. The sequence goes on from NZ_AP023287.1 coordinate 75,153, forward strand.
ACCGCGCAGGCACCGCCAGGAGGTCTGGGGTGTCGACGTGTCGGCGGCCGGCGGCAACATCGCGATCGGCGGCGCCCCGCAGACCGGCAAGTCGACGTTCCTGCAGACGCTGATGATGTCGGCGGCGGCCACGCATTCCCCGCGCGACGTGCAGTTCTACTGTGTCGACCTCGGCGGCGGTGGTCTGCTGTACCTCGAGGACCTGCCGCACGTCGGCGGCGTCGCGACCCGTGCGGAGCCGGATCGGGTCAACCGGGTGGTGGCCGAGGTGAAAGCGGTTCAGCGGCAACGGGAGCGGACGTTCAAGGAACTGCGCGTCGGATCGATCGCGGGCTACCGGCAGATGCGGGATGATCCGAACAACCCGGCCGCCGCCGATCCGTTCGGCGACGTGTTCCTGGTGATCGACGGGTGGCCGGCATTCGTCGCGGAGTTTCCCGACCTGGAGCCGGTCGTCCAGGATCTGGCTGGGCAGGGCCTGGCGTTCGGGGTGCACGTCATCATCTCGACGCCGCGCTGGACGGAGCTGAAGTCGCGGGTCCGCGACTACCTCGGCACCAAGATCGAGTTCCGGCTCGGCGACGTCAACGAGACGCAGATCGACCGCATCACCCGGGAGATTCCGGCCAACCGGCCGGGCCGGGCGATCTCGATGGAGAAGCACCACCTGATGATGGGGGTGCCCCGCCTCGACGGTGTGCACAGTTCCGCCAACCTGGTGCCCGCCATCTCGGCGGCCGTCGCGCAGATCGCGGCGCAGCACACGGTGCGGGCCCCGCAGGTGCGGGTGCTGCCCGAACGGGTGTACCTGCACGAGCTCGACCCGAACCCGCCCGGACCGGATTCCGACTACCGCACCCGGTGGCGGATTCCGCTCGGCGTGCGCGAGTCCGATCTCAGCGTCGCCTACAACCAGATGCAGATGACGCCGCACCTGTTGATCTTCGGTGCGCCGAAGTCCGGCAAAACGACGATCGCGCATGCGGTGGCGCAGGCGATCTGCCGCCGCAACAGCCCCCAGCAAGTGCGTTTCATGCTGGCTGACTACCGGTCGGCGTTGCTGGATGCCGTGCCCCAGAGCCACCTCCTCGACGCCGGTGCGGTGAACCGCAACCACGCGTCACTGGAGGCGGCAATCAAGGCTCTGGCAACCAACCTGCAGAAACGACTGCCGCCGCCGGACCTCACCACCGCCCAGCTGCGCTCGCGCTCCTGGTGGAGCGGACCCGACGTGGTGCTGCTCGTCGACGATTGGCACATGATCGTCGCTGCCTCGGGCATGGTGCCGCCGATGGCGCCGCTGGCCCCGCTGCTGCCCGCGGCGGCCGACATCGGGCTGCACATCATCGTGACCTGCCAGATGAGCCAGGCGCATCGGGCCACGATGGACAAGTTCGTGGGCGCCGCGTACGGCGCCGGAACCCCGACGCTGTTCCTGTCGGGGGAGAAGACGGAGTTCCCGTCGAGCGAGATCAAGCTCCGTAAACGGCCGCCTGGCCAGGCGCTTCTGGTGTCGCCGGACGGTAAGGAGGTCGTGCAGGCGGCCTATGTGGATCCCCCCGAAGAAGAAGTGTTAGCACCACCCCCGCAGGGCGGTTAGTATCTAACCAGAGCGTTACAGCAACGTTGGTGGATCCACGCCAGCAAATAGTCGGGGGATGAGTCCGGAGACGACGGGGCACCTGTGCTCGAGCCGTTCACGATCGCTTGTCCTGCTTATCGGGAACCAGTAAAGGAGATGTGCAAATGCAACCTCTCGAGCACAATCCGGGCGCGGCAGGCATCGGCGGCCAGGTCGTCGCAAATGGTGCGCGGGGTCTGGCCGGCGGTACGGCGGCTACCGCCGCGGTGACGGCGCTGGTGCCGGCCGGGGCCGACGAGGTGTCGGCGATGGCGGCCGCCACCTTCGCCGCCGAGGGTGCCGAGACCCTGGCGCTGAACACCTTCGCGCAGGAGGAGCTGTCCCGCGCGGGTGCGGCGTTCACGGAGATCTCGGGCATCTACGCCGCCGTCGACGCCGCGAACGCCAGCACGTTCTGAGCGGACTGCGGGTCTCCTGACGGAGTGACGCACTCACCATGGCACTGACGGGCATACCCCTCCCACCGACCTGGACGGCAATGCCGCCCGAGGTCAACACCGGGCGGTTGATGGCTGGAGCCGGCCCCGCGCCGATGCTCCAGGCCGCCGCCGGGTGGGAGGCGCTCGCGCTGCTGTTGGAGACCCAGGCCGACGAGTTGGCCGCCAGCCTCGCGAACCTGTCGTCGGTGTGGACCGGTGGTGCGAGTGAACGGGCCGTCGCCGCGACCATGCCGATGGTCGTGTGGCTGCGGACCACCTCGGCCCAGGCCATGAAGCGGGCGCTGCAGGCGACCAATCAGGCGAACTCCTACTCCCTTGCATTGGCAACTACTCCGCCGATTCCGGAGATCGAGCAGAACCACGTCACGCACGCGGTGCTCGAGGCGACGAACTTCCTGGGCATCAACACCGTGCCCATCGCGGTGAACGAGTTCGACTACTTCGTCCGGATGTGGAACCAGGCCGCCGGGGCGATGGACGTCTACCAGGCCGAGACGCAGATGAACCTGCTGTTCGAGCCGATCCCACCGATGAAGCCGATCGTCATTCCCGGCGTCGGGGAGAGCACCGGCGTCGCGGCGGCCGCCCAGGCGGCGGCGCGCGCACCGATGGGCGCTGCGCGCAACGCGATCATCGCCGGAGCCAGCGCCACCGCGAAGATGGAATCGGTCGGCCTCAACGCCGGCCGGGCGATGGCGCAGGGGAACATGGCAGCCCAGCGCGCCCAGGGCGCCGTGCAGAAGGGCGAGAACGCCGCTCAGCAGGCCGGGCAGCAGCCGCAGGACCAGATGATGCAGCAGGGCGTGCAGATGGGCGTCCAGATGGCCGGCCAGCTCGGCTCGATGGCCGCCCAGGTGCCGCAGCAGTTCGGGCAGATGGTGCAGACGCCGATGCAGATGCTGACCCAGCCGCTGCAGCAGGTGTCGTCGATCTTCGGGCAGTTGGGCGGCGGCCTTGGCAGTGACAAGGCGCAGATCGGCCTGATCGGCGCCACCCCGTTCTCCAACCACCCGTTGGCCGGCGGGTCGGGCGCGAGTGCCGGAGCCGGTCTGGTGCGCGCGGCGTCGCTGCCCGGTGCCGGCGGAACCTCGGCGCGAACTCCGTTGATGGCCAACCTGATCGGCGACAAGGTCGAGGCCGCGCCGGTCGCGGTCGGTGCCGGGGCGGCGGCCGGGGCCACCGTCGGCGGATTGGCACCGGTCGGCGGTGCGGGCGGCGGCATGGGCCCGATGGGGATGGCCGGACAGAACGCGAAGAGCGGTGGTTCCAAACCGGGGCTGACCGCACCAGCACCCCTCGTCCACGACCTGGACGAGGACGAAGGCGACGACTGGTAGGCCGTCGCACGACAGACTTCCCGGTCACCTGACCGGAAGACTCGCCATTTCCCGTGGTGAGGACACAGGAAAAGAAGGATGTATCCGCACATGGCAATGAATACCGATATTGCTGTCCTCGCCAAGGAGGCCAGCAACTTCGAGCGAATCTCGGGCGAGCTGCAAGGCGTCATGCGGTCGGTGGACGCCACCGCCAACAGCCTGCTCCCGCAGTGGCGCGGTCAGGCCGGCGAAGCGGCGCAGGCGGCACTGCTGCGCTACCAGGAGGCCGCTCAGGCGCAGATCCAGACCCTGACCGAGATCTCCTCGAACATCCACACGTCGGGCACCCAGTACGGCTCGACCGACGAGGATCAGGCCGGCTCGCTCGCGTCGTCCATGAACCTCTGACCACCCACAGACCAACTCAAGGAGAGATCAATGTCGGAACAGGTATGGAACTTCGCGGGCATCGAAGGCGGCGCGGGCGAGATCAACGGCGCGGTCAGCACCACCCAGGGGCTGCTCGACGAGGGCAAGGCTTCGCTCGGCGCGCTGGCGGCGGTGTGGGGCGGCTCGGGTTCGGAGGCCTACCAGGCCGTCCAGGCCCGCTGGGACAATACCTCGGCCGAGCTCAACGCGGCCCTGCAGAACCTCGCCCAGACCATCAGCGAGGCCGGTTCGACCATGGCTCAGACCGAAGCCGGCGTCACCGGAATGTTCGCCTGACACACAGCTGCACGAAAGGTGGGCGGGACAGGCCAGCCGTCACCGTGCTGGCCGGCCTCGCCCACCTCGTGCGCTTCGGCGCAAACCCACCATCGAGAGGCTTCCCATGTCGGCCGACTATGACCGGCTCTTCCACTCCCCAGACGCCGCTCAGACGCCTGACGAGGCGACCGTGCATGTCGACCGCGACGCCCTGATGCAGGGCAACGCCGCGGCGCCCGCGCCGGCCGGCGGTTCGACCCGCCCCGAATCCGCGGCGCCACCCCCGCTGCCGATCACCCCGCCGCGCACCCAGGCGGCGCCGGCCCCGCCGCCGCGGCACGCCGAGATCACCACCCAGATGCCGCCCACCACGCAGGCGCCGTCACCGCAGACCGCGCCGCCGCAGGCGACCACGCCGCAGCGGCCGCCCAACGGCATGATGCGCACGCCGCAGACCAACCTGCCCGGCGGCGCCCGCTTCGAGGCGCCGCGACAGGCGACCACACCGGCACCCCGCCCCGCGCCCGCGCCGCCGCCGTCGGCACACTTCGCCGACGCCCCGCCGGCCGAGACAGCATGGCAGCCCGGACAGCCGCCCGCCCAGCCGGCACCCACGTCGGCCGCCGCGATGGGCAACCACCGCGCCATCGACGCGCTGTCGCACGTCGGGGTGAAGTCCGCGGTCAAGATGCCGTCGCAGCGCGGCTGGCGCCACCTGCTGTACCTGCTGACCCGGATCAACCTCGGGCTGTCCCCGGACGAGCTCTACGAGATGGATCTGCACGCGCGGATCCGGCGCAATGCGCGTGATTCCTACCAGATCGGCGTGCTGGGGCTGAAGGGCGGCGTCGGCAAGACCGCCGTCACCGTGGCGCTGGGCTCGACGCTGGCGAAGGTGCGCGGCGACCGGATCCTGGCCATCGACGCCGACCCCGACGCCGGCAACCTCGCCGACCGGGCCGGCCGCCAGTCCGCGGCCACGATCGCCGATCTGCTCTCGGACAAGGAACTGGCGCGCTACAACGACATTCGCGCCTATACGAGCATGAACGGCGCCAACCTCGAGGTGCTGTCCTCCGAGGAGTACAGCCAGGCCCGCCGCGAGTTCAACGACGACGACTGGAAGGGCGCGACCGAAGTCGTGTCGCGGTACTACAACCTGGTGCTCGCCGACTGCGGGGCCGGGCTGTTCCAGCCGGCGGCGCGGGCGGTGCTCTCGACAGTCTCGGGTCTGGTGATCGTCGCCAGCGCGTCCATCGACGGTGCCCGCCAGGCGGCGGTGACGATGGACTGGATGCGCCAGAACGGTTACCAGGATCTGCTGGGCCGCTCGTGTGTGGTGATCAACCACGTGGTGCCGGGCAAGCCCAACATCGATGTGGCCGATCTTGTTCAGCAATTCGAACGACATGTGGCGCCGGGCCGTGTCATCGTGCTGCCGTGGGACAAGCACATCGCGGCAGGCACCGAGATCCAGCTCGACCTGCTGGACAAGACCTTCCAGCGGCGGATCACCGAGTTGGCGGCCGCCTTGTCTGACGACTTCGACAGGCTCGAACGCCGTTGACAACCACCGCCGCAGCATCTTCGACCTCGAGCGTCACACCCGGGCGGCCGTCGACCACCCGGGTGACGATCCTGACCGGCCGGCGCATGACGGATCTCGTACTGCCTGCGGCGGCGCCGATCGAGACCTACATCGACGAGACCGTCGCGGTGCTCGCCGAGATCCTCGAGGACACCCCGAAGGACGTCCTGGCCGGCTTCGACTTCACCGCGCAGGGGGTGTGGGCGTTCGCCCGCCCCGGTGCTCCGCCGTTGAAGGCCGACGAATCCCTCGACGACGCGGGTGTGGTCGACGGGTCGTTGCTGACGTTGGTGTCGGTGAGCCGCACCGAGCGCTACCGGCCGCTGGTCGAGGACGTCATCGACGCGATCGCGGTACTCGACGAGTCACCGGAGTTCGACCGCAGTGCGCTGTACCGATTCGTCGGCGTGTCGATTCCCCTTGTAACGCTTGCGGTCACGGTCATGGGCCTGCTGTCGTGGGACCGGACGGGTCAGAGTGTGTGGTGGGCGCTGGCCCTTGCGCTGCTCGGGCTCGGGCTGCTCGGCGGCAGCATGATGGCGCAGAACCGCTACGGCAATCTCGACATGGCCGAGAGTCTGCTGATCGCCTCGGTGCCCGCGCTCGCAGGCGGCGCGGCGCTGGCGGTGCCGCTGCCCAACGGGGTCGGATCTCTGGGCGCGCCGCAGGTCGCCGGTGCGGGCGCGGTGGTGCTGCTGCTGACGCTGGCGACCAGGGGTGGTCCGCGTAAGCGGGCGGAGATCGCGGCGTTCATGGCGGTGGCCACGGCCGCGCTGACCGCCGCTGCCGTGGCGTTCGGATACGGCTGGAACCACTGGGTGCCCGCCGGGGCGGTCGCCTTCGGTCTGATCGTCGTGACCAACGCGGCGAAACTCACCGTGGCCGTGGCGCGAATCGCCCTGCCGCCCATACCCGCACCCGGCGAGACCGTCGCCAACGACGAACTGCTCGACCCGGTCACGTCGCGCGAAGGCGTCGACGAGGAATCGCCGACCTGGCAGGCCATCATCGCGTCGGTGCCCGAATCCGCCGCGCGACTGCAGGAGCGCAGTGTGCTGGCCAAGAAACTGCTCATCGGTTTCCTGACCGCCGGTGCGCTGGTCCTCGCGGTGGGAGCGATCGCGGTCGTCGTGCAGGGACACTTCTTCGTCCACAGCCTGATCGTCGCCGGACTGGTCGCCGCGATCTGCGGGTTCCGGTCTCGTCTGTACGCCGAACGCTGGTGTGCCTGGGCGCTGCTGGCGGTGACGGTGATCGTGCCGACCGGCGTGATGGTCCGGTTGTGTCAGTGGTACCCCGACGACGCCTGGCTGGTATTGGCGATCTACACCGCACTCGGTGCGGTGGCGTTGGTGATCATGGGCGCCACCGACGGTGTGCGCCGGGTGTCGCCGGTGACCAAGCGCATCCTCGAACTGGTCGACGGCGCGGCGATCGCGGCGGTCATCCCGCTGCTGCTGTGGATCGCCGGCGTGTACGACGTCCTGCGCAATCTGCGCTTCTAGGGAGGGGATCGGCGGTGGGCGACGTTGTGCTGCAGGTGAATTCGGCTGTGCTCATAGCCGCGGGCACGGGGTTCGGGCAAGCCGGTACGGGCGTCGCGGACCTGAGGGCCGATGCGCCGCTGGGCGATGCGGCCGCCGCCGTCTCCCTGCTGCAGACGGCGTCGGCGTGCCGGCAGGCGCGAAGTGACATCGCCGCACTGACGGCCGCGGTGGCCGACGCGGTCTCCGACTACGCCGAGAAGCTGCACGCGGCCGCCGCCCGCTACGACGCAGGCGACCAGGCCGGGCGCGACGCCATCGCGAGGGTCGATCTGCCCTGACGGCCTAGTGCTGCCAGGATTCGGTCAGCTGCGCGACTTGCGCGTCGATCCGCTCCCGGTCGGCCTCGATCGCGGCGGCAGCCGCCTCGGCGGCGTTCTGCAAAGCCTCGTTCAGCCGGTGCTCGACGACGTGGGCGCCCTCACGAAGCAGACCTTCCTCGATGTGGACACCGGTCAGATGCTGATGACCGTCCAGGGTGACCGCCACGGTCTCGGTCTCGTCGGATGCGGTGAACGTCTGGTTGTTCATCTTGTACAGCTGCTCGTCCATGATCGACTGCAGCTGCTGCGCCTGTGCGAGCACCGCCGCCACCTGGGGGTGCATCTCACCGGTCACTTCGAGTCCTTACCTTCCTTCGGCGGCTTGGCAGGGCGGTGACCGATGACCGACTCCGTCCACGGCCGGTCCTCGGTGTAAAGATCCTCGTCGGGCGACAGGCCGGGAGTGCGTTTGCGCTCGCCGCCGCCTTGACCGCGGCCGGCGCCGTGTCCGCCCATCGGCATACCGCCCATACCGCCCATCGCACCCATGGGGCCCGCCGCGCCGGCCGCCGGGACGGCACCTCCGCGTGCGGCACCGGCCGGGCCGGGGGCGACGGAATCGGCGCCCACCGCGGGCTGCAGCGGTGCGGGCGGGACGCCACCGCCACCGCCGCCCGCGCCTCCCCCGGCGCCGCCGCCTGCGCCTCCGCCTGCCGAGGCCGGTTTGAGGGCCGGATCCTCCAGCGGCGGCATCCCTTCCGGACCGCCACCGGGCAGCCCGCCGGGCAGACCGCCCGGCAACCCACCCGGTAGACCGCCGCCGGGTGCCCCGCCTGCGGCCGGCGCGCCTCCACCACCGGCCGGAGAACCGCCACCCGACGGTGCACCGCCACCGGCCGATGCCGCCGCGGGCTGCGGTGCAGTCTGTGCGCCGACGGGTTCGGCGCGCATGCCCGAGGCCGACGGCTGGCCACCGGGCTGACCGCCCGGCTGGCCGCCGCCACCGCCACCAGCGCCGCCGGCACCCTCACCCGGACCGGGCTGGCCTGGTTCGTCTTCGCCGGTCGGCTTGTTCTTCCCCTTGCGGGGATCGCCGTTGCTGCTGATGGGCGGCACCGGCACTGCGCCAGGAGGTGGGTCGGGCACCTTCGGCAAGCTCTTGCCTGCGACGTCCGCGCTGTAGGAGGTCCGTACCTCCTCCGATTTTCGCTGAAGCGCAAGATAATCCAGCGACGCGGCGGCGAACGCCTCCTTGTCGCCGGCCCGGGCGGCGTCCTGCAGCCGCTCCTCGACCGCCTCGACATCGGCGACCGTCGGGTGCGCGGCGGCCGCCTTCACGTGCGCATCGGCCATGTCGATGGCTTCGTCGCCGAGGAATTCGTAACTCTCGGCGAGCTTGCCCAGCCACTCTTTGTGCGCGCGGACCGCGGTGCCTGCGCTCTCGGCGGCGGTGCCGTCCCAGTTGACGCCGTCGAGGTTGAAGTCCTCGGCGTGCTCCCGCAGCTTCTGGGCGAACTTCTTCGCCTGTTCGCCGTAGGTCCGCATCGGGCCCGGATCGCCGGAGTGGATGGTCTGCGCGGCCGCCTTGACGTCCAGGAACTCGGCGTCGGTGACGCCGCCCGGCATCGAGGCGACCGTCGACGGGAACTCGATCGCCGGGACGGACGGCGGCAGTGTCGGGTTGACCGCGACCGGCTCCACCGACCGGGGGCTGTCGGGATACTCCAGCGCCTGCGCCGCCCGGTTGTCGATCTGCTGGTAGACGTCGGCGGCCTCGTTCAGCACGGCGGCGAGCCGCTCGGCCTCGCGGTTCCCCGAGACGAGATGGCTTCGCAGCGTGTCGGAGCCCGCCGCGATACCGGCGGCGGACGCCGTCACGAACGGGAATCCGCACGGTGCCGTTGGCCGGGTCGACTCGTCGGTGATCTCCTGGTCCAGCGCGTTCGCACGCGCACGCAGATCCGCCGGCTCGACCCGGACTTCGTCCCCCGACATCTGTTCCTCCTCAGGTCACCGCTCGGTGTGCAGCAGACACACGATCACTGCTCGAGAGCCATCTGGTAGCGACTTTCCTCGCGCGGATTGATCAGCCGGATCGGCAGCTGCCGGTGGCGCGGGGTGTCGATGAAGTTGTGCCGCAGGATCACCCGGCCGACCCCGGGATGCGGGCTCAGGTAGGTCGTGGCGTTCGGCCACGACAGCTTGGCCTCCCGGCCGATGCGCCCGTTGACGAATCCGGCGAACTCCTGGAACTGCGGACCGAGCGTCACCACGGCCCCGGCCGCCGCCGACCGGACCACGAACTGGGTGAACAGCCGGGCATCGCCGAGGTTGATGCTGACGTCGACGTCGTCGAAAGGCATGTACACCGGATACCGGTCGGCGGTCTCACCGATCAGGATTCCCGCCGAGCCGATCGGCAGCTCGTAGTGCTTGTCCGTCACCGGGCTGATCCCCTGTAGGGCGGCGCGCTGACCGCCGAACAGGCACGAAAAGCCGCGTGGGGTCGATGGATTCGCCAGGGTGGTGAGCAACACGGTGGTGGTGGGCGCCGATCCCGGGCGGATCCGCATGCGGGTGATGGTGTGGTCGGCGCGCGCCGACCACCACACGTCCGGCCCACCGGGTGCGCTGTACGCCGCGGTGAAGGTGCTGCGGCCCTTGATCGCCGACCACGTCTCCCGTTCGAAGCTGACCTCGGTCGCCCGGTCGAAGTCGTCGAAGCTGCGGCTCGGGCGGGCGTCGATTCCGTTGCTCGCCAGCTGGTCTGCCAGCCGGGTCGTCGAGGCCACGAGGTAGCGGGCCAGGCCCGCCACCCCGGTGTCCCTGCGCTGGGCGGGTTTACGCGTCTGCTCGGGATCGGCCCTCAGCACGATCCACGTCCGGCGGCTGGCCGGTGCCGGATACGGCCCGACCACCTGCTCGTAGAGGGCCACCAGGCTCGCCGGCGCCGTCTTGCCCACCCGGTATCCCGCTGCCACCACGTCGGCTTCGAGTTCGGGGCAGTGCGCGGCGATCAGCTGCTCGACCAGTGCGGTGTCGAGGACGTCGTCGGTGAACGACTGCCCGTTGACCACGACGGTGGGGGTGAACGGGCGCGGCACCAGTTCGATCGCCGACATGAGGTGGTCCCCCTGCCAGCGCACCGCGACATGGTCGCCCGGCATCACGGTGGAACCGACCGCGGGTTCCGACGGCGCGGGCGGCGTGCTGCGGTGCCTGCGCCGCCACGAGAACAGCGCCGCCACCCAGCCGGTCAGCCGGCGGCCGCGGACCGTCACGACCGCGGTCAGCGCGATCAGCACCGACACGGTGATGCCGACCCAGAGCAGGTGCAGTGGCGCGGAGATCGCTGTGCACGCCGGGATCAGCACCGCCGCCCAGATCAGGTGGCCGGTGGTGAAGCGCAGGCCGAACTGCGCGGCGAGCGTCTTCATCGCCGCCTCAACGCCCGGCGCGTCAACGCAGCGATACCGAGCACGAGGGCCAGGCCGCCCGCGATCACGACGACCCAGGTGATCGGGCCGCGGTCGGGCGGCGGCACGTACACCGGCGCGGGCAGCTGCTTGACGCGGTAGGGGATGTCGGCCGGGCCCTCGGGCACCTCCCAGGTCAGCGCGGCGACCGGGTCGATCACCCCCGCGCCGACGTAGTTGTCGACGCCGCCGCCGGGATGACGAGCGGTCGCGGTGATGCGGTTCATGATCTGGGCGGGCGTCAGGTCGGGGAAGCGCTCCTTGAGCAGCGCGGCCAACCCCGACACATACGCTGCGGAGAACGAGGTGCCGCCGATCGGGATGGGGCCGTCCTGGCCCTGCAGCGCGTTGACCGGCTGACCGTCGTACCCGAGCGCCGTGATGTTCGCTCCGGGGGCGGCCGCACCCACCCACGGTCCGGACATCGAGAAGTTACTCGGCTGACCGTTGTCGTTGATGCTGCCGACGGTCAGGACCAGCGGTGAGTACCAGGCGGGGCTGACGATCGTCTGCACCTGGCGCCAGCCGCGCGGATCGGTGGGGATCGCGGGGTCCGGCGGCGGGTTCTGCGTGCAGTCCTGCCCGGTGTTGCCCGCCGCCACCACGACGACGGCGTTCTTGACGTTGACGGCGTAGTTGATCGCGGCGCCGAGGCCGACCTCGTCGATCGGGCGGGTGATCTTGTAGCAGGCGGCCTCACTGATGTTGATCACCTGCGCGCCCAGGTTCGCGGCGTGCACGACGGCACGGGCGAGACTGCGCAGCGACCCGGCGGTCTGGGTGGTGTTCGGGTCGTTGGGGTCCTGGCGGGCGCCGACGGGCTGGAAGGCCTCGGAGGTCTGGCGCAGCGACAGCACGCGGGCGTTCGGCGCGACACCGATGAACCCGTCGGTGGGTGCTCCGCGGCCGGCGATGATCGACGCCGTCAACGTCCCGTGCGAGTCGCAGTCGGACATCCCGTTGCCGGCCTGGTCGACGAAGTCGCCGCCCGGTTCGGCGGGCACCCGCGGCGAGCCGTTCACCCCGGTGTCGATGACGGCGACGGTGACACCGGCTCCGGTGGCGAACTTCTGCGCCTCGGCCAACTGGAGGTAGGAGTTGGGCCACGGCTTGTCGGCAAAGTTCGAGTTGGGCAGCACGGTCGGAGCCGAGCAGACCCGGCGCTGCTCCGTCGGCGAATCGGGTCCGGTCTGGTCGGGCGGGAGCGCGGCCGGGTCGATGCTCGGCGGTTCGATCGCCCCTACCGGCGGTGCGCTGACCAGCGCCAACCCCAACGCCACCAGGACCACGTCCATGCGCCGCACCGTGCTCCGCACCCCCCTCGACGACCTGCCGACGACTTCGCGCCTCAGTGTAGACAGCAAACCGGGGAGTGCTCTCGGGGGAGCCCATCCCATCACGCCATGCGGACCGGTCGAATGCACCTAGCAAGCGTAAGGGTAGGTCGAGGGGGGTAGCTGCGGTTTCTTGTCGGCGAAACTACCCGGCCGGGTCAGGCGTCGAGATCCTGTTCGACGAGGCCGGCGACGGTGTCGAGGGCGGCTTCGTCGTCGGACGAGACGGTCACCTCCGTGCCGTTACCGGCGCCCAGCGTCATGATCATCAGTGCCGAGCCGGCGTCGACGGGCTCACCGCCGGCGACCGAGAGGGTGACGGGGACGCCGGCGTTGACGACGGCCTCGGCGATGATCGCGGCGGGGCGGGCGTGCAGGCCGATGGCCGAGCCGACGGTGACGGTACGTGCGGGCATGGGGAGGTCTCTTTCTCTAGGGGTGGTCGCCGAGTTCGACGAAATGGCGGCAGTTACTCGTACTTCTTCGCCCGTTTGTTCGTTTGGGCGCATCGGGGGAGCGGGTCAGGCGTTGGCGAGTGCGGGCGTCCGGTCGGCGGGCACACCGGGTTTGGCGAACTGTTTGGCCGCGACCACCGCGGCGGCGGCGGCCGCCGTGCCCACCGCGAGCGCCACCAGGAACCACACCAGGTTGCCGATCGCGAAGAACACGAAGATGCCGCCGTGCGGTGCCTTGGACGTCACGTCGAAGGCCATCACCAGCCCGCCCGTGATGGCACCGCCGAACATCATCGACGGGATGACGCGCAGCGGGTCGGCCGCCGCGAACGGGATCGCCCCCTCGGAGATGAACGATGCCCCGAGCAGCCATGCGGCGCGGCCGTTCTCGCGTTCGGGTTCGGTGAAGAGCCCGGGCCGCACGGTGGAGGCGAGCGCCATCGCCAGCGGCGGCACCATGCCCGCGGCCATCACCGCGGCCATGATGCGCAGCGACGCGGGGTCGGCGACGTTGAGCCCGGTGGTGGCGAACGCGTACGCCGCCTTGTTGACCGGACCACCGAGGTCGAAGCACATCATCAGGCCGAGGATGATGCCGAGCACGATGACCGAACTGCCGGACAGACCGTTGAGCCAGCTGGTGAGGCTGGTGGTGACCCAGGCCAGCGGCCGGCCCAGCAGCAGGAACATCAGCAGCCCGACGACCAAAGAGGCGAACAGCGGGATGATCACCACCGGCATCAGCCCGCGGGCCCACTGCGGCACTCCGATCCGGCTGATCCACAGCGCCGCGAAGCCGGCGATCAGCCCGCCGACGATGCCGCCGATGAATCCCGCGCCCACGGTGGTGGCGATGTAGCCGGCGACGAAACCTGGTGCGATCCCTGGCCGGTCGGCGATCGCGAACGCGATGTATCCGGCCAGCGCCGGCACCAGGAAGAAGAACGCCAGGTTGCCGATCGTGAACAGCACCGCGCCGAGGTACTGGATCAGCCCGCCCGACGGCAGGTCGGTCAGCGAGTTGGTGGTCGCGATGATCTTGCCGAGCGAATCGGTCTGCCCCTCGGGCGTATTGGCGATGTCGTAACCCGCGAACAGGAAGCCGAGCGCGATCAGCAGACCACCCGCCGCCACGAACGGGATCATGTAGCTGACGCCGGTCAGCAGGATCTGCCGGGTGCGGGTGCCCCACCCGACGTCACCCGACGGCGCGCCGCCCGACGAGGGTGCGCCGGCGGCACCCTCGACGCGGGCGGCGTCCGGGTTGTCGGCGGCGGCCAGCGCGTCGGCGACCATCTTGTCGGGTTCGTTGATCGCGCGCTTCACACCGGAGGCGATCACGGGTTTACCGGCGAAACGCTGCCGGTCCTTCACCCCGACGTCGGTGGCGAAGATGACGGCGTCGGCTTCGTCGATCGTCGCCACGGACAGCGGGGTGCTGCCCGACGAACCCTGCGTCTCCACGTGCAGGGCGACGCCCGCCTTCTTCGCGGCGGCCACCAGCGAGTCGGCCGCCATGTAGGTGTGGGCGATGCCGGTCGGGCAGGCGGTCACCGCGACGAGGGAGCGCTGCCTGGCCGGTTCCGGGGCGGCCGGCGCGGCGGCGGCTGCGGGCGGCGCGGCCTGGGGGTTGACCACCTCCTCGACCAGCGACACCACCTCGGCCGGTGTCGCGGCCGCCCGCAGCGAGGCGACGAACTCCTTGCGCACCAGAGCCCGGGCGAGGCTGGACAGCAGCTTCATGTGCTCGGCGCCGCCGGAGTCCGGTGCGGCGATCAGGAACACCAGGTCCGCGGGCCCGTCGGGGGCCCCGAAGTCGACTCCGGGTTTCAGGCGGGCGAAACCGATGGTGGCGGTGTCGACATAGGGCGAGCGGCAGTGCGGGATCGCGATACCGCCGGGCAGTCCGGTCGCGGACTGGGCCTCGCGGGCCATCGCCGCGCCGGCCAGACCGTCGGCGTCGGAGGCGCGGCCCGCGTCGGCGAGCCGGCGGGCGAGGTGGCCGATGACGGCGGACTTGTCGCCTCCGGCGTCGGTGTCGAGCGCCACCAGGTCGGTGGTGATGATCGGTGCTGCGGCGGGTGTGGACATGGCGGTCTTTCGGTTGGTGTCTAGGAGGTGGCCTGCGCCGGCGTGACCGACGGGTGGACGGGGGTGACGGTGACGCCGTCGAGGTCGAGTTGCGCCGGGGCGGGCAGGGTGGTGCCGGGCAGGGCCGCGGCGGCCGAACCGTACGCCACCGCCATGCGGAGGCGTTCAGGTGGTGCCGCGCCGCCGACCGCTGCGCGGACGTAGCCGGCCAGCGACGAGTCGCCGGCGCCGACCGTGCTGCGTGCCACGATGGGCGGCGGGGTGGCCAGCCACGCTCCGGTGGCGTCGACCAGGACGGCTCCCGCCGCGCCGAGCGTCGCCAGCACCGCGCCGACGCCGCGGGCGACGAGCCGGCGGGCGGCGGTCACCACAGGCTCTGGATCGCCTTGTGCTACCGCGGATTCGAGCTGTTCGGCGGATCCGCCCACCAGGCCCGCGAGTTCCTCGGCGTTCGGTTTGATCAGATCCGGCGCGGCGTCTCCGAACGCCGCGGCGAGCGCGGCGAGCGGGGCCTCGGAGGTGTCGACCGCGACGCGGCACGGCAGCGGTGCCAGGAGCGCGACGACGTCGGCGTACCACCTGTCGGGCAGCCCGGGTGGCAGCGACCCGGACATCACCACCCACGAGGCGTGCGTGGCGGCGTCGACGACCGCGCGGGTCAGCGCCTCGGCGGCGGCGACGTCCAGCGGTGCGCCTGGCTCGTTGAGTTTCGTCGTGGTGCCGTCGGGTTCGGTGATGGCGAGGTTGGTGCGCACGGGTTCGGTGACCGCGACGGTGCGGAACGGCACCGCGCTGGACTGCAGCGCGGTGACCAGCGGGTCGCCGCCCGCGGCCGGCAGCAGTGCCAGCACGTCCGTCGCCGCCAGTGTCAGCACGCGTGCGACGTTGACTCCCTTACCGCCGGGTTCGCTCGTCACCGACGAAACCCGTTGCACCGCACCACGGCTCAACGGACCGGGCAGTGCGACGGTGCGGTCGATGCTGGGGTTGGGCGTGACGGTGACGATCATGCCACCACCACCTCGACGCCGTGCTCGGTCAACCGGTCGCGGTCGGCCTCGTCGATCTCGTCGTCGGTGACCAGGGTGTCGACGCTGTCGAGGGGCGCGAAGCTGACGAACTCCTCGCGTCCGACCTTCGACGAGTCGGCGGCGACGACGACGTAGTTCGCCGCCCGCACCATCGCCCGTTTGACGGCGGCCTCCTCACTGTCGGGGGTGGACAGACCGTGCCGCGGGCTGATGCCGTTGGTGCCCATGAACGCGACGTCGACCCGCAGGTCACGCAGGACCGCCAGCGCCTGCTCGCCCACCGCGGCCTGCGTCAGTCCCCGCACCCGGCCGCCGAGCAGCTGCAGCCGCACCGACGGCACTCCCGCCAGACGCGCGGCGACGGGCACCGCGTTGGTCACCACGACCAGCTCCCGGTCGGTGGGCAGTTGCGCGGCGATCCTGGCCGTGGTGGTGCCGGCATCGATGAGCACGCTGGCGCCGCCGGCGGGAAGGTGGTCGAGCGCCGCGGCGGCGATCCTGTCCTTGTGGTCGGCCCGGGTGGCGTCGCGTTCGTTGACGCCCGCCTCGACGAGGTGCAGTGCGCGGGAGGGAACGGCGCCGCCGTGGACGCGGCGCACCAGCCCGGCGCGGTCGAGGATCGCCAGATCGCGGCGAACGGTTTCGGTCGTGACGTCGTAGGCGTCGGCCAGTTCGGCCACCGACGCGCGCCCCTTCTGCATCACCAGGGAGGCGATGGCCTGCTGCCGTTCTTCGGCGTACATGGGGCTCCGACCGTGTGGGGTGACGAGGGGACCGATTTGGTTATGGTTGGTTCTACGCCCGTTTGTGTTGTGTTGTCAATACTTTTCTGTAATCTGTCTCACATGAGCACATCAGGTGACGACCACGTCTCGGTGCTGCGCGGGGTGCCCGTGGTCGGTGGCGTCCGCTACGCACCGGTGATCCGTCCCGGGCGCCTGCCCGGCCCCGACGACGAGAACGCCCCGCCGGCCGACCCGTCCGCCGAGGCGGAGCGCTTCAGGGCGGCGGTCACCGCCGTCGCCGACCGGCTGCGCGGGCGCGCGGCCCGCACGTCCGGACCCGCCGCGGAGGTGTTGTCCGCGACCGCCACCCTCGCCGAGGACCGGGCCTGGCTGGGTGCCGCCGAGAAGCGCATCGCCGCCGGCTCCTCCGCCGAACAGGCGGTGCGCGCGGCGGTCGCACAGTTCACCGACCTGTTCACGAAGATGGGTGGCCTGATGGCCGAACGGGTCACCGACCTGCAGGACATCCGCGACCGGGTGGTCGCCGACCTGCGCGGGATGCCCGAGCCGGGGGTGCCCCTGCCGGACGTGCCGTCGATCCTGTGCGCCGACGACCTGGCACCCGCCGACACCGCGGGGCTGGACCCGTCGCTGGTCGTCGGGCTCGCGACATCGAAGGGCGGGCCGACCAGCCACACCGCGATCATCGCCCGCCAACTCGGCATCCCGTGTGTGGTCGCGGTCGGCGGGCTCGACGCCGTCGCGGCGGGGGAGATGGTGTTGATCGACGGGACCGCGGGCACGGTGGCCGTCGCCCCCGATCCGTCCGCCGCGGCGGAGGCCGTCACCTCGGCTCGACGCGCCGACGAACGGACCGCGCACTGGAGCGGGCCGGGCGCCACCGCCGACGGCCATCCGGTGGGCATCCTGGCCAACGTCGCCGACGGTGCGGCGGCGCGTGCGGCGCGACAGACACCCGCCGAAGGCGTCGGCCTGTTCCGCACCGAACTGTGCTTCCTCGACCGCGAGACCGAACCGACCGTCGACGAACAGGCGCGGACCTACGGCGAGGTGCTCGAGGCCTTCGCCGGACACAAAGTGGTGATCCGCACCCTCGACGCCGGCTCCGACAAACCGCTCGGCTTCGCCGGCCAACCCGAGGAGGCCAATCCGGCGCTCGGCGTTCGGGGTATCCGCATCGCCCGCGACAATCCGGGCCTGCTGGACCGGCAGCTCACGGCGATCGCCGCGGCCGCCGACGCCACCGGCAACCGGCCGTGGGTGATGGCGCCGATGATCGCGACCGCCGACGAGGCCCGCGAATTCGCCTCCGCCGTAAGGGATCATCGGCTCACCCCGGGCGTGATGGTCGAGGTGCCCGCGGCCGCGCTGCTGGCCGACCGGATCCTCGAACACGTCGAGTTCCTGTCCATCGGCACCAACGACCTGGCCCAGTACACGATGGCCGCCGACCGGATGTCCGCCGAACTCGCCACGCTGACCGATCCGTGGCAGCCCGCGGTGCTGGCACTGGTGGCGGCGGCCGCGCGGGCCGGCGGGGCGGCCGGTAAACCCGTCGGCGTCTGCGGTGAGGCCGCGGCCGACCCGCTGCTGGCCTGTGTGCTCGTCGGACTGGGTGTCACATCGCTGTCGGCGGCGTCGGCCGCCATCGGATCGGTCGGCGCCCGACTCGCGCGGGCCCGTCTGGCACAGTGCCGGGAGGCGGCCGACGCCGTACTGGCGTGTGCCGGCGCCGAGGAGGCGCGCAGCGCCGCCCGCGCGGTCCTCGGGTGATCAGCGGGTCGGCAGCCCCTGTTCGGCCCGCGGGTAGAGCAGCTCGAGCTCACCGAGGTTGGCGGCCACGGTGACCAACGGCAGCGCGGCGGAGATGGCCAGGTCGTCGGCCCCGGTCTCGGCGCGCAGCGCGAGCGCGAAATCGTCGCTGATCGGCGGCGTCGGCTTGTTCGCGGGCTCCTGAGCCGGTCCGATCAACCGCCGGCAGACCAGGTCGGCGTGCGCCTCGAGCACCCGGCGGGTCTGCGGGTAGACGTTCAGCGGCGGCGGTACGACGTCGGCGATCAGTTCGGCCGCCGCCCGCAGGCGGACCGCCCGGTTGGCCGCGCGCACCACCGGGGCGCGCACCTCGGTCTGCCCACCGTTCTCCGAAAGGTATTGCCGCACAGAGTCATCGAGGGTCCTGGACGCCTGCAGGGCGGAATGGCTGAGCGCGGTGACCCGGTCGGCGGCGTCCTCGGACGAACCGCGCGTGACCCGCAGAACCGCCGCCCGCAGGAACTCCGCACCCACCGCGCACGCCTCGCGCACCGCGGCCGACACCGTCGCCGACGCGCCTCGCGGCCACAGCAGCAGCGACACCGTCGCGCCGACCAGCGCGCCGAGGACGACGTCTTCCACCCGGACCAGCCCGACCGCCCACCCCGTCGGCTGGATGACGTTGAAGATGATGAGCACCATCATCGTGAACGCCGCCTGCCCGGCGATGAACGACGCGATCTCGGGGACGTAGGCCGAACCGAACGCCACCACCGGAAGCAGCAGCCACATCACCGTCGGCTCCACGCCGACGACCTCGATCACCGCCACCCCGAGCAGGAAGCCGAGCGCGGTCCCCGCCACCGCACGCACCACCCGCGTCCCCGTGGTCAGTGCGCTGCTGCGCAACACCGACATCGCGCCGAGCACCACCCAGAAACCGTGGTCGATCGGGAACACGTGGGTGACGGTCACCGCCAGCGCCAGACCCAGCCCGGTGCGCAGGCTGTTGCGCAGCACGACGGCGCGGGTCGCCACGAACCCCTTGGTGATCGCCGCGACCGCGGTGGTCTCCGGCATCACCCAGTCGGCGGCGCCGGTCTCGGGCAGCCGTCGCCCGAGCACCCGGGCCCACACCGGCCGGGCATCGGCCAGGGCGGCGTTGCGGATGATCCGCCCCGTGACGCCGACGGTGGCCGAGAACGTGCGGCGCCCGAGCAGGGTGCGGGCGACATCGACGGCGGTGGCGTCGTCGGGGACCGCAAGGATCTGTTCGATGTCCTCGCGGTAACGCCCGTGCGCGATCTCGCGCAGCTCGTCGAGTGCGACGTCCAGATCGGCGTTACGGGCTGCGCGCGCCCGGCGGTCCGAGGTCCGCAGCACGGCCGCGGCGTCGCGCAGCACCCGGACGATCGCCGGTTTCATGTCGCCCAGCAGGGCACCGGTGTCGTCGGTGACGCGGTCGGAGAGCCAGCCCAGATCGTCGACCACCCGCACCAGCGCGCGGCTGCCCGCCGTGAGCGCGACGGGACGGAAGTCGGTGTTGACGAAGTTCTCCCACAGGGCGTTCATCGCCCGGTTCACCTCGCGGGTCGACGCTCGACCCTCCAGACACTCGGCGAGCGCACGGCATACGGTCGCGGCGTGGCGGCGCAGGTCGTCGTGGTGCCGCGGCGGGAACAGGAACAGCGCGGCGGGTACGCACACCGCCAGCGCGATCAGCCAGCCGGTGAGCCGCTCGCCGACCGGTCCCGGTGCGGTACACGCGGGCAGCACGAAGGTCATCAGCGTGGCCCGCTGCCCGGCGGCGACCACCTCGCTGAGCACACCGGAGAACATCACCGCGACACCGAGGACGAACATCAGCACGACGGCGAGCCAGGGGTGGGGCGCGGTCAGGGTGCCGAGAGTGATCAGCACCGCGCCGTTGAATCCGAGGCCGGCGTAGGCGAGCGCCCGCGCGGGCCGGTTGCCCGGGAAGTCGGCGAGGATCAGCAGCGCGACCGAACCGAAGATCGTGAACATCGGGGCCTGCGTCCCGCCCGCGAAGGCGAAACTCGCCGCCGCGGCGATCGGGAGCACGATGGCCGCTCGCCCCGCGCGGCGCAGCGCATCGCGTTCGGGGTCGCGGGTCTGGATCCGATCGGCCGCCCGGCGCCACAGATCAGCCGGGGTCAGCATGACCGCCGATGGTAGACGGCGGACGGGACGGGTCAGCGGGTCTGCGACAGAGAACTGAAGCGGCCGGAGTCGAGCGCGTGGATCATCTCGGCGGCGATGAAACTCACCGCGTCCCGGTCCGGGGGGAGGGTGGCCTGTTCGTATCCGACGAGCACGTAGACGCACCAGGCCGCGAACACCTCGGCCTGCCGTTCGTCGCCGACCACCTGGAGCGACGATTCGCGCATGATGTCGTAGCGCTGGCGGTCGACGCCGGCCTGGACGGTGTAGACGTCCGGGTCGATCGAACTCCACACCCGGATCGCGGCCTCGGCGCCGTGCGGCAGCGCGAGCGCCTCCTGGATCAGGGTCTCGATCCGCCGGTGCGGGTCCTCCTCGGCCCGGACCGCGTCGACGATGCTCATGGTGCGCTGCTGACGCCAGTAGTCGACGAGCTCCCTGGTGTAGGTCGACCAGTTGGCGAAGTAGTGGTAGAACGACCCGGTCGTAACGCCGAGCCGGTGACACACTTCAGCCAGCTTGAGCCCGCCGTAACCCTGGTCGGCGAGTACGGCCAGACCCGTCTCGAAATACCCCTCGCGAGTGACGACGGCCCCCATGGGGGGACACAGTAGTTCCTGATCCAGATTTTGGGTGCCATGCCCCATCTTCTCGCGCCGCGTCGATTTGCTGTCATCGCGGGCCTCGGCGCGCGGCGCACACCATGTGCAGGGCCGCAACGTTAGTTATGGCACAATTTGACTGTGCCGCATACCGCCAGCCGAGGGCCGGGACGTCCTCCCGCAGCGAAGGCTGCCGAGACGCGCGAGCGCATTCTGCGTGCTGCGAGAGAGGTCTTCAGCGAACTCGGTTACGACGCCGCGACGTTCCAGGCGATCGCGATCCGCGCCGACCTCACCCGTCCCGCGATCAATCATTACTTCGCCAGCAAACGCGTGCTGTATCGCGAGGTGGTCGAGCAGACGAATGCCTGGGTCATCAGCGCGGGCATGGAACGGGCCCACGGTGAGACCACTCTTCTGGGTCGGCTGTCGGCGTTCTTCTCGGCCGCCATGTACGCCGATTCCGAGGACCGTTCGGCCGCCGCGTTCCTGGTCACCTCCGTGCTCGAATCGCAGCGCCATCCGGACCTGCGCAGCGACGAGCACGACGCGCTGCGGATGTCGCGGTCGTTCGTGTCGTGGGCCATCAACGACGCCATCGAACGCGGGGAGCTCAGCACCGACACCGACATCCCGTCGATCGTCGAGATGCTCGTCGCGGTCATGTGGGGAATGGGTTTCTACGCCGGATACGTCGGCGGGCAACAGGAGCTGGCCGTCATCGTCGAGAAGTTCGAGCTGCTGATGGCCAACAAGCTCTGGCAGCTGGGCTCCTGAGCCGGGTGAGATCGGACACAATCAGATAGCTTGCCTAAGCTATTTCGGTAGCATGGCGTAGCAAACGTTTGTTGACCGAGCGCCGCACGATTGCGGCGAAAGGACCGCCATGAGTTCCCTTCGGACCGACGACGACACCTGGGACATCGCGACCAGTGTGGGTTCGACCGCGGTGATGGTCGCCGCCTCCCGCGCCGCCGAGACCGAACGTGAGCACCCGCTCATCCAGGACCCGTACGCCCGGCTGCTGGTCAGCGGCGCCGGTACCGGTATCTGGGAGTCGGTGCTCGACGCCCACTTCGTGGACAAGGTCGCCGAGGTCGACGCCGAGGCCGCCGCGATCTTCGAGCACATGAACAGCTACCAGGCGGTGCGCACCCACTTCTTCGACGCGTTCTTCGCCGCCGCCAGCGAGGCCGGGATCCGTCAGATCGTCATCCTGGCCTCCGGTCTGGACTCCCGCGCGTACCGGCTGCCCTGGCCGACGGGCACCACCGTCTACGAGATCGACCAGCCCAAGGTCCTCGAGTACAAGGCCGCCACCCTCGCCGAACACGGCGTCGAACCCGTCGCCACCCGCCGCGAGGTGGCGATGGACCTGCGCTACGACTGGCCGTCGGCCCTGCGGGCCGCCGGTTTCGATCCCGCCCAGCCGACCGCATGGCTCGCCGAGGGCCTGCTGATGTACCTGCCGGCCGACGCGCAGGACCGGCTGTTCGAGCAGATCACCGAGCTGTCCGCGCCCGGAAGCCGCATCGCCGCCGAGACCGCGGGCGTGCAGGCCCAGGATCGGCGCGAGGAGATGCGGGCACGGTTCGAGCGGATCGCCGAGAAGTTCGACATGACCGCGAGCCTCGATATCGCACAGCTCATCTACGAAGACCCCGACCGCGCCGACGTCGCCGAGTGGCTCAACGCCCACGGATGGGCGGCCACCGCCGTCAACTCCCAGCAGGAGATGCGTCGGCTGAACCGGTGGGCGCTGCCGGCCGACCTCACCGACGACAACGCCTTCTCGACCTTCGCCACCGCCGAGAAGATGTCGTGAGGAAGCAGGGCGCAGGAGCGAGTATCGCCACCCGGGTGGGCCCCGAGGTGCTCAGCGCGGCCGCGGTCGCGAGCGTCACCGGATGTGACGATCCCCTCGCGGCGGTGCTGCTCGGGCCGGCGAAGGTCACCGAGGTGCTGCAGCGGTCCGCCGAGCTGATCGACCAGGTCCCGGCCCTCGCCGCGGCCCACCACCAGATCGCGGACTACCACGCGGTGCGGAGCCGGTTCTTCGACGCCTATCTCGCCGACGCCGTCGCCTCGGGCATCCGGCAGTGCGTGGTGCTGGCCGCCGGACTGGACACCCGGGCGTTCCGCCTGCGGTGGCCGGACGGGATGACGGTCTTCGAGATCGACCAGCCGACCGTGCTGCGGTACAAGGAGAACGCGCTGACCGCCCACGGCGCCCGCCCTGCCGCCGACTGGCGCCCCGTCGGCGTCGAAGCCGACGCGCCCTGGCCGACCAGGCTGTGGGAGGCGGGGTTCAACCACAACGTGCCGACGGCCTGGCTGGCCGAAGGGCTGCTCCCGCTCCCGGATGCCGCCCAGGACGCGGTGATCACCGAGATCGATCAGCTCAGCGCGGCGGGCAGTCTCCTGGCGTTCGACGACGTCCTGGGTCCGTGCCCGGGGCGTTCCGATGCGCCGGGTTGGCTGACGGCACAGGGCTGGTGGACCGACGTGGTGGAGGCCCGGCATCTGCCCGAGCTGGCCGGACGGCGCGGCGACGCCCAGGCCTATACGGCCAAGGCGGTGTTGGTGACCGCGGAGAAAGTGGCGTAGCTCTCAGCGCGCCCAACCGGTTGGTTAGTATCGGGTCACTCCGGTCAGGAAGGACCAGCCATGACCACTGATTCCGCCACTCAGGTCACCCAGGCCGCTTCGGCCCCCACCGATATCCCGGCGACCGTCGATCGGCTCCGCCGGACGTTCGCGACCGGCCGCACCCGCGACATCGAATGGCGCAGGCGCCAGTTGAAGGCCCTGGAACGGCTGATCGTGGAGAACGAGACCGCGATCGCCGCCGCCCTCGAGCAGGACCTCGGCCGCTCACCGTTCGAGGCATGGCTGGCCGACATCGCCAGCGTGGCCGGCGAGGCCAAGGACGCGGCGAAGAACCTGCGCAAGTGGACGCGGCGCCGCTACCGGATGCTCGAGATGTCGCAGCTGCCTGGCCTCGGCTGGGTCGAATACGAACCGTTCGGCACGGTGCTGATCATCGGCGCGTGGAACTTCCCGTTCGCGCTCACGCTCGGGCCCGCCGTCGGCGCCATCGCCGCGGGCAACACCGTGGTACTCAAACCCTCTGAGGTGGCGCCCGCCTCGTCGGCGCTGATGGCCGAACTGGTGCCCAAGTACCTGGACCGTGAGGCGGTCGTCGTCATCGAGGGCGACGGCGCGGTCAGCCAGGAACTCATCGCCCAGGGCTTCGACTACCTGCTCTACACCGGCGGCACCGAGATCGGCCGCAAGGTCTACGAGGGCGCCGCACCGCATCTCACGCCGGTGACGCTCGAACTGGGCGGCAAGAGCCCGGTGATCGTCGCCGCCGACGCCGACATCGACGTGGCGGCCAAGCGCATCGCCTGGACGAAGCTGATCAACTCCGGGCAGATCTGCATCGCACCCGACTACGTGCTGGCCGACGCGAAGATCCGCGACCAACTGGTCGACAAGATCAAGGCCGCGGTCACCACGTTCGAATCGCAGAACCCCGCCGGTAAGCGCATCGTCAACGAGCGGCACTTCGGCCGCCTCACCACCGCGCTGGCCGCGACCAAGGGCGACGTCGTGATCGGCGGCGGCTCGGACGCGTCGAAGATCAGCATCCAGCCCACCGTCGTCGTCGACCCGGATCCGGCCGAACCGCTGATGACCGACGAGATCTTCGGGCCAATCCTGCCGATCGTGACTGTCCAATCACTCGACGACGCAATCGCTTTCGTCAACGCGCGCCCGAAGCCGCTGGCGGCCTACCTGTTCACCAAGACCAAGGCGATCCGCGAGCGGGTGGTCAAGGACGTGTCCGCCGGCGGCATGGTGGTCAACCACCTGCTGTTCCACTTCGCCACGCACAAACTGCCGTTCGGCGGTGTCGGCCCGTCGGGGATGGGGGCCTACCACGGCAGGTTCGGGTTCGAGACGTTCAGCCACCGCAAGACGGTGATGACCAAACCGACCCGACCCGACGTCGGTGCCTTCATCTATCCCCCGTATACAGAGAAGGCTTGGAAGCTCGCCCGTCGGCTGTTTTAGCGATTTCGGTGTCGTTGGTTGCGCTCACCGCGACCAACGACACCGAAATCACAGGAACTCGAAAGGAAACCCATGCCAGGAGTGCAGGATCGCGTCATCGTCGTCACCGGAGCAGGCGGAGGACTCGGTCGCGAGTACGCGCTGACGCTGGCCCGTGAGGGCGCCAGCGTGGTGGTCAACGACCTCGGCGGTGCGCGCGACGGCACCGGTGCGGGCTCGGCCATGGCCGATCAGGTGGTGAACGAGATCAAGGAGGCCGGCGGCCGCGCCGTGGCCAACTACGACTCGGTCGCCGAACCGGAGGGCGCCGAGAACATCATCAAGACCGCGCTCGACGAGTTCGGCAAGGTCGACGGCGTGGTCAGCAACGCGGGCATCCTGCGCGACGGCACGTTCCACAAGATGACGTTCGAGAACTGGGACGCCGTGCTCAAGGTGCACCTGTACGGCGGGTACAACGTGATCCGCGCGGCCTGGCCGCACTTTCGTGAGCAGAGCTTCGGCCGCGTCGTGGTCGCCACCTCGACCAGCGGGTTGTTCGGCAACTTCGGGCAGGCCAACTACGGCGCCGCCAAACTCGGCCTCGTCGGCCTGATCAACACGCTCGCCCAGGAGGGCGCGAAGTACAACATCAAGACCAACGCCGTCGCCCCGATCGCCGCCACCCGGATGACCCAGGACATCCTGCCGCCGGAGGTCTTCGAGAAGCTCACCCCCGAGTACGTGGCGCCGGTCGTGGCGTACCTGATGACCGAGGAACTCGCCGACACCGACTCCGTCTTCATCGTCGGCGGCGGCAAGGTGCAGCGCACCGCGCTGTTCCAGAACGAGGGTGTGACGTTCACCGAAGGGGTGCCCACCCTCGACGACGTCGCGGCCAAGTGGACCGAGATCACCGATCTGTCCGCGGCGCAGCAGGCCAGCTTCAAGCTCGGCTGAGTCCGGATGAAAGCGCTTCTGGCGCAAGAACTCTCCGGTCCCTCCGGCCTGGTGTACACCGACGTCGACGACCCCGTCTCCGGTGAGGCGGTGGTCATCGACGTCGGTGCGGCCGGCGTGACCTTCCCGGACCTGCTGCTGCTGCGCGGCGAGTACCAGCTGCGGCTGGATCCGCCGTTCATCCCGGGCATGGAGGTAGCCGGTGTGGTGCGCTCAGCACCCGAGGGTTCCGGTTTCGCTCCCGGACAGCGGGTTTCGGCGTTCACGCTGATGGGTGGGTTCGCCGGCCGGGTGGCGGCCCTGCCGGACAGTGTGATCCCCACACCCGACGGGATCGACGACGCCTCGGCGGCGGCGCTGCTGGGCAACTATTACACGATGCAGTTCGCGCTGGCCCGCCGCGGCGGGCTGGTGCCGGGCGAGACCGTGCTGGTGCTCGGTTCGGCAGGCGGCATCGGGACCGCCGCGATCCAGCTCGCCAAGGCCCAAGGCGCCACGGTGATCGCGATGGTGCACCGAACCGGCGCCGAGGAGTTCCTCTCCGGTCTCGGTGCCGACGTGGTGCTGCCGCTGGCCGACGGGTGGAAGCAGGCCGTCCTCGACGCCACCGGCGGCCGTGGGGCTGACATCGTCGTCGACCCGATCGGCGGCCCGGCCTTCGACGATGCGGTGCGGGTGCTGGCGCCGGAAGGACGGCTGCTCGTGATCGGATTCGCCTCGGGCGGCGGCATTCCCACGGTGAAGGTGAACCGGCTGCTGCTGCGCAACGTGAGCGTCGTCGGCGTCGGGTGGGGTGAGTTCGTCAGGAAGCACCCCGCCGCGCAGGCCGCCGTCGGCGCTGAGCTGGCCGCGTTGGTCGAGGCCGGACTGCGGCCGCCACCGCCGGTGCGTTATCCACTCGCCGAGGGAGCGGCGGCGCTGCAGGCGCTCGCCGACGGCGAGATCAAGGGCAAGTTGGTCCTGGAACCGTGATGAGCGCTTGCGCGAAGCGCAGATGACCGTGATCCGCGCGCTGGCGTTCGACGTGTTCGGCACCGTGGTCGACTGGCGGTCGAGCGTGATCGCCGAACTCGAGCGGTTCGGCCGCGACCACGGGGTGTCCGCGGACTGGCCGGCGTTCGCCGACGACTGGCGGGCGGGATACCCCGCCGCGATGGACCGGGTCCGTCGCGGTGAGCTGCCGTGGACGAAGCTCGACGGCCTGCACCGGATGATCCTCGATGATCTGCTTGCCGCGCAGGATATCTCGGTGAGCGACGAGGACGCCGAGCACCTCAACCGGGTGTGGCACCGGCTGAACCCTTGGCCGGATTCCGTCGCGGGCCTGATCCGGCTCAAGCAGCGCTACGTGATCACCACGCTGTCCAACGGCAACGTGTCGCTGCTGACGAACATGGCCAAACACGCCGGGCTGCCGTGGGACTGCGTCATCTCGGCCGAGCTGTTCGGCCACTACAAGCCGGATGCCGAGGCGTACCTTGGTTGTGCGGCGCTGCTCGACGTCGCACCGGATGAGCTGATGCTCGTCGCCGCCCATCCATCCGATCTGCGGGCCGCCCGGGACGCGGGTCTGCGGACGGCGTACGTCGTGCGGCCGCTCGAGCGGGGACCCGGCCGGACGCCGCCACCTGCCGAGGACGGCGAATTCGACGTGCTGGCAACCGATTTTCTGGATCTGGCGGACCAGCTCGGAGCCTGACCGGGCGGCGGTACCGTGGGGTTGTGGACACCGCGCTCACCATGGCTCAACGGCTGCTCGCCGACCCGCCCGAACATCTCGACGTCAGCAAGGGATATCTCGACCTGCTGACCGACGAGGGCGACCGCAACACCGGAACGATCCAGACCCTGTGGTCGTCGAGGCTCGGTTCGCTGGTCTACGACAACTCCCAGACCGTCATCCGAAAGGTCCTGGCGGCGTGGCAGTTGCCGCTCGAGTGGCTGAGCGTGCCGGTCGGGGGCGTCGCGCTCGACGTCGGCAGCGGCCCTGGCAACGTGACGGCGGCTCTGGGCCGTGCGGCCGGTCCGGGCGGGCTGGCACTGGGCGTCGACATCTCCGAGCCGATGCTCGCCCGCGCGGTGCGCGCCGAGGCGGGGCCCAACGTCGGGTTCCTCCGCGCCGACGCCCAACGGTTGCCGCTGCGCGACGAATCCGTCGACGCGGTGGTCTCGGTGGCGATGCTGCAGCTGATCCCCGACCCGTCGGCCGCGCTGGCGGAGATGGTGCGCGTGCTGCGGCCCGGCCGGCGCATGGCCGTCATGGTGCCGACCGCCGGGCCGGCTGCCCGCCTGATCAACGTGCTGCCCAACGCCGGTGCGCGGGTGTTCGACGAGGACGAACTGGGCGATGCGCTCGAAAGCCTCGGCCTGGTCGGTGTGCGGACCAAGACCATGGGAACCGTGCAGTGGGCGCGCGGCCGGCGACCGTGAGCGCCGGAGGGATCTTCCTCGTCGCGTTGGCGATCGCCGTCGGCATGGTCGGCATCGTGGTGCCGTTGCTGCCCGGGACGCTGCTGGTGTTCGGCGCGATCGCGGTGTGGGCCGTCGTCGAACAGAACGTGACCGCATGGGTGACGTTGGGTGTGGTCACGGCGATCCTGGGGGCGGCGCTACTGGTCAAGTACCTGTGGCCGATGCGGCGGATGCGTGCGGCCGACGTGCGGACCATGAGTCTGGTCGTCGGCGGTGTGCTCGGCGTGGTCGGGTTCTTCGTCATCCCGGTGCTCGGGCTGGTCGTCGGGTTCGTCGGCGGGGTGTACCTCGCCGAACTCGGTGTGCGCCACGACCAGCGGGTGGCGTGGGCGTCGACGGTCCACGCGATCAAGGGAGTCGCCCTGTCGGTGGGGGTGGAGCTGGCGGGCGCGCTGCTGGCGACGGTGGCGTGGGGCGTCGGGGTCTACCTGACGCAGTGATGAGTTCGCGTTCGTGACCTGGTGGCGGAGAACAGGCCGGAAAACCGCCGTCCAGTGACGAACGCGATGCGAACGCGGATCTGAGCCGGCTGATGATGCCGCCTTCGGTATCCAGGGCGGTCACCCGAATGACGATCCAGCCCGCGTCGATGAGCGCCTCGATGCGCCGGATGTCCTTGCGGAAAACCAGCCGGTTGGTGCGATGGTGGTCGCCCTCGTACTCGGCGGCGATCTTGAGGTCGCGCCACCCCACATCCACCTCGCCGATGAGCGCACCGTATTCGTCGTATACCGGCACCTGGGTCTCGGGTCGCGGAAACCCCGCCCGGATGATCAGCAAGCGCAGCCATGTCTCCCGGGGCGATTCGGCGCCCGGGTCGACGAGGTCGACGGCAACACGGGCCTGCTTGATGCCCTTCCAGCCGGCATAGCGCGGCAGCGCGTCGTGAAGGTCGGCGACCTTCAGTCGCGCCGCGCGTGCGAGCGCGTCGATGGCCGGCACGGACCTGTCGACGGGATAGTGGCGGGCCAGGTCGATGGCTGTGCGCAGCGGCGTCGTGACCCGCATCCCGTCGATGACGCAGATCTCGTCGAGCTCGACGGCGTCTGCCCAGACCAGGACGCCGGGCTCGCGGCGGCGGTTGGTGTCGATGACGGTTGCCGGTCGCCGTCCGTCGATCCACCGGGCGCCGTGCAGGGCCGACGCGCTGAAACCGGCGAGGACACCGTGGCCTCGGGCTCGTAGCCAGCACGCCCGCGCGCGGAGCAGGGCCGTCATCTCGGTGTCCTTGGCGACGTAGACGTCCTTGTGCACCGCGACGTACCGGGTGCGCAAGGCGTGCCGGGTCATCCCGGCCGCCAGGGCGGCACTGCCGAGAAACGGCCCTTTCATGACGTGCAGTGTGGCCCAGGGGACCGACAGGCCCGCGTTCGTGACCTGGTGGCGGAGAATGGGCCTGAAAACCGCCGTACGGTTACGAACGACGCGAGTCAGCCGCGCAGGATCGACCGGAGCCGGTTCAACTCCTCGGCGGTCACGCCGGCCGCGGACAGGTAGCCGTCGATCGAGCCGTACTGGTCGACGACCGTGCGGCGCGAGGCCTCGAGGTACTCCTCGCGCACGCCGAGCACCGACTCCGTCAGCCGGGCTTCGGCCAGTTCCAGTACCTCGGGGTTTTCGGCGGCCCGCTCGCGGATCGTCGCGAGGATGCTGTCCCGAAGCCGCGGGACGGCGTCGTTGCTGCGCAGGTAGTCGGCCATGATCGCGTCGCGGTCCACACCCGCGGCTTCGAGTACGACCGCGATCGTGAACCCGGTGCGGTCCTTACCCGCGAAGCAGTGCGCCAGCACCCGGCGGCCCGACCCCAGCAGTGTCACCACCTCGCGCACCGCGCGCTGCGCCAGTGGGGCCGAGGCGATGCGCCCGTACTCCTCGGTCATGTAGCGGGCGGCCGCCGCGCTGACCGACTCGTCGTCGGGTTTGTCGGTCATCATCCGCTGGAAGGCGTACTCGTGCGGGGCCTCCCCGTCGGAGGCCACCGTCTCGATGAACGGCAGATGGTGGATGTCCACGCCGGCGGGCACCAGGCCGGGGCCGTGCCGCTCCAATTCGCGCAGGGTGCGCAGATCGGCCACATCGGTGACGCCGTAACCGGTCAGCGCGGCGCGGCCGTCGTCGTCGAGCCTGGACAGCTCACTGGCGCGGAAGAAGACCCCTGGGGCGATCCCGGTCAGCTCGGAGACGTCGCGGAAGTTCCAGGCGCCCGAGAGTTCGTCGCCGGCCGAGGTCACTAGCGCGTCACCGCCGCTGCGAACGGCGATTTCTCGCGGCCGAGCTCGGCGCGCGCGATGGTCCGCATGTGCACTTCGTCCGGGCCGTCGAACAACCGCATCGCCCGGTGCCACGCGTACAGCCGGGCCAGCGGGAAGTCGTCGGACACGCCGGCGCCGCCGTGGACCTGGATCGCGCGGTCGATGACGTCGCACGCCACCTGTGGTGCGACGGCCTTGATCTGGGAGACCAGCACATGGGCGGCCTTGTTGCCCTGCTGGTCGATGGTCCACGCCGCCTTGTGGCACAGCAGCCGCGCCTGGTCGATCTCGTTGCGGGACTTGGCGATCGCCTCACGCACGACACCCTGCTCGGCGAGCGGCTTACCGAACGCGACGCGCTTCTGCACGCGGTCGACCATCAGCGCCAGAGCTCGCTCGGCGGCACCGAGCGCACGCATGCAGTGGTGGATGCGGCCGGGGCCCAGCCGGGCCTGGGCGATCGCGAAACCGGAGCCCTCCTCGTGCAGGAGGTTCTCGGCGGGCACGCGGACGTTGTCGAACACGATCTCGCAGTGACCGTGCTGGTCCTGCCACCCGAACACCGGCAAAGAACGACGGACGGTGACCCCATCAGTATCAATGGGCACCAGGATCATCGACTGCTGCTGATGGCTGGCCGCGTCGGGATTGGTGCGGCCCATGACGATGAGGATCTTGCAGCGCGGGTCGGCGGCGCCGGTGATCCACCACTTGCGGCCGTTGATCACGTAGTCGGCGCCGTCGCGCAGCATCGTCGTCTCGATGTTGCGGGCATCGGACGAGGCGACGGCCGGTTCGGTCATCGCGAACGCGCTGCGGATCTCCCCGTTCAGAAGCGGGTCGAGCCACTGCTTGCGCTGCTCTTCGTTGCCGAACAGGTGCAGGGTCTCCATGTTGCCGGTGTCGGGGGCGGCGCAGTTGATCACTTCCGGGGCGATCTCCATGCTCCAGCCGGAGAGCTCGGCCAGTTCGGCGTATTCGAGGTTCGACAGCCCGGAGATCGACGGCAGGAACAGGTTCCACAGCCCGCGGTCCTTGGCCAGCTTCTTGAGGTCCTCGACCACGGGCGGGACGGTGTGGTCCCTGGGACCGGCCTCCTCGCGGTAGCGGTGGTACTCCGCCTCCGCGGGGAAGACGTGCTCGGTCATGAATTCCGTCAGCCGCTGGTGGTAGTCGAGCGCCTTTGCCGACATCGCGAAGTCCATGCCCGTCACGATATGACGATGCATCGACACTCCGCCCGCCGGGCCACCGCCGCTGACGTGCCTGCCCTCGAACGGCTCGTCGCGGCCGCGTTCGAGAAGTACGTCGAGCGCATCGGGCGACCGCCGGCGCCGATGGTTCACGACTACCGCGCCCTGCTGGACACCGCGCGCGTGTGGACGGTCGACGGGCCGGACGCGCCGGTCGCGTTGCTGGTGACGATGCCGCGGGCAGACCATCTGCTTCTCGACACCATCGCGGTCTCCCCTGCAGCGCAGGGCGGCGGATACGGTACGGCGCTGCTGGACCGCGCCGAGGCCGACGCCCGGGAACTGGGGCTGCCCGAGATACGGCTGTACACCAACGTCGCGATGACCGAGAACCTGACGTTCTACCCGCGGCACGGCTACGTCGAGACCGGCCGCGGCCGCGCCGACGGTTACGAGCGGGTCTTCTACACCAAACGCCTCGCAACCAGAATGTGAGACACATTTCCCGAATTGTGGTAGCAGTCCTAACATCACCGGCGTGGCAGGGGAAAGCGAATGATCTTGCTGCGGGTGATCGGCCGGCGGGCGGCGGTGCTCGACGGCGGCATGGCCGCGTACCGGGACCGGTTGGAAACCGCCGAATCCGTCGTCGACCGCGCGACGTTCACTCCGACGCCGTGGCCAACCGACAGGCTCGCGAACATCGATGACGTCACCGCGGACGGTGCCGTGGTGCTGGACGCCCGCAACGGTGACCGCTTCCGCGGCGAGTACGAACCGGTCGATCCCCGAGCCGGCCACATCCCCGGCGCGGTCAACCTGCCCTGCCGGGACAACGTCGGGTCGGACGGGCGGCTGGTGGACCGCGACGAGATCCGGCGGAGCTATCAGGATGCCGGCGTGGCCGACGGTGTCGACGTCATCGCCTACTGCGGCTCCGGTGTGACGGCCTGCCACACCCTGCTGACACTGGAGCGCACCGGGTTCGCCAACGCCCGGCTGTATCCGGGCAGCTGGTCGGAGTACAGCCGCACCGACCGCCCGGTCAGCCGCTGAGCGATCGCGAGATCACCAGCCGCTGAATCTGATTCGTGCCCTCGAAGATCTGGGTGATCTTCGCTTCGCGCATGTAGCGCTCCACGCGGAAGTCGCGGGTGTAGCCGACCCCGCCGAGCACCTGGACGGCGTCGGTGGTCACCTTCATCGCCGCGTCCGTGGCGACGAGCTTGGCGACGCTGGCCTGCGTCGAGTAGGGCAGACCCTGATCACGCCGCCGCGCGGCGTCGAGGTAGGTGGCGCGGGCGCTGACCACCGCGGCCGCCATGTCGGCGAGCAGGAACCCCAGCCCCTGGTGGTCGATGATCTTGCGGCCGAACGTCGTTCGCTCATTGGCGTACGCCGTCGCCTCGTCGAGTGCGGCCTGCGCCAGGCCGACCGCCACCGCCGCGATGCCGAGCCGTCCGGAGTCCAAGGCGGAAAACGCGATCTGCAGGCCCTGGCCCTCGGCGCCGATGCGCCGATCCGCGTCGACGGCCGCGTGGTCGTAATAGGCCGACGTGGTCGGTACCGCGTGCAGCCCCATCTTCTCCTCGGGTTTGCCGAAGGACAGGCCGGGCTGATCGCCAGGGATGAGGAAGCAACTGATGCCGCGCGAGCCCTCGCCCGTGCGGGCGAACAATGTGTAGGAGTCGGCCCGTCCGCCGTGGGTGATCCACGACTTCTCGCCGGTGATCACGTAACCGTCGCCGGAGGATGTTGCGGTGCAACGCAGGGCGGCCGCATCGGAGCCTGCCTGTGGCTCGGACAGGCTGTACGCCCCGATCTGCGAACCGGAGAGCATTCCCGGCAGCCAGCGCTGCTTCTGCTCCTCGGTGCCGAACACCAGCAGCGGATGCGACGACAGGCTGTGCACGCTGACCGCGACCGCGACCGCCGCCCAGCGCGCCGCGATCTCCTCGAGGACCTGGAGATACACCTCGTACGGCTGCCCCCCGCCGCCCCACTCCTCGGGTTGCGGGAGGCTCAACAGTCCCGCCGCGCCGAGCTGGGGGAAGACTCCCTCCGGGTAGGTCTCGGACTTCTCGTGCGCGTCGACGATCGGATCGAGTACCTTGTCGGCGATGTCGCGGGTCAGCGCGACGAGCTCGCGCGCCTCCTCCGACGGCAACAGCCGGTCGACGGGCATCTCTGCGCCTCAGACCTTCTCGCTGACCGAGAGCGCCGCGTTGATGGCGTCGACGCGGTCCTTGGCGTCGCCGAAGAGCATCTGGGTGTTGTCGCGGAAGAACAGCGGATTCTGCACACCCGCGTAGCCCGAGGCCATCGACCGTTTGAAGACGATCACGTTGTGGGCGTTCCACACCGTGAGCACCGGCATCCCGGCAATGGGGCTGCCCGGGTCCTCGGAGGCGGCGGGGTTGACGGTGTCGTTGGCGCCGATGACCAGCACGACGTCGGTGTCGGCGAAGTCGTCGTTGATCTCGTCCATCTCGAGGACGATGTCGTAGGGCACCTTGGCCTCGGCGAGCAGCACGTTCATGTGGCCGGGCAGCCGTCCGGCGACCGGGTGGATACCGAAGCGCACGTTGACGCCGCGTTCGCGCAGTTTGCGGGTCAGGTCGGCGACGCCGTACTGGGCTTGGGCGACGGCCATGCCGTAGCCGGGGGTGATGATCACCGAACTGGCCGACGACAGCAGTTCGGCGGCGCCCTCGGCGGTGATCTCGCGGTGCTCGCCGTAGTCCTTGTCCTCGGCCGGGCCCGCCTCGATCCCGAAGCCGCCCGCGATCACGGAGATGAACGAGCGGTTCATGGCCTTGCACATGATGTAGGACAGGTAGGCACCAGAGGAGCCGACCAGTGCGCCGGTGACGATGAGCAGGTCGTTGGCGAGCAGGAAGCCCGATGCGGCGGCGGCCCAGCCCGAGTAGCTGTTGAGCATCGACACCACGACGGGCATGTCGCCGCCGCCGATGGAGGCGACCAGATGCCAGCCCAGCAGCAGCGCCAGCACGGT
Organism: Mycolicibacterium litorale; assembly: GCF_014218295.1. The sequence goes on from NZ_AP023287.1 coordinate 110,277, forward strand.
GACCACCACCAGCAGCCACAGCTGCGGGTCGATGACGAACCACACGGTGAGCACGACGAACGCCACTAGCGCGCCGACGTTGAGGATGTTCTTGCCGGGCAGCATCATCGGTGCGGACTTGATCCGCGCCGACAGTTTCAGGTTGGCCACGATCGAGCCGGTGAAGGTGACCGCGCCGATGAACACGCCGATGACGACCTCGGCGGAGTGGATGCCGAGCATGCCTTCGGCGCCGAGTGCGGTGGCCTCGGAGCCGCCGGGCTGGGCCTCGACGTGCAGGTAGCCGTTCCAGCCGACCAGCACCGCGGCCAGGCCGACGAAGCTGTGCAGCAGCGCGATCAGTTCGGGCATGCCGGTCATCTCGACGACCTTCGCCCGCCACAGCCCGATCGCCGCACCGATGGCCATGGCGCCGACCAGCAGTCCGAGTCCGAGGGGTTCGATGTCGTGATCGAGGGCGAGGGCGATGGTCGCGACCAGCGCGACGGCCATCCCGGCGATGCCGTAGGTGTTACCCGCCCTGGAGGTTTCGTGCTTGGACAGGCCGGCCAGCGCGAGGATGAACAGGATGGCAGCCACGACGTAGGCGGCCGTGGCGGTGGTTTCCAGTGAAAGCATCTCGTCAGCTCCTCGAGAACATGGCCAGCATGCGGCGGGTGACCGCGAACCCGCCGAAGACGTTGATGCTGGCCAGCAGGATCGCCACCGCGGCCAGTGCGGTGATCGCGGGGTCGTGATGCCCGATCTGCAGCAGGGCGCCGACGACGATGATCCCGGAGATCGCGTTGGTCACCGACATCAGCGGGGTGTGCAGCGCATGGTGCACATTGCCGATCACGTAGTAGCCGATGACGATGGCCAGCGCGAACACGGTGAGATGGACCTGTAGCGCGGCCGGAGACAGCGCGATCAGGACGAACAGCACCGCGGCGGCGGCGAAGGTGATCCCCAGCCGGCGGCCTGTCGACATCGGCTCCTTGGCCGGCTTCTGCTCCACCGGTGCCGGCTTCGTCGCCGCGGCGGCCGGTGCCGCCGACACCTGCACCGGTGGTGGTGGCCAGGTGATCTCGCCGTCGCGCACCACGGTCACCGACCGCTGCACCACGTCGTCCCAGTCCAGCGTGAGCTGGCCGTCCTTGTTCGGGGTGAGCAGTTTGAGCAGGTTGACCAGGTTGGTGCCGTACAGCTGGGAGGCTTGGGCGGGCAGGCGCCCGGCCAGGTCGGTGTAGCCGATGATCGTCACCCCGCCCTCGGTGACGATCGCCTGATCCTTGACGGTGCCCTCGACGTTGCCGCCGTTGGCCGCGGCCATGTCGACGATCACGCTGCCCGGCTTCATCGAGGCCACCATGTCGGCGGTGATGATCCGCGGCGCGGGCCGGCCCGGAATCAGCGCGGTGGTGATGATGATGTCGACGTCTTTGCACTGCTCGGCATATAGCGCCGCCTCACGCGCCTTGTAGTCCTCGCCCATCTCCTTGGCGTAACCCGTGGCCGACACCTCCGCTGCCGCCGGATCCACCGCCAGATACTCCCCGCCCAGGGAGGCGACCTGGTCGGCCACCTCCGGACGCGGATCGGTGGCCCGCACGATCGCCCCCAGGCTGCCCGCCGCGCCGATCGCCGCCAACCCGGCCACCCCGGCACCCACCACCAGCACCTTGGCCGGCGGCACCTTGCCCGCGGCGGTCACCTGACCGGTGAAGAACCGGCCGAAGGTGTGCGCCGCCTCTACCACCGCGCGATACCCGGCGATGTTCGCCATCGACGACAACACGTCCAGCGACTGCGCCCGCGAGATCCGCGGGACCGCATCCATCGCCAGCACGGTGATCCGGCGCGACGAGAGCTTGTCTACCAGTTCCGGATTCAGCGCCGGCGAGATCAGGCTGATCAGCGTCGCGCCGTCACGCAACGCGGCGATCTCGCCGTCACTGGGGGCGTTGACCTTGAGCACCACATCGGCCGACCACACCTGATCGAACGACCCGATATCGGCACCGGCCTCCGCGTACGCCGCATCGGAAAAACTCGACGCCGCACCCGCACCGGACTCGACCACCACCGAATAACCCAGCTTGATGATCTGCCCGACCGTCTGCGGCGTGGCAGCCACACGCGTCTCACCAGCCTGAGACTCGCGGGGAATCGCGATTTGCATCGCGATAGTTTGCCATCCGCCGGAACCAGTGGCGTGCCCGCCCTCCGCCGGCGCGGCGGTCACGCCGTCTGCAGGAAGTCGGCCGTGCCGGCGTAGACGATGCTCGGCGCGTTCGGGGCCGACGCCGCGCCGACGATCGCCGCGGCGAATGCGCCGACGCCCGGCAGGTGACCGCCGTCGATCATGTCCGCCGACACCACGGTGAGGTGGACGCCGGCGCGCGCGAGCATGGAGCGCATCCGGTAGAGCGCGGTTTCGCCGGCGCGCTGGCTCGCGGCGACGCCGACGAGACCCTTCGGCACTGCCTTGTGGGGGAAGAAGTGGGCCTGATGGCTGGTGACGAACACGATGCGGCCACCGACCGGCATCAGCGTCACCGCCATCTGGGCGAGTCGGCGCTGCGCATCACCGTTGAGTCGCATGGCGGCGTGCGGATCGGAGCCCGTGAGCGCACCTGACGCGTTGAGGACCAAGGCGTCCAACCGGCCGAAGCGGGCCGCGACGGATCCCATCATCGCCGCCGCGCCGGCCTCGTCGGAGATGTCGGCGGCCAGGGTCGATGCCTGCCCGCCCGCGGTGCGGATGGCCTCGGCGACGTCGTTGGCCCGTGCGACGTTGTCCCGGTAGTGGACGACGACGTGGGTGTCGGGGCCGGCGAAGTGGCGCGCCACCTCGGCGCCGACACCCCTCGACGCGCCCGTCACCAGGACGATTCGTGCAGATCCGTCAGCCATCTCCGGTTCCTTCCGTCGAGGGTGAGCACCGAGCGATGCATGCCACCGTACACCCGAAATAAGGAATTTAAGGAAAAGATAAGGTAACGGTAAGGCAGCTTATGTGCCGACGATCAGACTTCGTACCGGTAACGGTTCACGCGCTCCGGGTGGAGGACGAGGCGAACCTGCTCCTCGCCCAGGATGCCGGCGAGGTCGTGCGCGCGGACCGGGTCGTCGAGGTCCCAGTACCGCGCGGCGAGGCGCCGGGCCAGGTCGTGGGCGCCGTCGGCTTCCACGGTGACGGCACCGGTGATCGACACCCAGCGTTCCCGCTCGCCCACCGGGGCCGCGACGACGAGGGAGGCGCGCGGGTCACGGCGCAGGCGCCGGATCTTCGCCGACTGCGGAGGTGTGAAGAGTTGGACGGCGCCGTCCTCGGTGGCCTCGAACCACACGGGCCGGGGCTCGGGCGGCAGCGGCCCGGCGGCCGTGGTCAGGTACCCGTGCAGGGGGCGACGGAGGAACTCGAGGTCTTCGGCGGTCAACGCGTCGGCTTCGGTACTCATGACCACAGTCAACCGCGTTGCGGCAGACGGTTCCATGGGTAACGCGCCGGAATTCCTGTCTGATCGTCTACCCTCGCGGAGGTGGACGTCTTCGGTGATCTGTTCCGCGGCGTTCGCGCCCACGGGTCGCTCTTCGGCAGTTCTGCGTTGACCGCGCCGTGGGCATTGCACTTCGTCGACGGCGCGCCACTGACCTTGGCCACAGTGCTCAACGGCGCCGGCTGGATCGTCCCGGACGACGGCCCGCCGGAGCGGCTCGGCGCGTACGAGACAGTCGTCGTGCGCGGTCCCGGAACGTTCATGTTCGTCGACGAACTCGATACGACGGCGGAACCGCTGGCCTGCGGCGAATTCTGCTCCACCCCCGACCAGGGCGGTACCCGACACCGGCTCGGCTGGAACGACGGCGCCGCGGCCGGCGCGGGCGCGACCACCCTGATCGTCGGCGCCTATCCGGTGCGCGGTGAGATCAGCCGTCGCCTGCTGGACGCCCTGCCCGTGGTGCTGCGGGTCGAGGCCGGAGGCACCGGCGACGCGGTGCTGGACCATCTCGCCGCCGAAGTGGCGCTCGACATCCCCGGCCAGCAGGTGGTGCTCGACCGGCTGCTCGACTGGATGTTGGTCTGCACGCTGCGCGAGTGGTTCGACCGGCCCGGCGGCGAGCCACCGGCGTGGTGGGCCGCCCAGCGGGATCCTGTGGTGGGGGAGGCACTGCGCCTCATGCACTCCGATCCGGCGGCACCCTGGACGGTGGCGTCGCTGGCCGACCGCACCGGCGTTTCGCGGGCGACGCTCGCCAAGCGGTTCGCCGACCTGCTCGGCGAACCGCCTCTGACCTACCTCACCCGCTGGCGGATGACGCTCGCGGCCGATGTGCTGGTCGAGCAGAAGTCGGCGACCGTCGCGGCCGTGGCCCGCGCCGTCGGTTACGCCGACCCGTTCGGCTTCAGCGCGGCGTTCAAGAGGGTGCGCGGGGTCAACCCCACCGAGTTCCGGCGCACCGCGGGGGGTGTGGCAGGGCGATAGCGGGTATGGGAACACCCCCAGGAACACCCCCGCCTGAGGAAGGACCCCAGCCTTGGCCGCATTCTCGCTGCTCCTGGCGCTGCTGGCGGCCACTGTCGTCCTGGCCCCCGCGGCACAGCGCCTGTCGATCCCGTATCCGGCCGTCATGCTGGCGTTCGGATTGGCCCTGGCGTTCATCCCCGGCATCCCCGTCCTGTCCCCCAACCCCGAACTCATCCTTCCGCTCGTCCTGCCGCCACTGCTGTTCGCCGCCGCGCGCCGCACCTCGTGGCGGGAGTTCCTCGACAACCGCCGCCCCATCGCGCTGCTGGCCGTCGCGCTCGTCGGCGTCACCGCCGTCGCGGTCGGTGCGACACTGCACGCCCTGGTGCCGACCGTTCCGCTGATCGCCGCGATCGCCCTCGGCGCGGCGGTCGCCCCGCCCGATGCGGTGGCCGCCACCGCGGTGGCCCAGAAGCTGGGCATCCCGCGCCGGCTGCGCACCATCCTCGAAGGCGAGGGTCTCTCCAACGACGCGACGTCCCTGGTCCTCTACGAGGTGGCGGTCGCGGGCACCATGACCGGTGCATTCTCCGCGTGGGGTGCCGGTGAGGCCCTCGGTCTGGCCGTCGTGCTCGGCGTCGGGGTCGGGCTGGTCATCGCCATCGCGACCCGCTGGCTGATCAACAAGCTGCCGCCGCACCCCGCGGGAAGCGGACTCGTCCTGGTCGTGCCGTTCGCCGCGTACGCGGCCGCCGACGCGGTCCACGGCAGCGGCGTCCTTGCCGTGGTGACCGTGGCGCTGGCGATGAGCCGCTACGGCGACACCGAATCCTCACAGACCCGGCTCGCCACCGGGACCACCTGGGAGATCGTCGAACTGCTGCTGACCGGGTCGGCGTTCGCGTTCGTCGGGCTGCAGATGCGCGCCGTGGCGGCCAGCATCGACGCGCCGCTGCAGGAACTGCTCGTGCAGGGCCTGCTGATCACGCTGGTGGTCATCGTCGTGCGATTCCTGTGGATCTTCCCGGTCGCCAGCCTCGACGAACGACTGCACCGGCGCAAAGAACATGTAGCCGAACCGATCGGCTGGCGGGAGATGACGATCTCGTCGTGGGCGGGGATGCGCGGTGTGGTCACCTTGGCCGCCGTGCTGGCCCTGCCGCCCACCTTCCCGGAACGCGAACGCCTGGTGTTCTTCGCGTTCGTGGTCATCGTCGTCACGCTGCTGCTGCAGGGGCTGACGCTGCCCGCCCTGGTCCGGCGGCTCGGCGTGCGTGCGTCACCCGGTGAAGAGGACGACGCCGTCCAAGACCTCATCCGGCGCGCCCGGGAGGCCGGGATGAAGCGCCTCGACGAACTGAGCGAGGACGACGACGCCGACTCCGACGTGATCGACCATGCGCGGGAGAACGCCGAACGGATGTGGCATTCGATCGGCTTCGCCCCACCCGACGCCGATTCCCACGACGCCCACACCGACCACGCCATGACGGTCAACGCCCTCAAGGACGAGATGCTCGCGGCCGCACGCGACGCCGTCGTCGAGGCCCGCTCTGAATCCGGCACCGACCCGACGATCGTCGACCGCGTACTGCGCCGCCTCGACGCCAGGGGCAGCCACCCCGAATAGATTCACGGGGATCGCAATTCTTCCCACCGCCCGGGCGGCCCGGTAGCAATATCCCGGTGAACCGCGCGCTGTCCGACGACTGCTGTTGTCGCTGAAGCCTTCCCACCCCTTCAGCCCACAGAAAGTCGCCACCGTGTCGGTCTTCGTCGATATCGCACCGGAGCAGTCTCAACTCGACCCGCCCGCCGCATCGCCGCGTGCCAGGTGGGGCGGGCGGTTCAGCCGCGCCGTGCTGCCGCTGCTGTCGCTGGCGGTGTTCTTCGGACTGTGGCAGCTCGCCGCGGTCAGCGGCATCTGGAACCAGACGTTCGTGCCCTATCCCGCTTCGGTGTGGCGGGCGTTCCTCGACGTGTCGACAACCCACGACGGGGTGCGCGGCTACGGCGGCTACCTGCTGGTCGAGCACCTGTACATGACGTTGCGCCGGGTGCTGGCCGGCGTCGTCATCGGGGTGGTGCTCGGAGTCCTGCTCGGACTGGTGATGGGCTCGATCGCCTGGGTGCGCAGCGTGCTGGAGCCGTGGCTGACCTTCCTGCGGGCATTGCCCCCGCTGGCCTACTTCTTCCTCCTGGTCATCTGGCTCGGCATCGACGAGGCTCCGAAGATCACGCTGCTCGCGCTGGCGGCGCTTCCGCCCGCGGCGGTGGCGACGACGGCGGCCGTGCTGGCCACGCCCGTCGCCCTGACCGAGGCTGCCCGCGCGCTGGGCGCCTCCCGCGGTGAGGTGATCCGCGACGTCGTCGTGCCGTCGGCACTGCCGGAGACGTTCACCGGCATCCGCCTCGCGGTGGGCATGGCGTACTCGTCGGTGGTGGCGGCCGAGCTGTTCAACGGGATCCCCGGTGTCGGCGGCCTGGTCAAGGACGCCAGCAACTACAACAACACCCCGGTCGTGCTGGTCGGCATCTTCGCCATCGGCATCTCCGGCCTGATCATCGACGGTCTCCTGCGCACGATCGAACGGCGCGCCGTCCCTTGGAGAGGAAAGATATGAGACTCAAGCGCATCCATATCGCCGGGTTGGCGGTCCTGGCGGTGGCGACGCTGGCCCTGGCGGGGTGCTCGGTGGACCGCTCCGGACAGGATGCCGAGAAGCCCACGATCCGCATTGCGTACCAGACCTTTCCGAGTGGCGACCTGATCGTGAAGAACAACCGGTGGCTCGAGGACGCGTTGCCGGACTACAACGTCAAGTGGACGAAGTTCGACTCGGGCGCCGACGTCAACACCGCGTTCGTCGCCAAGGAACTCGACTTCGGGGCGCTCGGCTCGAGCCCGGTGGCGCGCGGACTCTCGGCGCCGCTGAACATCCCGTACAAGGTCGCGTTCGTGCTCGACGTCGCCGGCGACAACGAGGCACTGGTGGCGCGCAACGGCAGTGGCGTCACCACGATCGCCGACCTGCGGGGTAAGCGGGTGGGCACTCCGTTCGCGTCGACCGCGCACTACAGCCTGCTCGCGGCGCTGAGCCAGAACGGGTTGTCGCCCAGCGACGTTCAGCTCGTCGACCTGCAGCCGCAGGCGATCCTGGCGGCGTTCGACCGCGGCGACATCGACGCCGGCTACTCGTGGCTGCCGACGCTTGACCAGTTGCGCGCCAACGGTAAGGACCTGATCACCAGCCGCCAGCTGGCCCGCGACGGCAAACCCACCCTCGACCTCGGCGTCGTGGCCGACGAATTCGCCACTGCCCATCCCGAGGTGGTCGACATCTGGCGTCAGCAGGAGGCCCGCGCGCTCAACGTCATCAAGGACGATCCGGACGCCGCGGCCAAGGCCATCGCCGCCGAGATCGGGCTGAGCCCCGAGGAGGTCGCCGGCCAGCTGAAGCAGGGCGTGTACCTGACGCCGGAAGAGGTCGCCTCGCCCGAATGGCTTGGCTCCGAGGGCAACCCGGGCAACATCGCGGTGAACCTGCAGAGTGCGTCGCAGTTCCTCGCCGAGCAGAAGCAGATACCGGCGGCCGCCCCCCTGGCCACCTTCCAGGACGCGATCTACACCAGGGGGTTGCCCGGTGCCATCACCCAGTGACGGGTCCGTCGAGCTGCGCGGTGTGACACACCGGTACGGCCCCGCCGGGCGGGAGGTCACCGCCGTGGGGCCCGTCGACCTGACTGTCGCGGCCGGCTCGTTCCTGGTGCTGGTCGGGGCGTCGGGGTGCGGGAAGAGCACGCTGCTGCGGTTGCTCGCCGGCTTCGAGACGCCGACCGAGGGCTCGGTGACCGTGGCGGGGACGCCGCCCACCCCCGGGGTGACGGCGGGAGTGGTGTTTCAGCAGCCCAGGTTGTTCCCGTGGCGCACGGTCGGAGGCAACGTCGATCTCGCGCTGAAGTACGCGCGGGTGCCGCGCGAACAACGCGCCTCACGGCGCGACGAGCTCCTGGCGCGGGTCGGGCTCGAGGGGACGGCCGACCGGCGCGTCTGGGAGATCAGTGGGGGCCAGCAGCAGCGGGTCGCGATCGCGCGGGCGCTGGCCGCCGAGACACCGCTGTTCCTGCTCGACGAACCGTTCGCCGCGCTCGACGCGCTGAGTCGGGAACGGCTGCAGGAGGACGTCCGGAACGTCAGCGCCGAATCGGGCCGCACGACGGTGTTCGTCACCCACAGCGCCGACGAGGCGGCGTTCCTCGGTTCGCGCATCGTGGTGCTCACCCGCAGGCCCGGTCAGGTCGCGCTGGACCTGACCGTCGATCTGCCGCGCACCGGAATCGAGCCCGACGAACTGCGCCGTTCGACGGAGTACGTCGAATTGCGCGCTGAAGTGGGGCGCGCCGTCAAAGCGGCCGCGGCGGCTTAGACCGGGGGGTAGGCCGGCGGCGGGTAGCCGCCGCCGGGGCCGGACACGCCGCGCAGACCCCAGGCGAGGTAGCTGAAGAAGAACTCGATCTCGTCGCTCGCGTCGTAATCGGGATTCGGGTCCATCGGTACCTCCAGGGTGGGACGCGGCCTTTCACCGAAGTCTAGACCGAGCGCACCGGACGTGGACAGGGCTCGGCGGCATTGCCATAGACTCACCAACCAGCCAGTTGATAGATGCCCGCCCCGGCGGGCCCGTCGATAGTGAGTCGCCATGTCCTCCGAAGCCTCGCCGAACGGGTCGACTCGGCGCGATGAACTGCTGCGGGTCGCCACCAAGCTGTTCGCCGCCCGCGGCTACCACGGCACCCGCATGGACGACGTCGCCGACGCCGTCGGCCTGAACAAGGCCACGGTGTACCACTATTACGCGAGCAAGTCGCTGATCCTCTACGACATCTACAAGGGCGCCGCCGACTTCACCGTCGACGCACTGCACGACGACCCGACCGCGTCCGCCCGCGAGACGATCTACCACTTCACCCGCCGCCTGCTGGTCGGCATCGCCAGCGACATCGAGCGCGCCGCGGTGTACTTCCAGGAGGGTCCCTACATCACCGAGTGGTTCACCGAGGAGCAGGTGGCCTACATCCGCGAGAAGGAAGCCCAGGTCTACGAACACGTCCGCGACGTGATCGACCGGGGCATCGCCAGCGGGGAGTTCTATGAGTGCGACTCCCACGTGCTGGCGCTCGGCTACATCGGGATGACGCTGGGTGCCTACCGCTGGCTGCGGCCCCATGGCAGGCGGACGGCGCAGGAGATCGCCGAGGAGTTCAGCACCGCCCTGCTGCGCGGACTGATCCGCGACGAGTCGGTGCGCAGGGAGTCCCCGCTGGGCGTCGACGTCCGCTCCGGAGCCACCCGTGACTGATCTGTTCCGCCTCGACGGCAAGGTCGCCGTCGTCACCGGCGGCGGACGCGGGATCGGCGTGATGATCGCCCGTGGACTGCTGCAGGCCGGCGCCTCGGTGTACCTGTCCAGCCGCAAGGAGGCCGAACTCGCCGCGGCGGTCGACGAACTCTCGCCGCTGGGCCGCGTCGAGGCGGTGCCCGCCGATCTCGGCACGGCCGAAGGGGTGCAGACCCTGACCGACGCGCTGGCCGCCCGGGAGGACTCCCTGCACGCACTGTTCAACAACGCCGGCGCGAACTGGGGTGCGCCGTTCGAGGAGTTCCCGGAATCGGGGTTCGACCGGGTCTTCGACGTCAATGTCAAAGGGGTGTTCCTGCTGACCCGCGCGCTGGTGCCGATGCTGCGCGCCGGTGCCACCGACGACGACCCGGCGCGGGTCGTCAACACCGGCAGCGTCGACGGCTTCCACACGCCCGAACGCGGACGCAACAACTTCTCCTACGCCGCCAGCAAGGCCGCGGTGCACATGCTGACCAGACACCTGGCGACCGAGCTGGCGCCGCACATCCTCGTCAACGCGATCGCGCCAGGCCTCTTCCCGTCGCGGATGACCAAGGTGCTGCTGTCCGCCGGGGAGGAGGCCGTCGGCGCCGCGCTACCCCTGGGCCGCGTCGGCAGACCCGACGACATGGCCGGTATCGCGGTGTTCCTCGCCGGCCGCGCCAGCTCCTACGTCACCGGCACCGTGATCCCCGTCGACGGCGGCGTGAGCACGATCCGATGAAGTCGACGCTGCTGTCGCGCCGCGACCTGGACTTCCTGCTCTTCGAGTGGTTGCGGGTCGACGAGCTGACGCAGCGGCCCCGGTTCGCCGAGCACTCGCACGAGACCTTCACCGGTGTCCTCGACCTGTGCGAACAGCTCGCCGAGCGCTACTTCGCCCCGCACAACAAGTTGAGTGACGCGAACGAGCCAACCTTCGACGGCGCGAAGGTCACCGTGATCCCCGAGGTCAAGGAGGCCTGGGAGGCGTTCGCCCAGGCCGACCTGCTGGGGATGGGCTTCGACGCCGAACTCGGCGGTGCCCAGCTGCCCGCTACGGTCGCGCAGGCGGCGTTCGCCTGGATCTCCGCGGCCAACCTCGCGACCTCGGGCTACCTGATGCTCACCATCGCCAACGCCAACCTGCTCGCCGAGTTCGGCACCCCCGAACAGATCGACCGGTTCGTCCGTCCGATGCTGGCCGGGAGGTTCTCCGGCACGATGGCGCTGTCCGAGACGCAGGCGGGGTCGTCGCTGGCCGACATCACCACCCGCGCCGAACCCCGCGACGACTGCACCTACCGGCTGTTCGGCTCGAAGATGTGGATCTCGGGCGCCGAACACGAGATCACCGAGAACATCGTCAACCTCGTGCTGGCCAAGATCCCCGGCGGACCGCCGGGCACCAAGGGCATCTCGCTGTTCATCGTGCCGAAACACCTTGTCGCCGATGATGGATCGGTGCGGGAGCGCAACGACGTGGTGCTGGCCGGTCTCAACCACAAGATGGGCCAGCGCGGCATCACCAACACCGTGCTCAATCTCGGCGAGGGCGGGTTCACCCCCGGCGGCGAACCCGGCGCCGTCGGCTACCTGGTCGGCGAACCGCACCGTGGCATCACCTACATGTTCCGGATGATGAACGAAGCCCGGCTCGGCGTCGGCATGGGTGCGGTCGCCCTCGGCTACACCGGCTACCTGAAATCGCTGCGGTACGCCAGGGAACGCCCCCAGGGCCGACCGGTGACGGCCAAGGATCCGGCCACACCGCAGGTACCGATCATCGAGCACGCCGACGTCAAGCGGATGCTGCTGGCACAGAAGTCCTACGTCGAGGGGGCGCTGGCGCTGGCGCTGTACTGTGCGCGGCTGGTCGACCTCGGCGACCGCCAGGACCTGCTCGACATCCTCACGCCGGTCGCCAAGAGCTGGCCGTCGCAGTGGTGCCTGGAGGCCAACAGCCTGGCGATCCAGGTCCACGGCGGCTACGGCTACACCCGCGAGTACGACGTCGAACAGCACTACCGCGACAACCGGCTCAACCCGATCCACGAGGGCACTCACGGCATCCAGAGCCTGGATCTGCTCGGCCGCAAGGTCACCCAGCGTGGCGGGGCGAGTCTGCAGGCCGTGGGGGAGGCGATCGCCGCCACGGTCGCCGCCGCGGGGGAGATCGGCGGCGAAGCCGCGTCGCTCGCGTCGGCGCTCGACGCGCAGTGGCGGCGCCTGGTGACGGTCACCGCCGCGATGTTCGCCCCCGGTGACATCGAGGTGGCGATGGCCAACAGCGTGGTCTATCTCGAGGCGTTCGGCCACGTGGTGATCGCGTGGATGTGGCTCGAGCAGGTCGTCGCCGCGGAGGGCCGCACGGGTGACTTCTACGACGGTAAACGGCAGGCGGCGCGCTTCTTCTACCGCTACGAACTGCCGAAGGTCGGCCCGCAGCTCGACCTGCTCGAAAGTCTGGACCGTACGACGCTGGAGATGCGCGACTCCTGGTTCTGAGCCGTTCCGGTGGGTAACACCGAGGTGCTGCGCGAGGTGTCGGCTGCTGCCATGCGTGACGACGAGCTGCCCGACCTGTTGCTCGACGAGCCGTCGCTGATGCTGGCCGGGGTCGGCGCGGAGGGTGAAAGCCGCGGCTGGCTAGGCGAATTCGATCACCTGACGGACCGCCTTGCCCTCGGCGAGGCGGTCCATGCCGGTGTTGATGTCGTCGAGCGAGAGGGACGACGACACAAGCGTTTCCACCGGGAGCCGACCGGAACGCCACAACTCCACGAACCGCGGGATGTCACGTGCCGGTACCGCCGAGCCCAGGTAACTGCCGATCAGGGATCGCCCCTCGGCGACAAAACCCAACGGCGACAGAGTGATCCGCGCATCGGGCCGGGGTAGCCCGACGGTGATGGTGCGGCCGCCGGGGGCGGTGTGCGCGACGGCGGTCTCGAGCGCGGCGGGGTGGCCGACGGCTTCGATCACCACGTCGGCCTTGACGTTGCGTTCGGCGGCCTCCTCCGGGGTGTAGGCGGCGTTGACACCGATCGCGCGGGCGCGGTCGAGTTTGTCCTCGAGTTGATCGATGCCGATCACGTCGACGTCGTCGTAGGCCATCGCGGTGATCACCGCCGCCATGCCGACACCGCCGAGACCGACCACCATCACGGTCTGACCGGGCTGGGGTTTTCCGACGTTGAGCACCGCGCCGCCACCGGTCAGCACCGCGCAACCCAGCAGCGACGCCACCACCGGCGGCACTTCCGCGTCGACGGGGACCACGGAATGGCGGTCCACCACAGCGTGAGTGGCGAATCCGGAGACGCCGAGGTGGTGGTGGACGGGCGTGCCGTCACGGTGCAGCCGGATGTCGCCGTGCATGAGGGTGCCCGCACTGTTGGCGGCGGTGCCGGGTTCGCACGGGGTGAGCCCGTCGGTGGCGCACGCCCGGCAGTGGCCGCAGCGCGGCAGGAACGTCATGACGACGCGCTGGCCGACCGCGAGGTCGGACCCGCCGGGGCCGACCTCTTCCACGACACCGGCGGCTTCGTGGCCGAGCAGCATCGGCACCGGCCGCACCCGGTTGCCGTCGACCACCGAGAGGTCGGAGTGGCACAGCCCGGCGGCCTCGATCCGGATGAGCAGTTCGTCGGGGCCGGGCGGGTCGAGTTGCAGCTCGGAGACCGACAGCGGGGCGGATTCGGCGAAGGGGCGGGACCGGCCGATCTCTTCGAGGACGGCGCCGCGGATCGTCATGCTCATGGTCACCAGATTGCCCGCACTGCGAGACTGACACCATGCCCACCGATCCCGCGGAGCGGCCGACGGTCCACGACTTCCCGGTGCACTGGCCGGTGCTGACCCGGTGGACCGACAACGACATGTTCGGTCATCTCAACAACGCCGTGTACTACGCGCTGTTCGACACCGCCATCAACGGGTGGATCGACACCACGGTCGGCATCGACCCGGTGACGGCGCCGTGGCTGGGCGTCGTCGCCGAATCGGGGTGTCGGTACTTCGCGGAGCTGAAGTTCCCGGACCCGCTGGTGGTGGGGCTCGCGGTGACGCGGCTGGGCACCAGCAGCGTGACCTACCGGTTGGCGCTGTCCGAACGCGACGCGACCCAGGTCGCGGCGGTCGGGCACTGGGTGCACGTGTACGTCGACCGGCAGAGCCGTCGGCCGGTGGCGATCCCGGAACAGGTCAGAAGCCTGCTGGAGACGGCCCGCGTCGAGTAGTCGATATGCTCGCCGGATGCCGATCGTGAGCAAGACCGTCGAGGTCGAGGCGCCCGCCGAGGCGATCATGGCGATCGTCGCCGACTTCGAGCGCTTCCCCGAGTGGAACCAGGAGATCAAGGGGTGCTGGATCCTCGCCCGTTACGACGACGGGCGCCCCAGCCAGCTGCGCCTCGATGTCGAGGTGCAGGGACAGGCGGGCACGTTCATCACCGCGGTGTACTACCCGGGCGAGAACCAGATCTTCACGATGCTGCAGCAGGGTGACCACTTCGACAAGCACGAACAGCGCTTCTCGGTGGTGTCGCTCGGGGCGTCGTCGCTGCTGACGGTGGACATGGATGTCGAGACGAAGCTGGCGATCCCCAAGCCGATGGTGAAGAAGGCGATCGGCGAGACGCTGGACTACCTGGCCGACAACCTCAAGGCACGGGCCGAGCAGCTGGGCGCCGGAAGCGCCTAACCGAAGCGGGCGACGCCCTCCCAGGACCCGTCGCCGGTGCGACCCATCAGGCGTGCTGCCTCGGCGCGCAGGGCGATGACGCGTTTGTGGATGCGGTATTCGGTGGAGCGCGGCATTTCGAGTGGGCGGTAACGGCCGCGTCCGCTGCGGCCGACGCGACCGTGGCTCATTTCCCAGCGCAGTGCGTCGGAGACGGCCTTCGATGGTCGGCCGGCGAATGCGAAGCCCTGGTCCTCGAGGGCCTCGACGAGGTCGTGAACGGTCTGGGTGCCGTGCTGTTGCAGCTGCATCGTGAGCGCGTAGCGGAGTTCTGTGCCGCGAAGGAGACGCCGGTCGGTCATGAGTCGACGGTGTCAGGGATGGGTGACGTGTGCCGGGGCCGGGACTGATCGATCCCCAGCCGCGGGTTCGTCAACAGGATCTGCCCGAGATCGCCACGGGCGTCACATCTGTATCTCGGGCAGGTGAAACGCGCTGTGCCCGGCTATTAGCGACTGGTGAGCGACTCGAGGACGGTTTCCGGGGTGGGGTGGATGTTGTCGCTCGGTTGTCGCGATTAGCCGGGCAGATGCATATGTGCCGGGCGGTGACGCGGTGACGGCGGCCGACGTGGGCCGTCGGGGAGGGTACCTGACGCGGCCCTCCGAGAACGTGCCCGACGTGGCTGGTCGGGGGCGCTATGCCTTGTGCCCGGCTATTAGCGACTGGTGAGCGACTCGAGGACGGTTTCCGGGGTGGGGTGGATGTTGCCGCTCGGTTGTCGCGATGAGCCGGGCAGATGCATATAAGAGGTGACGCCCCGCTAGTCCCAGAGCCCGATCTGCTCCAGCCGGGTGATCAACCGCTGCGCCCCGTCGTCGAACTGTCCCCTCGCCAACCGCACGACCGTCGTCGCGTCCCGTCGCCGCAACGCCGCGATCAGCTGCCGATGGCTGGCCACGGCCTCCGTCCCCCAGCTGGGGTCCGTCGCGTACAGCAGCGGCGGCAGATAGCGCGCCACATGTAAGAGGAACCACGCCAGCTTGATCCGGCCCGACGCGTGGTTGAACGCGCGGTGGAACGCGAACTCCGCGAACGCCACCTCCTCGGGATCGCGGTGCGACACCGCCTCGGCGAGCGCATCGTTGAGCCGCTCGAGTTCGCGCACCTGCGGTTCGGTGATCCGCTCGGTCGCCGATTCCGCCAGTTTCTCGGCCATCGTGGCCTGCAGCCAGAAGATGTCCTCGATGTCGCCCCGCGTCATCGGCACCACGACATGGCCCCGGTGCGGTTCCAGCCGGACCATGCCCTCCCCGCGCAGGGTCCGCAACGCCTCGCGCACCGGGGTGATGCTCACCCCCAGCTGCGCGGCGGTCTCGTCGAGCCGGATGAACGTGCCCGGCCGCAGCGACCCCGTCATGATCTCGGCGCGCAGATGTGCCGCCACCTCGTCGGAGAGCTGCTCGCGGCGGCTGGTGCGCCGTTTCGCCGGACGTGGTCTCACGGGCGCGTTCACGATGCTCTCCGGTTCTCCGGCGGGATCAGGCGAGGGTTGTCCACCAGCCGCCGAGGCCATAGTGTGACCGAGGCCATCCAATGTTTGATCAAATATCAACGAGACGCAACCCCGAGACGAGGAGCAAGGCCGTTGATCCCTGAGCCCGACGCCTCAGTGCCCTCCGCGACCGAGCAGCCTTACCTCGCGCGCAGGCAGAACTGGACGAACCAGCTCGCACGCCACGCCCTGATGCAGCCGGCCGAGACCGCGCTGCGCTTCATGGGCCGCACCACCACATGGGGTGAGCTCGACCAGCGCGTCACCAAACTCGCCGGCGCGCTGAGCCGCCGCGGCGTCGGCTTCGGCGACCGGGTCCTCATCCTCATGCTCAACCGCACTGAGTTCATCGAGTCGTTCCTCGCGGCCAACAAGCTCGGTGCCATCGCCGTGCCGGTCAACTTCCGCATGACCCCGCCGGAGATCGCGTTCCTGGTCAGCGACTGCGCGGCCCGTGTGGTCGTCACCGAGGCCGTGCTGGCCCCCGTCGCCACCGCGGTCCGCGACCTCGACCCGACCCTCGAGACGGTGATCGTCGCCGGCGGGGCCACCGAGGACGGCATCCTCGGCTACGACGACCTGATCGCCGAACCAGGCGAAGCGCCGGCCCCGGTCGACATCCCCAACGACTCGCCCGCGCTGATCATGTACACCTCCGGCACCACCGGACGCCCGAAGGGTGCGGTCCTCACCCACGTCAACATCGCCGGGCAGGCGATGACCTTCCTGTTCACCAACGGTGTGGACCTCAACCACGACGTCGGCTTCATCGGCGTCCCCCTGTTCCACATCGCCGGCATCGGCAACACCATCGTCGGGCTGCTGCTGGGTCGCCCGACCGTCCTGTACCCGTTGGGGGCCTTCGACCCCGGCGCGCTGCTCGACGTCCTGGCCGAGGAGAAGGTCACCGGCATCTTCCTCGTGCCCGCGCAGTGGCAGGCGGTGTGCGCGGCCCAGCGGGCCAACCCCCGCGACCTCAAACTGCGGGTGCTGTCGTGGGGCGCCGCCCCGGCCTCCGACACCCTGTTGCGCGAGATGGCCGAGACCTTCCCCGGCGCACAGATCCTCGCCGCGTTCGGCCAGACCGAGATGTCGCCCGTCACCTGCATGCTGCTGGGGGAGGATGCGCTGCGCAAACTCGGATCGGTCGGCAAGGTCATCCCGACGGTGTCCGCACGCATCGTCGACGAGGACATGAACGACGTGCCGGTCGGGCAGGTCGGCGAGATCGTCTACCGCGCACCGACACTGATGGCCGGCTACTGGAACAACCCCAAAGCCACCGCCGAAGCCTTCGCGGGCGGCTGGTTCCACTCCGGCGACCTGGTCCGCCAGGACGAGGAGGGCTACATCTGGGTGGTCGACCGCAAGAAGGACATGATCATCTCCGGCGGCGAGAACATCTACTGCGCCGAGGTCGAGAACGTCCTCGCGGCGCACCCGGCGATCGCCGAGGTGGCCGTCATCGGACGCTCCCACGAGAAGTGGGGTGAGGTGCCCGTCGCCGTCGTCGCCGTCAAGGAGCCGACCCTGTCGCTGGCGGATCTCGACGAATTCCTCACCGAGCGGCTGGCCCGATACAAGCATCCGAAGGCGCTCGAGATCGTCGACGCGCTCCCGCGCAACCCGGCGGGCAAGGTCCTCAAGACGGAGCTACGTCAGCGCTACGCCGGCGACCAGTCAGTTGACGCCGGCGAAAGTTCCAGTGCGCCAACGGGTTCGGCGTGAGGTCCGGACAGCGTACCGAGGGAGCCGGGTTTGCTAACGGTTAGGTGCCCAATCCTGCCGATGCGGTGCACGGCCGGGAATCGATCGGGTACAGTCCTGTGGTCTCACTTACTACTTGTGAGTAGGGACACAGTCGTCACTAGGGTCGGGATGGGGCAAGGAGGCGGCGTGCGACAGATTCTGCCGTTGCGCCACGATGTTGACGGTTCCGGCATGGGAGCGCACTCGTGACCGCCGCCAATGGCGGCTTGACGGGATACGTACGTGATCAGGTGAGGCCGGGGCTGGAGGCCGTCGGCGGCTTCGTCCGCATGTGCGTGCTCACCGGCAAGGCACTGTTCCGGCCGCCGTTCCAGTGGCGTGAATTCATCCTTCAGTCCTGGTTCCTGTTCCGCGTCTCCTTCCTCCCGACGGTCGCGGTCTCGGTGCCGCTGACCGTGCTGATCATCTTCACGCTGAACATCCTGCTCGCGGAGTTCGGCGCGGCCGACGTCTCCGGTGCCGGCGCCGCGCTTGGCGCGGTC
Organism: Mycolicibacterium litorale; assembly: GCF_014218295.1. Next base: position 128,599 of record NZ_AP023287.1, read on the forward strand.
ACCCAGCTCGGCCCGCTCGTCACCGTGCTGGTGGTCGCGGGCGCTGGCTCCACCGCCATCTGCGCCGACCTCGGGGCCCGCACCATCCGCGAGGAGATCGACGCCCTCGAGGTGCTCGGCATCGATCCGATCCACCGCCTCGTGGTTCCTCGCGTCGTCGCCTCCACCTTCGTCGCGCTGCTGCTCAACGGCGCCGTCATCACCATCGGCCTGGTCGGCGGTTTCATCTTCGGCGTCTACATCCAGAACGTCTCGGCGGGCGCCTACGTCTCCACGCTCACCCTGGTGACCGGCCTGCCCGAGGTGCTGATCTCGGTCGTCAAGGCCACCACGTTCGGCCTGATCGCCGGATTGGTCGGCTGCTACCGCGGCCTCACCGTCGGTGGCGGCGCCAAGGGCGTCGGCACCGGCGTGAACGAAACCCTGGTCCTCTGCGTGGTCGCGCTGTTCGCGGTCAACGTGGTCCTCACGACCATCGGCGTGCGGTTCGGGACGGGGCGCTGACATGGCCACCACGTCACAGAACACCGGCACCGTCCTGCGGCAGCGCTTCCCCCGCGGCTACGCCCGCGCCGAGAAGCTCGTCGCCGCACCGTCCCGCGGCCTCGACAGCGTCGGCCACGTCGCCTGGTTCGTGGTCACCGCCGTCGGCTCCATCGGCCACGCGCTGCGGTTCTACCGTAAGGAAGTGCTCCGGCTGATCGCCGAGATCGGCATGGGCACCGGCGCGATGGCCGTCATCGGCGGCACCGTCGCGATCGTCGGCTTCGTCACCCTCTCCGGTGGCTCACTGATCGCCATCCAGGGCTTCGCCTCCCTGGGCAACATCGGGGTGGAGGCCTTCACCGGCTTCTTCGCCGCCCTGGTCAACGTCCGCATCGCCGCACCCGTGGTCTCCGGGCAGGCGCTGGCCGCCACGGTCGGCGCGGGCGCCACCGCCGAGCTGGGCGCCATGCGCATCAGCGAGGAGATCGACGCCCTCGAGGTGATGGGCATCAAGTCGATCTCCTACCTCGTCTCGACGCGCATCATGGCCGGGTTCATCGTGATCATCCCGCTGTACGCGATGGCGATCATCATGAGCTTCCTGTCCGCGCAGGTCACCACGACGCTGTTCTACGGGCAGTCGACCGGCACCTACGAGCACTACTTCCGCACCTTCCTGCGCCCCGACGACGTCGCGTGGTCGTTCGTGCAGGCGATCGTCATCTCGATCATCGTGATGCTCAACCACTGCTACTACGGCTATTACGCCAGCGGCGGCCCGGTGGGCGTCGGCGAGGCGGTCGGCCGGTCGATGCGGGCGTCGCTGATCGCGATCGTGCTGGTGGTCCTGTTGGCCTCGTTGGCGCTCTACGGCACCGACCCGAACTTCAACCTCACGGTGTAGCGATGAGCGCCCCGCACGCCCCGGTCAACAATCCGCGCAAGCCGCCGTACAAACTGGCCGGCCTCGTCCTGCTCGTCGTCGTCGCCGCGGTCGCCACGGTGGTGTGGTTCCAGTTCCGCGGGGACTTCACCCCCCGCGAGAAGCTGACGATGATGTCCGCGCGCGCGGGTCTGAACCTCGATCCGGGCACCAAGGTGACCTACAACGGTGTGGAGATCGGCCGCGTTGCCGACGTCAACGCCGTCAGCGTGGGCAACGAGCCGAGGGCCAAGATCACCCTCGAGGGCGATCCGAAGTACCTGCAGTTGATCCCCGCCAACGTCGTGGCGGACATCTCGGCGACGACCGTCTTCGGCAACAAGTACGTGTCGTTCTCCTCGCCGCCGGACCCGGCCCGCGACCGCATCAGCACCGCCAGCGTCATCGACGTGACCCGCGTGACGACGGAGTTCAACACGCTGTTCGAGACGGTCGTGTCGGTCGCCGAGAAAGTCGACCCGGTCAAGCTGAACCAGACGCTGACCGCGACCGCGCAGGCCCTCGACGGGCTCGGCGACCGGTTCGGGGAGTCGATCATCAACGGCAACGCGATCCTGGCCGACATCAACCCGCAGATGCCGCAGATCCGCCGCGACACCCAGCTGCTCGCCGACCTCGGCGACGTCTACTCCGAGGCCGGGCCCGACCTGTTCGACGGTCTGGAGAACGCGGTGACGACGGCCCGCACGCTCAACGAGCAGCGCGGCAACCTCGACCAGACGCTGATGGCGGCGGTCGGGTTCGGCAACACCGGCGGTGACGTCTTCGAGCGCGGCGGCCCCTACCTGGTGCGCGGCGCCGAGGACCTGGTTCCGACCAGCAGGATCCTCGACGAGTACAGCCCGGCGCTGTTCTGCACCATCCGCAACTTCCACGACGTGGAACCGAAGATCGCCGCCTCCCTCGGCGGTAACGGCTACTCGCTCAACACCCACTCCGAGGTGCTCGGCGCGGCCAACCCGTACGTGTACCCGGACAACCTCCCACGCGTGAACGCCAGGGGCGGGCCGGAGGGACGGCCGGGCTGCTGGCAGCAGGTCACCCGTGACCTGTGGCCGGCGCCGTACCTGGTCGCCGACACCGGTGCGTCCATCGCGCCGTACAACCATCTCGAACTCGGCCAGCCGATCGCCATCGAATACGTCTGGGGCCGCCAGATCGGGGAGAACACGATCAACCCATGAAAATCACCGGTACCGCCATCAAGCTGGGCGCCTTCTCGCTGGTGCTGCTGCTGTTCACCGCGATCATCATCGTGGTGTTCGGTCAGATGCGGTTCGACCGCACCACCGGCTACACGGCGATCTTCTCCAACGCGAGCGGCCTGCGGCCCGGACAGTTCGTCCGCGCCTCCGGCGTCGAGGTGGGCAAGGTCTCCGGCGTCGAACTGATCGAGGGCGGCAGCAGAGTGAAGGTCGACTTCAAGGTCGACCGGTCCCTGCCGCTGTTCGACGAGACCACCGCATCGGTGCGCTACCTGAACCTGATCGGTGACCGCTACCTCGAGCTCAAGCGCGGTGACAGCGACCGCCGGATGCCCTCCGGGGGGACCATCCCGGTCGAACGCACCGAACCGGCGCTGGACCTCGACGCACTCATCGGCGGTTTCCGGCCGCTGTTCCGGGCGCTCGATCCGGAGAAGGTCAACAACATCGCCCAGTCGATCATCACGGTGTTCCAGGGCCAGGGCGGCACCATCAACGACATCCTCGACCAGACCGCATCGCTGACGACGGCCCTCGCCGACCGGGACCAGGCGATCGGCGAGGTGATCCGCAACCTCAACACCGTGCTCGACACCACGGTCAAGCACCAGCAGCAGTTCGACGAGACCCTGGTGAACTTCGAGAAGCTCATCACCGGTCTGAAGAACCGCGCCGACCCGATCGCCACCTCGGTCGCCGACATCAGCGACGCCGCGGGCACGGTGGCCGATCTGCTCGCCGACAACCGGCCGCTGCTGCAGGACACCATCGGCTACCTGGAGGCCACCCAGCAACCGCTGGTCGACCAGAAGGATCAGCTCAATGACATCCTCGTCCGGTTGCCGAACGCGTTGAAGATCATCGGTCGCGCCGGCGGCGTGTACGGCGACTTCTTCAACTTCTATGCCTGCGACGTGACGCTCAAGCTCAACGGCCTGCAGCCGGGCGGGCCGGTGCGCACGGTGAAGGTCTGGGGTCAGCCCACGGGTAGGTGCACGCCGCAATGAGAACGCTCGAAGGATCGAACCGCGTCCGCGGCGGGTTGATGGGCATCATCATCCTGGTGCTCGTCGTCGGCGTCGGGCAGAGCTTCGCCAGTGTGCCGATGCTCTTCGCGCAACCGAAGTACTACGCACAGTTCGGCGACACCGGCGGCATCAACCCCGGCGACAAGGTCCGCATCGCCGGCGTCGACGTCGGCGAGGTGATGAGCACCGAGATCGCCGGTGACAAGGTCGTCGTCGGATACACGCTCGGCGGGACGCAGATCGGCAGCGACAGCCGCGCCGCGATCCGCACCGACACCATCCTGGGCCGTAAGAACATCGAGATCGAACCGCGTGGGTCGACGGCTCTGGAGGCCAACGGCGTGCTGCCGCTGGGTCAGACCACCACGCCGTACCAGATCTACGACGCGTTCTTCGACCTGACGAAGTCGGCGTCCGGCTGGGACACCAAGTCGGTGCGCGAATCGCTCAACGTGCTCTCGGAGACCATCGACCAGACCTATCCGCACCTGAGCGCGGCGCTCGACGGGGTCGCGCGGTTCTCCGACACCATCGGCAAGCGCGACGAGCAGATCAAGCAGCTGCTCGGCAACGCCAACAAGATCGCCGGGGTGCTCGGTGAACGCAGCGGCCAGGTCAACGCGTTGCTGGTCAACGCGCAGACGCTGCTCGGCGCGATCAACGAGCGCAGCTACGCCGTCGGCCAGCTGCTGGAACGCGTGTCGGCGTTCTCCGCGCAGGTCGAGGGCTTCATCGACGACAACCCGAACCTGAACCGGGTGCTCGAACAGCTGAGGACGATCAGCGACATCCTGGTGGAACGCAAATTCGACCTGGTCGACGTGCTCACCACGCTGAGCAAGTTCACCGCGTCGCTGGCCGAGGGCATCGCGTCCGGCCCCTACTTCAAGGTGATGCTGGTCAACCTGGCGCCGTACTGGATCCTGCAGCCGTTCGTCGACGCGGCGTTCCAGAAGCGCGGGATCGACCCGGAGCAGTTCTGGCGCAGCGCCGGCCTGCCCGCCTACCAGTTCCCCGATCCGAACGGCGTGCGCCAGCCCAACGGCGCCCCGCCGCCCGCACCGGCGACGCTGCAGGGCACCCCCGAGTTCCCGAATCCGGCTGTGCCGCGCGGCGATCCATGCTCCTACACGCCGCCGGCCGACGGCCTGCCGAGGCCGGGTAACCCGCTGCCCTGTGCCGACCTCAGCGTCGGACCGTTCGGGGACAACCCGTACGGACCGAACTACGAGGGCCGTCCCAACGTGGCGACCTCGGAGCCGAATCCGAACGGTCTTCCGCCCACGCCGGGTGTGGCCAGCGCCGGGGTTCCCGGTCAGCAGGCGCCGCCGGTGCCCGGTACGCCGGTGCCGCTGCCGCCCGCCCCACCGGGTGCGCGGCACGAGCCGCCGGGACCGTTCCCCGGGCCGACCGCGGTCGGCGGCCAGGTGACCAACGCACCGCCGCCACCGGCGCTGCCGGGTCCGCCGCCGCCGCCGGGACCGGGCCAGCAGCTGTCGCCGGCCCAGACGGCGCCGCTGCCGGGCAATCCACCGTTCCTCCCGCCGGGATCTCAACAATGACGGGGGCCTGATCGATGTCAACGATCTTCAACGTCCGCAACCTGAAGATGCCGACGCTGTCGCGCGCTTCGGTGATCGTCGGTGCGCTGATCGTGGTCGTGGCGCTGGTGGCCGCGTTCGCGGGCTGGCAGCTCTACAAGAAGCTGACCACCAACACCGTGGTCGCGTACTTCACCGACACCCTCGCGCTGTATCCCGGCGACAAGGTGCAGATCATGGGTGTGCGCGTCGGCACGATCGACAAGATCGAGCCGGCGGGCGACAAGATGAAGGTGACCTTCAGCTACGAGTCGAAGTACAAGGTGCCCGCGAACGCCACCGCGTCGATCCTCAACCCGAGCCTCGTCGCGTCGCGCACCATCCAGCTGGCCCCGCCCTTCACCGGCGGCCCGGTCATGGAGGACGGCGCCGTCATCCCGCTCGACCGCACTCAGGTCCCGGTGGAGTACGACGAGCTGCGCGATTCGCTCGACCGGATCCTGACCGACCTCGGCCCGACGCCGGATCAGCCCAAGGGGCCGTTCGGTGACGTGATCGAATCGTTCGCCGACGGCCTGTCCGGTAAGGGCAAGCAGATCAACACCACGCTCAACAGCCTGTCGGAGGCGCTGACCACCCTCAACGAGGGCCGCGGCGATTTCTTCAGCGTGGTCAAGAGCCTGGCGCTGTTCGTCAACGCGCTCTACCGCAGCGATCAGCAGTTCGTCGCGCTCAACGACGACCTGGCCCAGTTCACGAACTCGTTCACCAACACCGACCGCGAGCTGGCGACCGCGCTGCAGGATCTCAACGATCTGCTGACCACCACCCGTGGCTTCCTCGACGAGAACAGCGAGGTGCTGACCCACGACATCAACAACCTCGCCGAGGTGACGAACGCGATCCTGCAGCCCGAGCCGCTCGACGGCCTGGAGACCGGTCTGCACGTGTTCCCGAACCTGGGCGCCAACATCATCAACATCAGCTCGCCGGTCAACGGCGGCATCGTGGGTCTGCCGGTCGTCACCAACTTCGCCAACCCGATGCAGTTCATCTGCAGTGCGATCCAGGCCGGCAGCCGGCTGGGGTACCAGGAGTCGGCGGAGCTGTGCGCGCAGTACCTGGCGCCGATCCTCGATGCGATCAAGTTCAACTTCCCGCCGTTCGGGTTGAACCAGATCAGCACCGCGATGACGCTGCCGAAGATGATCGCCTACTCCGAGGACCGGCTGCGGCCGCCGCCGGGGTACAAGGACACCACCGTGCCTGGCATCTTCTCCCGCGACACGTTGTTCTCCCACGGCAACCACGAGCCGGGCTGGGTCGTCGCACCCGGTATGCAGGGTGTCGACGTGCAGCCGTTCACCGCGAACATGCTGACACCGCAGTCGCTTTCGGCGTTGCTCGGTGGACCCGACGCTCCGATCCCGAACGCCCCGCCCGCCTTCGGCACCACCCGCGACGGGAACCTGCCCGGCCCGCCGAACGCCTTCGACGAACGCAATCCGCTACCGCCGCCGTGGTATCCGCAGCCCGGCCCGCCGCCTGCGCCCGCACCGGGTGTGGTTCCGGGTGACCCGGGTGGATCCCCGCTGTCGGGTCCGGCGCCCGCGCCCGCGCCCGCCGCGCCGGCACCCGCACCGGCAGGCCCGCCGTTGCCCGCTGAAGCAGGAGCCCCGTGATGAAGCTCAAGATCCGTCGGCTCGCCTTCCGCACGGCCGCACTGGCCGTGGCCGCGGTGGTGCTGACGTCGTGTGGGTCGTGGCGCGGTATCGCGAACGTGCCGCTGCCCGGCGGTCCGGGCTCGGGCTCGGACAAGATGACGATCTACGTGCAGATGCCGGATACGTTGGCGCTCAACGTCAACAGCCGCGTCCGCGTGGCCGACGTGTTCGTCGGCAGCGTCCGCAAGATCGAGCTGAAGAACTGGGTCGCGACGCTCACGCTCGACATCTCTCCGGACGTGAAGCTGCCGTCGAACGCGCTGGCCAAGATCGGTCAGACCAGCCTCCTGGGTTCGCAGCACGTGGAACTCGAGGCGCCGGAGAACCCGTCGCCCGAACCGCTGCGCAGCGGCGACACCATCACGCTGCAGAACAGCTCGGCGTTCCCCACCACCGAGCGGGTGCTGGCCAGCATCGCGACGATCCTGCGCGGTGGTGGCATCCCCAACCTCGAGGTGATCCAGACCGAGGTGAACAACCTGCTCACCGGCAGGGCGGAACAGATCCGCGAATTCCTCGGCCGGCTGGACGTGTTCACCGACGAGCTCAACCAGCAACGCGCCGACCTGACCCGGGCGATCGACTCGACGAACCGGTTGCTCAACATCGTGGCGAGCCGCAACGACACCCTCGACCGGGTGCTCACCGAATTCCCGCCGCTGATCGAGCATTTCGCGCAGACCCGGGATCTGTTCGCCGACGCGGTCGTCGCGGTGGGTCGGATCAGCAATGCGGCCGACACCTACCTCGGTCAGGCGCAGGATCCGCTGCACACCGACCTGCAGAACCTGCAGCGTCCGCTCAAGCAGCTGGCCCGGTCGTCGCCGTACCTGATCGGTGCGCTGAAGCTGATGCTGACCGCGCCGTTCAGCATCGAGAACGTGCCGAAGGTCGTGCGCGGCGACTACATCAACGTGTCGCTGAACGTGGACCTGACGCTGTCGGCCATCGACAACGGCATCCTGACCGGCACCGGTGTGTCGGGCATGCTGCGGGCGCTCGAACAGGCCTGGGGCCGCGATCCGGCGACGATGATCCCGGATGTGCGGTTCACGCCGAACGCGCACAGTGCGCCGAACGGACCGCTGGTCGAAAGGGGTGAGTGAGCTGTGCTGACTCGCTTCATCAAGATCCAGCTGATCGTCTTCACCGTGCTGACGGTGATCGCTCTGGTCGCGCTGGGCTGGTACTACCTACGGGTGCCCAGCCTGGTCGGCATCGGGCAGTACACGCTGCATGCCGAACTGCCCCGCTCGGGCGGTCTCTACTCGACCGCCAACGTGACCTACCGCGGTACGACGATCGGCAAGGTCACCGCGGTGGAACCCACCGAGCGCGGCGCCAAGGCGACCATGAGCATCGACAACCGGTACCGCATCCCGGTCGATGCGAGTGCGAACGTGCACTCGGTGTCGGCGATCGGCGAGCAGTACCTCGACCTGGTGTCGACGGGGACGCCCGGGCAGTACTTCAGCGACGGGCAGACGATCACCAAGAGCACCGTGCCCAGTGAGGTGGGCCCGGCGCTGGACGCCGCCAACGAAGGTCTGGCGGTGTTGCCGAAGGAGAAGATCGACGCCCTGCTGACCGAGACGGCCGAAGCGGTCGGCGGCCTCGGTCCGTCGCTGCAGCGGCTGGTGGACTCGACGACGAACCTCGCGCAGGGCTTCCGGGACAACCTTGGCCCGGTCAACGACATCATCGCGAATTCGGCGCCGATCCTGGAGAGCCAGGTGGTCTCGGGCGACAACATCGAGCAGTGGTCGCGCAACCTCAACATCCTCGCCGCCCAGTCGGCCGAGCAGGATGCCGCGCTGCGCAGCGGTCTGCAGCAGGCTGCCCCGACCGCCGATCAGCTCAACGCGGTGTTCAGCGGGGTGCGCGACTCGCTGCCGCAGACGCTGGCGAACCTGTCGGTCGTGATCGACATGCTCAAGCGCTACAACAAGGGTCTGGAGCAGGCCCTGGTGGTGCTGCCACAGGGTGCGTCGGTGGCTCAGGCGGGCACGATCTTCGAAGGCGAAGGTCTGCTGCACTTCGGTCTGTCCATCAACCAGCCGCCGCCGTGTCTGACCGGCTTCCTGCCGGCCTCGGAGTGGCGGTCCCCGGCCGACACCAGCATGGCGGACCTGCCGTCGGGCACGTACTGCAAGATCCCCAAGGACTTCCAGGCCAACGTGGTCCGCGGTGCCCGCAACTATCCGTGTGCCGATGTGCCGGGTAAGCGGGCGGCGACGCCGCGGGAGTGCCGCAGCGACGAACCGTACGTGCCGCTGGGCACCAACCCCTGGTACGGCGATCCGAACCAGATCCGGGACTGCCCCGCGCCGGGCGCGCGCTGCAACCAGCCGGTGCACCCCGGCCGCAACGGCGTGATCCCCGCGCCGTCGGTCAACAACGGGATGAACCCGCTGCCCGCCGATCAGCTGCCGCAGCCGCTGTCGCCGGTCAGCGACCCGTTGAGCCCGCCGGGCCAGGGCCGCGTCGAGTGCAGTGGACAACAACCCAACCCGTGCATCTACACTCCGGCACCAGGACCACCGGGCACTGCTGTGTACAGCCCAGCCAGCGGCGAGGTGGTCGGACCTGACGGCGTCAAGTACAACGTCAGCAATTCGAGCAACCCAGGAGACGACGGATGGAAGGAGATGCTGGCACCCGCCAGCTGAACCCCACCGATGCTGAGGAAACGCCGGACAAGTCGGTAGCAGTATCTGAAGGCACCACGGACGACACAATCGAATCGCCCGTCGAGGGCACCCCCGAGGCGCAGACTCCCTCCGACACCGACAGCTCCGAACCGAACGGGGACGACGGGCGACGACCCCCGCGGCTGGGCCGCGGCTGGCTGGCCGCGATCTGCGCCGTGCTCCTGGTGCTTGCGGCGGGCGCCGGCGTCGGCGGTTATCTGGCGTTGCGGTCCCATCAGGAGAGCACGCAGCTCGCCGCCAACGAGGCCGCCGCCCTGACCGCGGCGAGGGACTGCGTCGCCGCCACGCACGCGCCGGATGCGGCGGCGATGACCGCCAGCCAGGCCAAGATCCTGGAGTGTTCGACCGGTGACTTCGGCGTCCAGGCCGGCCTGTACGGCGGATTGCTCGTCGACGCCTACCGCGCGGCCAACGTGCAGGTCCAGGTGTCGGACATGCGGGCGGCCGTGGAGAAGCACAACGACGACGGCTCCATCGACGTGCTGGTCGCGGTGCGGGTCAAGGTCACCAACTCCGAGGCCGCCGATCAGGAGCAGGGCTACCGGCTGCGGGTCCAGATGGCGCCCGCCGACGGGACCTACAAAGTGGCCCGACTCGACCAGGTCACCTCGTGACGGCGGTGGTCGACGCGCCGCCGGACGCCGTCCTGCCCGACACCGCCCCGGTCGATCCGCTGGCCAGGTGGCATGTGCGGGCGGCCGCGCTCGCGGTCGACGTCCTGCCGGGACTCGCGGTTGTGGCGACCACCGCGCCGTGGTTCCTCACCGGCCCGCGGATCGGCTGGTCGTGGTGGCTGCTGACGGCGGTGGCGGTGCTCGCGCTGCTGGCTGTGATCGTCAACCGGATCCTGCTGCCGGCGCTGACCGGCTGGACCCTGGGGCGGGCGCTGTTCGGTATCCGCATCGTGCGGCGCGACGGCGCGAACCCGGGACTGACGCGGCTGCTGCTGCGCGAGCTCGCGCATCTGCTCGACACCGCGGCCCTATTCGTGGGCTGGCTGTGGCCGCTGTGGGACCGCAGGAACCGGACCTTCGCCGACCTGCTGGCGCGCACGGAGTCGCGGACGGTGGTGCCTCCGCAGCGCGATATGCGCCGGTTTACGGGCATGGTCCTGGCCGGCGCCGTACTGGTGGCCGTACTGGCGGTGGCGCTCAGCTACCTCGCGGTGTACCGCCAGGAGCAGGCGCTCGACCGGGCGCGGCAGCAGATCGCCGAGCAGGGTCCGCGGATCGTCGAGCAGATGCTGAGCTACGGCGCCGACACCATGGACGAGGATCTGAACCGCGCCCAGACGCTGACCACCGACGCCTACCGGCCGCAACTGGTCGCGCAGCAGGACATCGTGCGCAAGAGCGGCGCCACCACCAACGAGTACTGGGCGGTCAGCAGTGCCGTGTTGTCGTCGTCGACCGACGAGGCGGCGATGCTGCTGGCGATGCAGGGGCAGCGCGGCACCAAGGCCGAGGACCTCAAGTTCATCACGGCGACGGTGCGCGTCGACTTCGACAAGATCGGTGACAACTGGCGGGTCGACAGCCTGACCGTGCTCAAGGCGCCGCTGATGCAGGGAGGTGGTCAGTGAGCCCGCGCCGCAGGATCGACGCCGACGAGAAGGACTTCTTCGCGGTGTCGCCGAAACCGCCGCGCCGGTGGGGGCTTCCGCTGCTCGCCGTGCTGTCGGGGCTGCTGCTGGCCGCCGCGCTGACGGCCAGCATGCTGATGCTGGTCGCGCACGAGACCGACCGGCGCGCCGAACTGCGTGACGCCGCCGCGCTGGATTACGTGCGCAGCTTCATGACCTCGTACACGACGCTGGATCCGTTCAACGCCAACGCCTACGCCGACCGCGTGCTGGCCCAGGGCACCGGCGAGTTCGCGAAGATGTTCAAGGAGAAGATGAACGCGATCGTGATCCAGGTGGCGCGCGCCGAACCCACGCAGGGTGCCGTGGTGGAAGCCGGGGTGCAGCGTTGGAACGACAACGGCAGCGTCGACGTGCTGGTGGCCACCACGACGACATCGAAGACCCCGGACGGTAAACAGACGATCGAGAGCGGAAACCGTTGGGTGGCGACCACGACTCAGGAGGGACAGCAGTGGAAGATCAGCCAGCTGATTCAGGTGATCTGACCACCGATCCCGCCACGACGCCGCGTAAGCGCCGGTGGCTGCCGATGCGGCGCACGAAAACCGCACCGCGGCAAGTTAATACTGCGCCCGACGTCCCTGCGCCCGACGTCCCTGCGGGCGACGTCACAGCCGACCCTGCACCGCGGGTGCCGACGGGTAAGGCCCGCCGGACGCCGACGCCGACGCCGACGGCCGACGAGCCCCCTGCGCCCGAGCCCGAGAGCCCCGAGCCCGAGAACCGCGAGACCGCCGAGGCCGAACCGGACGCCGCCCAGACTGACGCGGCCGAGCCGGATGCCGTTGAGTCAGGCGGTGATTCAGCTGCGGAGCCCGAGCCCGAGCCGGAACCGGAGCCGGTTCTGGTCGCGCACCGGCCGGCGGGTAGGCGGCTGCTGACCGCGGCGGCCGCGGCGTCGGTGCTGTTCGTCGGGGCGGCCGCATTCGCCGGTGCCACTCTCCAGCCGTATCTGGCCGACCGTGCCGCCGTCGACACCAAGCTGGCCATCGCCCGCACGGCGGCCGAGGCGATCACCACACTGTGGAGCTACACGCCGGAGGACATGGCGACGCTGCCGGACCGTTCGTCGCGTTATCTGGCAGGTGATTTCGCCACGGAGTACCGCCGCTACATCGATGCCATCGTCTCGACGAACGAGCAGGCGAAGGTGACGAACTCGACACAGGTGATGGGTACCGCGGTCGAGAGCCTCACGCCGACGGAGGCGACCGCGCTCGTGTACACGAACTCCGTGTCGACCAGCCCGGTCAGCAAGAACGTCCCGTCGCTGCGGTACCTGTCCTACCGGTTGACGATGGAACGTGACGGTTCGAACTGGTTGATCACGAGCATGAACGCGGTGACCAAGCTGGACCTCACCCCCCAGCTGTAGCAGCGCGTCCGCCATGGCCGTCCGCTCGCCGGTGTCGCATCGGGTGACCGTCGTCGCGTTGCTCCTGCTGACGTTCGCGACGGGTCTGGTGGATGCGGTCAGCGTCCTGGTCCTCGGTCACGTCTTCGTCGCCAACATGACCGGCAACGTGATCTTCCTGGGTTTCTGGTTCGTCCCGCACTCCGGAGTCGACGTGGCGGCGGCGCTGGTCGCCTTCGTCAGCTTCGTGGCGGGCACCGTGGTCGGCGGCCGGCTGGCCCGGCACCTCGACCCGTACCCGCGCCGCTGGCTGACCACGGCGCTGAGCATCGAAGTGGTCGCGTTGACGGCGCTGTCGGTGCTCGCCGGCACTGGGACGCTCGACTACCACGACGATACGAAACTCGTGCTCATCGCCGGGCTCGCCGTGGTCTTCGGCATCCAGAACGCGACCGCCCGGCAGTTCGGCATCCAGGAGCTGAGCACCACGGTACTGACGCAGACGATCGTCGGCATCGGCTTCGACAGCCGACTGGCCGGCGGCACCGGCGAACGCGAGAAGTTGCGGTACACGGTCGTTCTCACGATGTGTGCGGGTGCGGCGGTCGGGGCCACCCTGACCCTGGTGACGGTGGCGCCGGTGATCGCGCTCGCCGGTGCCGTGGTGGCCACTGCGATGGCGCTGTTCTACTTCGGGCCCGCGGCGACATGACGGAGTTCGTCAAACGGAATCCGGCTGCGCCACCTGGCTTCTTCGCCTGTGAGGCCGCGGGGTTGAGATGGCTCGCCGCTGCCGGAGGTGCGGCGTGCGTCCCCGTCGTCGGTTGGGACGCAACGTCGTTGACGTTGCGCCGACTGGCCACGGTATCGCCCACCCCCGGGGCGGCCCGGGAGTTCGGCGCCGGGCTCGCCGCCACCCACGACGCCGGTGCCGACGGCTTCGGTGCCGGTCCGGACGGCTGGAGTGGGCCCGGCTTCTTCGGCCCCCTGCACCACCCGTTGCCCATGTCGCTGACGGCGCACGACCGCTGGGGTGAGTTCTACGCCGACGAACGACTCGGCCCGATGGGGGAGCTGGCGGCGCCGCGGCTCAGCCCGTCCGGCCGCGAGAACCTGCGGCGCGTCCGGGAGTTGTGCCGCGCGGGACGGTTCGACGACGGGGATCCTCCGGCGCGTCTGCACGGCGACCTGTGGAGCGGGAATCTGATGTGGACGCCCGCCGGCGTGGTGCTGATCGATCCGGCCGCTCACGGTGGCCACCGGGAGACCGACCTCGCGATGCTTGCCCTGTTCGGCTGCCCGCACCTCGGGGAGGTGCTGGCGGGTTACCAGGCGGTGCGGCCACTGCGGCCCGGGTGGCGTGACCGCATCGCACTCCATCAGCTCTACCCGTTGCTCGCCCACGTGGTGCTGTTCGGCGGTGGTTACGCCCACCAGACGGAGTCCGCGCTGACCGACGTGGTGGCGAGCGTCCGGTGAGTACTTCCCTTCGCAAGCACAGCGAACGACTTCGAGGGGACGGGCTGCCAGTAGCCCGGCGGCGCTGAAGTGGGTGAATGCGCAACGATCGGCCCGACTGGGGCTGCCGTCCCCCGAGTCTGGCAAACTCACCGTCGCAGCGGCGCGACACTGCGACCGCAGCAACGCCTCGGCGTAGCGGCCCGTCGAACTGTTGCGAAGGAAACGACGGGTATTCACCTGCGGGGACGCGCGACACTGGCAAAGCTAGCGATGCTACGGGGACCCGCGATCCTGATTTCAGCAATTTGACGCCGGCGCAGGCCGCGGGTGTTACGGTACCGGCGATCGAGCTGTGAATCTGCGGGGGAGGATCGGGCAAGATGGCCAAGCATCGTGGCGCGAAGCGGCGTTCGAAGAAGATTGCTGCACTCGGCGCGGCCACCGTCACCGCGACCGCCCTCACCGTCGGAGCCGGCCCGGTCCCCGAGGCCGCCGCGGCGACGCCGCGATCCACCGATGCCGTGGACCTGACCGCGGACTTCCGTCTCTTCCCGCCTCCGCAGGCGATCCCCGACCTCACGTTCGGAGCCGGTCAGGCGGCGTACGACGTCAAGAACGCATTCGCCGACTTCGTCTTCCGGTCGATCTTCGACAACGTGAACCTCGCCGGGCTGGCGCGCGCGTTGGGTGTCGATCCGCAGAGCATCGTCGAGCGGGTGCTGGAGAACCTACCGCTGGCACTGCTCACCGATCCGATCTTCGGCGTCGTCAACAACCTTCCGCTGCCGATCGGAAACCTGGTCGGCCAGCTGCCCCTGTTGGGCGACCTGCTCGGTGACATCCTCGGCAACGGCCTGAATCAGGCGGGGATCAACACGATCGGCGAAATCCTCGGGATTCTCGGCCTCGATCTCAGCGACCCGTTCAACCTCTCCGAGGTCGGTGACCGGCTCGGCGTCAACGTGGTCACCTCCGGTCACGTCTTCACCCTGCTCAAACTCCTCGGCGTCGACCTGGGCTGGGAGCCGACCCTGCCGAACTCGATCGCCGACGACGTGAACGGCACCGACTACCTCGGCGTCGGCGTCGACGGACTGCTCGAGGTCATCGACACCCCGGCCGCCTCGATCGTCACCCTGCTCAACCGGATTCTCGAACGGTTGCAGCTCGGCAGCCTCGACGACATCCCCGATGTCATCAAGGCCCGCGTCCCGATCGTGATCGGCGACGGTGTCGGGGCGTTCGCCGCAGGCATGGCCTACCAGGACATCCTCGCCGATCTGCCCAACCAACCCGGCGGCGCGAACTACGACGGCGACGAGGCCGCGCCGCTGCTCGGCAGCGTCACGGTGCTGCCGATGTTGTTGCTGCGCAACGCGGGTCGAGCCAACGGCGGACTCTTCGCGCGCCTGTACCCGCTGGCCGGACTCTTCGGGATCGACACCGTCACACCCGAGACCGCGCTGAGCAACAGCGGCGGCGTCTCGCTGCCCGGCGGGCTGTATCTCGGCGGCGCCACACTCGTCCCGGTGAAGATCGACGTCGCCCTGCAGCATGATCCGCTGTCGGACTTCGCGGCCTGGCCCAATCCCTTCTCGCTGTTGAATTCGCTTGTCGCGGCAGCGCTTCCGACGTACAACCTGCGCGGTCTCGACGTTGGGGCGACCGCGGGCGCGGTGGCCGACCAGCTGGCCCCGCAACTCGGCGACGTGGTCGAGGGTCCGCTCGAGGGCGAGCCGCTGGAACTCAACTTCTACCTGACGGTCCCGATCGACGCACTGCCGCTGCTGGAGCCCACCTACCTGATCGTCGACGCGATCAACCTGCTGACCGGCGCGAACCTCAACAACCCGATCGGCACCGCGCTCGGGCCGGCGCTCAGCAGCTTGATCAACCTCGGGTACACCGACGTCGAACGGCGCTGGAACGACGACGGTGACTACTGGGAGTACGTCCGCACATTCGACGACAGCAGGGTGCCGACGGCATTCGGGTCGTTCCCCGACATCAACTGGTTCAACGTGCCCGGCGACATCGTCGGCGCGTTGGGCGCCGGCGTCCGGCAAGCGTTCGAGGACGGCTTGGTGAACCGGAACGGGCCGGTCAAGAACGTGCTGGCGACGGTGCTCAACCTGCTCGGGCTGGACGGCGGGCTGCCCGGCGGCATCGGCAACCTCGGGCTCGACGGGGTCTTCGACCAGATTCGCGACACCGTCGAGGGTGTGCTCGACGATCTGAACGCGCCGCGGGCGTCGACCGTCGCCGCCGACGCCGCCCGTGTCGCGGTGACGGCCGAGGAGCCCGCCGCCGCGGATGATGCCGGGGAGGCGAACGGCACCGTCACCGACGTCACGGAGCCCGAGTCGCCGGTCGTCGACGACACCGACACCGAACCCGCCGAGCCTGTCGACGAGAGCGGCGACGATGCTGCGACCGACGCCGAAGAATCCGTCGACGAGGCGACCGACGAGGTAGACGAGGACGCCCCCGCCGAAGAGGCCGAGGACGCCGAGGACGCTCCTGCCGAGGCCGAGGCGGACGCCGACACATCGGACGCCGACACATCGGACGCCGACACATCGGACACCGACACATCGGACGCCGACACATCGGACACCGAGAAGGCGGACAAGGCCGACAACGACAACGCCGACAACGACAACGCCGACAACGACAACACCGACAAGAGCGACACCGACAAGGCCGCCGCCTGACCTCAGGACGGTACGAGAGTCCGCTCGGCCACGTCACCGATCACCGGCGCCAGCCACCGCGCGTACTCGCCGGTGATGTGGTTGTCGTCGCGGTACACCAGGGTGTTGCCGACGATGACCGGACAGCGTTGCGTGGTGCAGAACAGATCGGTGAGGTCGGCGTAGCTGCCTCCGGCCGCCCGGACCGCGGCCGCCTCGGCGGCAATTCCGTTGTCGTTCACCGCCTCCGGCCGCGCCGGGGAGCAGGCCACGACGTCGTCGATGTGGTCGGATACGCATGAGGGCACCGTCGACAGCGGGTCCGGCACCGGACCCAGAACCAGGACGGCCGCACCGGTCGTGCGCAATCGGGACACCAGGCGCGTCAGCCCGTCGAGCCACGCCGGATCGTAGGAGGCGAAGCCGAAGTCGGCGCCGTAGCGGCGGGACATGTCGACGACGATCAACTGCGGCCGTTGGGCTTCCAGCCGGGCCAGCATGTCACCGCGCCACTGTCGGCATTCGCTGAACGTGCGGCCGAGGTAGGGGCTGGTGATCGGCAACTCCATCAACGGGCAGGTCACCTTGCTCATCGTCTCGAGTCGCCAGCCACGTTGCTCGGCAACGCTTTCCAGCGCCGGCTGCCACATCGCGGCGTGTGAGTCGCCGGCGAGTGCGACACGTACGGGCGAATCGGTCTCACCCGAGAGGCACTCAGGCTGGTCGACGTCCCGCCAGGACAGGACGCACCCGTTGACGAACACCTCCGGTTTCTCCACCTCCCCGAGCGGCGGCGACAGATCCGCCGGCGCGGCGCGCATCTCGGCCGACGCGGCGACGGCGGCCTGCACCTGTTGGCGGGGCGTGGGTGCGGCCGGGCCGGCTGCCGCGGCACCGGGAGCGGTCGTCGCCGGTGCGGGGGCGCTGAGCGCCGCGGGAGCCGCGGTCGGTCCGGCGCCGGTGGGGATCGGTCGCACCACCAGCAGCATGATCGCCGCGCATACCGCCGCGGCCGTCGCGACACCGCCGAGCGCCAGGCTGCGCGATGCCGATCCCCGAAGCGCCTCGGCGAAGCGCGCCGGGTTCTCCACCAGATGCAGGGTCAGGATCGCCAGGCCCAGCGAGATCACCACCATGGCCAGGCGGCTCGCGAGCCCGAGTTCCGCGCCGAACAGGGCGGGCGCCAGGATCAGCACCGGCCAGTGCCAGAGGTACCACGAGTAGGAGACGCGGCCGATCGCCCGCGGCAGCGGTTTCGACAGCAGGCGGCCGACGCCGAGATTCGGTGTCGAGCAACCGGCGGCGATCACCAGTGCGGTGCCGGCGACCGGAAGCAGTGCGGCCGTGCCGGGGAACGGCGTCGACGCGGTGACCCGTGTGCACGCCACCACGATCAGCGCGAGTCCGGTCCATCCGACCGCTGCCGCGGCGACCGGAGGCACTCGGCGCCACCACGGCAGACTCAGTGCGATCAGGCCGCCCACCGCGAGTTCCCAGGCGCGCGTGGGCAGCGAGAAGAACGCCCACGACGGCCAGTCGTGCGTCCAGGCGATCGACACGGCGTAGGAGCCCGCTGCCACCGCGATGAGCACCGCCGCGTATGGAAGGGCCGAACGGGCCGCCGATTCGCCGAAGCGGCGTCCGACCAGCCAACCCGTGCCGACGATCAGGACCGGCCACAGGAGGTAGAACTGCTCTTCGACTCCCAGCGACCAATAGTGTTGCAGCGGGGAGGGATCGGTGGCGGCGAGGTAGTCGGTGCCACCGATCGCGAAGCGGTAGTTGCCGACGTAGAGGGCGTTGGCGATGGCGTCGCCGAGCACACCGCGGGCCTGAAGCGGCGGCAACAGCAGGACCGCCCCGACCGCGGTCGCCACGAGGACCAACGCGGCCGCGGGCAACAGCCGTCGTGCGCGGGCCGCGTAGAACGCGCCGAGCCGCACGCCGTCGCCCGATGCGACCTCACGCAGCAGCAGGCCGGTGATGAGGAACCCCGAGACGACGAAGAAGACGTCGACACCGACGAAACCGCCGCCGAGCCCCGGCACCCCGGCGTGGTACAGCACCACGGCGAGGACCGCGACGGCGCGTAGGCCTTCGATGTCGGTGCGGAACGCGCGCGAAGTCCCACCGGCGGCAGAGCCGCGGCGGGTGGTGGCCCGGCGCTTGGTCCCATCAGTCACTTCGAACCCGATGGTCCCACGCCGACGCGGCGGAAGCCGGTATTGACGGGGTCAGTTGAAGGCGAGCCAGCTGGGCAGCGCGCGTTCTCGCGAATCGCAGAGCACCTGCCGGGTGTCACAGCTACCGCGTGGCGATCCGGCGCCACTCCACATGCCGCCGGTGTCGCGGCGCAGCACGATCGCCGACGATCCGCCGCCGTCGAGCAGGATCGCGTGCTCGGCACCAAGGCCGCGGAACAGATCCTGCATGTTGTCGGGGGTGTAGTTGCCGCCCTGGAACACGTAGAGCTGATCGCTCGCGCTGCTGTATCCGATCGCCGTGCGGGCGGCGCTGGGACCGCCGTCGTTGAGCTGGCCGGTGTCGCCGGGAGCGAGCAGACCGATTCCCGCGACGGCGACGAACCGCGCGTTGCGGTCCATCAGTTTCTGGATCTCCGGTGAGGCGGCGTCGTAGTCCTGCGGACCGCTGGGCATGACGACGTAGGGTGCGCCGCCGACGGGCAGGATCATCGTGGCCAGCGCCGACCAGGTCTCGTTACCGCCCGACAGCCCCTGCTTGCCGGCGTAGGCGATGGTGCCGGTGACCGCCGCGTTCGACTTCCCCTGGCCGCGGGTGTTGTCGACGTAGGCGCCCAGCGGTGAACTGCAGCCGGTGTCGCGCCAGGATCCGCCCTTCTGGCCCCGGACGTCGAAGAAGTTGGCGTTGACGGCGATGGTCGGCTGGCCGAGCGCCTGCCAGGCCTGCAGCGGCGTGAAGGTCTCCGAGGCCTGCCACAGCCCCTCGCCGGTACGCGCCCGGGGGTCGCGTTCGCAGCGTGCCTGATAGCCCTGATGGGTGTCGACGAGCAGTCGCGGGTTGAGCCGGGCGGACGCGTTCTTGACCGTCATCAGGTGACCGCCGTTGTTCAGCGTGTACTCGCGGCCGTCGGCGGCGCGGAACGGGGCGGCGAATTCACCGCCGAAGTTGTAGACGAGGTAGGCGCCCTTGGTGTTGGCGATGGCACCCAGGAGGAGGGCCTTCGGATCGCTGGCGCGCGCGTGCGGTTCGCCCAGGGTCCCCAGCGCCGCGCAGAGCGAGAACACGGCAAGCCCTGCCGTGAAACGACGCAATGCGTTTGCTGAGATGAGCACGATCGCCTTTCGCCGGAGGTCACCCCGCTCCAACGATATTCACAACAGTCACTCTGTCAACTTTCGTAACACCGAGATCGCGATCGGGCAACGGTGGGATCGCTGTTCGGGGAACTGCCGGACCTCTTTGCGTTAATCGCGCCGAGCCGGGGTAACCGACATCGTGCCCGTCGACGCCGACACGCCGGCAGGCATGCCGGACGTGGACGTCCCCCCGAAGATCGAAGGAGCAGAAATGATCGGAACCATCCTCGGCGCGTTGATCGTCGGTCTGATCGTCGGCGCGCTGGCGCGCCTGATCATGCCGGGCAAGCAGAACATCGGCGTGATCATGACCGTCGTGCTGGGCGCCCTCGGTGCGTTCATCGGCAGCTGGCTGACCTACCAGCTGGGTTACAGCAACTCCAACGGAGGATTCGAGATCATCCCGTTCCTCGTGGGCATCATCGTCGCGATCGTGCTCATCGCGATCTACGTGGGTGTCACCGGGAAGCGCGGGTCGCGCCCCGGCACCGCAGTCCGCTAGGAACAGCTTCGGAAGTGGGCTCGAAGCCTCAGTGCTTCGGGCCCACTTCGGCGTGTCAGCGGCCGGGCGGTGCCAGGCGGTACACGGCGCCGGCGTCGTCGTCGGTGATGTAGACGGCGCCGTCGGGGCCGGCCACCGCGTCGACCGGCCGGCCCCACCGCGACCCGTCCTCGGCCTGGAAGCCGCCGACCAGGGTCTGCTGGTTGCCGAGATCGCCGTCGCGCCACGGATAGAACGACACCTCGGGTGCGCGGGGCGGGCGGCGATTCCACGAGCCGTGGATGCCGACCAGCGCGCCGCGCGCATACGGTTCGGGCAGCTCACCGTCGACGAAGCTCAACCCGAGCGGCGCCGAATGCGCCCCGAAACTCTGCTCGACGGGAGGCAGCGCGGCGCAATCGAGTTCGTCGCCGTCCGGGTTGGTCTGAACGTCCCGGATGAACGGCACGTCGGCGGGTCCGCCGTCGATGTTGCAGTAGGGCCACCCCAGCTCCCGGCCGGGGGTCAGTTTGGCCAGCTGTTCGGGCGGATGGTCGTTGACGTAGTCGGGGTCGACCTCGCCGGTCGCGGGGTCGGCGACGTTGTCGCGGCCGTTCACCGCGGTCCACACCGAACCGTCGGGGGCCGTCGCCAGACCGGTGCCGTTGCGGACGCCCGTGGCGAACGGTTCGGCGGGTCCGCCGCCGGGCGGCACCCGCATGATGGTGGCCCTCGGCGGGGTGGCGACGCGGTCCTCGGCGGAGATGTTGCCCGTCGATCCGATCGAGAAGTACACGGCCCCGTCGGGGCCGACCGTGACGCTCTTGAGGGCGTGCGCGTAGGCGCCGCGCAGGTCGGGGCTCTCCTCGTCGGGCAGACCGGCGACCACGGTCCGCCGGTTCGTCGCCCTGCCGTCGGCGTAGTCGTAGGCGACGATCTCGTCGCTCTCGGCGACGTAGAGCGTCGATCCGGCGAAGGCCATCCCGTGCGGTTGGGTCAGGCCGTCGAGCAGAGGCGTCGACCGGGCGCCACCGTCACCGGGTACGAGCCGGACGATCTGACCGGTGCTGGGCAGGGACACCAGCAGGGCACCGTCCGGGGTCCACCGCGCGAGCCGAGCCTTGGGCACCCGCGCCCACACCGACATCGTCCACCCCTGCGGGACCGTCGCCTGCCGTGGTTCGTCGAACGGGGCGGCGTCCATCCCGGCCGGCACCTCGACGGTGACCGGCGCCAGACCGGTGGCCGCGTCAGCTGTCGTGGGCGGCGGGGTAGCGGAACTCGACGGCGCGGACTCGCCGGGTGTGCTCGTCGAACACCCGGCGAGGACGGCGACCGCGGCGCAGACGCCGAAAGCCTTAGACCTCGGCGAGATTCGCATGCATCTCCCACACCAGGATCTCGGCCGGCCCGACCGCCGTCACGCGCTGACCGCCGGATGCGGTGAAGCGCACCGCATCGCCCTCGTGCAGCGCACCGGCGCCCTCGAGGGTCACTTCGCCGCGCGGAACGAACAGGTGCAGGTACGGCGCCTGCGGCAGTTCGACGCTGTCACCCGGTTCCAGCCGGGCGCCGTGCAGCGCCGCGTACCGGTTGCGGATCGTGATGGCGGTGTCGCCGCGGTGCTCGGGCATCCCCGAGGCGATGGTCACGAAGTTGCCGCGCAGGAGTTCGTCGTCGATCTCGAGCTGCTGATAGCCCGGCGCGATGCCGGACTCGTCGGGCACCACCCACATCTGCACGAAATGCACGGGTTCACGGTGGGTGTCCCCGCCGGTGAGCGTCCACGAGTCGTTCTTCTCCGAGTGCAGGATGCCTCGTCCCGCCGACATCCGTTGTGCCAGACCGGGATAGATGACGCCCGAATGTCCCGTCGAATCCTGGTGCACCAGCGATCCGCGCAGCACCCACGTCACGATCTCCATGTCGCGGTGCGGATGGGTCTCGAAACCACTGCCGGGGGTGACGGTGTCGTCGTTGTTGACCAGCAGCAGCCCGTGGTGGGTGTTGGCCGGGTCGTAATGGTCGGCGAACGAGAAGGAGTGCTTGGAGTCCAGCCAGGAGATCTGCGTCCTGGGGCGCTCGCCGGAACGCCGGATGTCGATCCGTTCGGCAGTGGTCATGTCATCGTCTCCTCGAGAACCGTGCGCCAGCCTAGGTGGCACATCTGGACACGACAACTCAGATGATGTGTCATGTATTCCATGTGGTTGTCGTCCGAGGAGCAACACCTGTGGCGCGGGTTTCTGGCGATGACGGCCGAACTGCAGGCCGCGATGAACCGGCAGCTGCAGCGGGACTGCGGGCTGTCCCTGGCCGACTACGAGGTGCTGGTCGCGCTGTCCGAGCGGGGTGCCCAGCGCATGTTCGAGCTCGGCGAGGCACTGTCGTGGGAGCAGAGCAGGTGCTCACACCAACTGCGCCGGATGCGCGAGCGCGGGCTGGTGTCCAGGCAGGAGGCCAGCGACGACCGGCGCGGCGCCACCGTGGCGCTCACCGACGCCGGCCGCGCGGCACTGCGGACGGCGGCGCCCGGCCATGTGGCGCTGGTGCGGACAGTGCTGTTCGACGGTATGCCGCCCGAACAGCGCAAGGCGTTCAGCGACGTGATCGACGGCGTACGCGAGCGCCTGCGCGAATCACCAGTCTGATTCGTCGTACTTGATCACACCGCGGATGTTCTTGCCGTCCAACATGTCCTGGTAGCCCTGGTTGATGTCCTCGAGACGGTAGGTGTTGGTGACCATCTCGTCGACCTTGAGCAGACCGGATTTGTAGAGGCCGACGAGCCGCGGCGTCTCGACGTGGCTGCTGCCGCCGCCGAAGATGTTGCCCTTCAACGTCTTCTGCAGCATCGTGAACAGGAACAGGTTGAGCTTGACGTCGGCGTCCATCATCGAGCCCATGCCGGTGACGACGCAGGTGCCGGTCTTGGCGGTCAGCGTCATCGCCTCTTCGAGGTACTCACCGCGCATCTCGCCGACCGCGATGATCGTCTTCTCGGCCATGAAGCCGTGGGTCAGTTCGAGCACCGGGCCGATCGCTTCGGCCATCGACGAATACACATGCGTGGCGCCGAACTTGATGGCCTGATCCCGCTTGAACTCGACGGGATCGATCGCCACGACATTGCGCGCGCCCGCGATCACCGCACCTTGCAACGCCGACAGGCCGATGCCGCCGACCCCGACGATCACGACCGTCTCGCCCGGCAGGACCTCGGCGACGTTGGTGGCCGAGCCGAACCCGGTCGGCACCGCGCAGCCCATGATCGCGGCGGTCTCGAACGGGACGTCGGCGTCGATCTTGACGACGGAGTCCTTGTGCACGGTCATATACGGCGCGAAGGTGCCGAGCAGGTTCATCGGCGACACTTCCGTGCCGCCCGCGCGCACCCGGCTGGTGCCGTCGGCGATGGCCTTGCCGCCGAGCAGCAGCGCACCGCGGTCACACAGCGAGCGGTGGCCCCGCAGACACGGCTGACACTGCCCGCAGGCGGGAATGAACGCGAGGATGACGTGGTCGCCCTCCTCGAGGCCGGTGACGTTGCGGCCGACCTTGGTGATGACCCCCGCACCCTCGTGACCGCCGAGTGCGGGAAGGGCGATCGGGGTGGCGCCCGTGGTCAGGTGGTAGTCCGAGTGGCACATGCCGGCGGCGTGCAACCGGATCTGCACCTCGTCCTCGACGGGATCGCCGACCTCGATCTCGTCGACGCGGAACGGCGAGTTCAGTTCCCAGAGCAGGGCACCCTTGGTCTTCATGATCCGCGATCATAGAACACGTTCCAGTTCTACGAGTAATACCCGGCGTGAACAGGCGCGATGGGTAGTAGATGCCGTCGAGCCCCCACCGGAACGAGGTTCAGCACATCCATCCCCCGGCTCGCGTGCCGCGACCCTGATCTCGAGCGTCAGAGCGTGTCGGCCAGGCCGAACGCCGCGAACGACGGCATGTGGAACGCGACGACGTGCGAGACCCCCTCGGCCGCGACGTCGAGCACGTGCAGCTGGAACGCCTCGTGCTTTCCGCTGGCGGGATTGCGCATGTAGAGCGCCGCGGCGGGCTGCCCGTTGGCGGTGATCGGGACCAGCCGCATATCGCCCGCGCGTTCGGCCGGGCAGTGCGTCTTGGACAGCAGCACGATGTCGCGCGGGCCCTGATACCAGCCGTCGAACGGCGGCATCTCCCACACGGCGTCCGCGGTGAACAGGTCGACCAGCTTGTCGATGTCGTAGGTCTCGAACGCGGCGATGTAGCGGGTCAGCAGGTCCCGGGCCTCCGGCGACTCCGGCGGCCGCAGGTCGTCGTCCTCGCTGGGGCCGACGGCGTCGAGCTGCGCGCGGGCCCGTTGCAGCAGGCTGTTCACCGCCGCCGTCGACGTGCCGAGGGCATCGGCCACCTCGGCGGCCTTCCACTGCAGCACCTCCCGCAACACCAGTACCGCCCGCTGCCGCGGCGATAGGTGCTGCAGCGCCGCGATGAACGCCAACCGCACCGACTCCCGCGATCCGACGATGCTCGACGGATCCTCGGCGTCATCGGGCAGCGGCTCCAGCCAGGGCACCTCGGCGCGAGCGTGGATGTCGTCGACGGGGTCGGAGCTGGGTGTACCGAGACCCGACGGCAGCGGGCGGCGCGCCCGCCCGTCGAGTGCGGTCAGCGAGGTGTTCGTGGCGATCCGGTAGAGCCAGGTGCGCACCGACGACCTGCCCTGAAAACCCTTGTAGGACTTCCAGGCTCGCAGATACGTCTCCTGCACGAGGTCTTCGGCGTCGTGCAGGGAACCCGTCATCCGGTAGCAGTGGGCGAGGAGTTCGCGCCGATACTGCTGGGCATCGGCGAGGAAGGCGTCTTCGGCGCGGCTGTCGTCACGGCCGTCGTCGAGGGTACGGGCGAGGACGGTCACGGTGGCGAGCTTACGCAGGATGACCGACGACCGGAACCTGTCGACAGAGGTGGCGACCGATACTCTTTCGACCCATGGCCAGCACCCGCAGCGAGCGACATTTCGACGGCGTCGGCGGGGTACGCATCGTCTACGACACCTGGACCCCCGACGTGCCGGCACGCGCCGTCGTCGTGCTCTCCCACGGCTACGCCGAGCACGCCCGCCGCTACGACCACGTCGCGCAGCGGTTCGGCGAGGCCGGCCTCATCGTCTACGCACTCGACCACCGCGGCCACGGGCGGTCCGGCGGCAAACGGGTCTATCTCCGCGACATCTCCGAATACACCGGCGACTTCCACACCCTGGTCGCGATCGCGGCGCGTGAGCACCCGGAGCTGCCACGGATCGTGCTCGGCCACAGCATGGGCGGCGGCGTGGTGTTCGCCTACGGCGCCGAGCACCCCGGCGACTACGCGGCGATGGTGCTGTCCGGCCCCGCGGTCTACGCGCAGTCGGCGGTGAAACCGTGGCTGGTCACCGTGGCCGAACTGCTCGGCCGTATCGCGCCGGGCATCCCCGTCGAACAGCTCGACGCCGACGCGGTGTCCCGCGATCCGGAGGTGGTGGCCGCCTACAAGGCCGATCCGCTGGTCTACCACGGCAAGCTGCCCGCCGGCATCGCGCGCGGGTTGTTCACCGTCGGCCAGACCATGCCGCAGCGGGCGTCCGCGATCACCGCACCGCTGCTGGTGGTGCACGGCGAGAAGGACACGCTCATCCCCGTGGAGGGCAGCCGCCGGCTGGTGGAGTGCGTGTCCAGCCGAGACGTCCACCTCAAGGTCTATCCCGACCTGTTCCACGAGGTGTTCAACGAGCCCGAGCGCGCGTTGGTGCTCGACGACGTCGTCTCGTGGATCGAGGTGCGCCTGTGAAAGGCGTTGTGCGCCATGTTCTTTCGTCGGTCGCCGTGGTGCTGGTGATTGCCGGCTGCGGCTCCGGCGACGACGCGGCGTCGCCGACGGCGGCGCCGGGCTGGGTCGACGACGAGGTGACGTTCACCGCCGAGGGTCTGACCATCCACGGCACCTACCGCCACGGCGACGCCACCGGCCCGGCCGCACTGCTGATCTCCGAGAGCGGCGAGACCGACCGCAACGGAGACAACAGGGTGGCGGGTCCGATCGGCAACATGCGCCAGCTCGCCGAACTGCTCTCCGACCGCGACGTGGCATCCCTGCGCTACGACAAGGTCGGCACCGGACGGACCGGCCTCGGCCCCTACGCCGGCCGGCCGGCCGACGTCGGCACCGCGGTGTACACGGCGGGCGCGGCCGCCGCGCTGAGGTTCCTCGCCGACCAGCCCCACACCGACCGCGACCGCGTCTCCGTCTACGCGCTGGGCGAGGGCACCGTCCACGCCATGTCGCTGGCCGCCGCGGGTGATCCGGCGGTGCATTCGCTGGCGCTGCTGCAACCGCTGGCCGCCCGTTACCTCGACATCGTCACCGAACGTGTCCGCGGTGAGGCCGACCCGGCGGTGCTGGCCAACTGGCTGGCCGCCGTCGAGGAGATCCGGACCAGGGGCACCGTGCCTGCACAACTGCCCGAGGGGCTCGGCGCCATCGTCAACGCCGGCAACATCAAGGCCGTCATCGAGGCCGACCGGGTGGATCCGGTGGCGTTGGCCGCGAAGGTGCCCGCGGGAACGCCGGTGCTGCTGACGTGTTCGGACTCCGACGGTCAGGCGAAGTGCGATGCGCTGCGTCCGTTGATCGGCGCGCTGGCACACACCGCGCTGACCGTGGTGGAACTCGAGGGCGTCAATCATGTCCTGCGTGACGATCCGACCGACAACGTCGCGAACTACGCTCAACAGGGGCCACTTTCTCCACAACTGGTGGAGGCGCTGGACGGGTTCGTCACCAAGTGATGTCGGGAACGCTGCCTAGGTTGGCCCTATGAGTGACAAGCGAGAAGCGCAGCGGATTGCGCATGAGTGACGACAAGATGCTGGCGCGCATCGCGGCCCTGCTGCGCCAGGCCGAAGGCACCGACAATGTGCACGAGGCCGAGGCGTTCATGGCCGCCGCGCAACGCCTGGCCACCGCGACGTCGATCGATCTCGCCGTCGCGCGCGCCCACTCGGATCAGCGCACCAAGGCGCAGACACCGGTGCAGCGCACCATCACGATCGGCGAGGCGGGCACCCGCGGCCTGCGGACCTACGTGCAGCTGTTCGTCGTGATCGCTGCCGCCAACGACGTCACATGCGATGTCGCGTCCAACTCGACGTTCGTCTACGCCTACGGGTTCGCCGAGGACATTGATGCCAGCCACGCGCTCTACGCCGGTCTGGTGACGCAGATGGTCAAGGCGTCGCAGGCCTACATCGAATCGGGGGCGCACCGGCCCACCCCGACGATCACGGCGCGGCTCAACTTCCAGCTGGCGTTCGGTGCGCGGATCGGCCTGCGGCTCACCGAAGCCCGGGAGGAGGCGATGGCGGCGGCGACGAAGGACCACGACAACCGGCCGGGTACGGCGCTCGCGCTGCGCAACAAGGACCTCGAGCTCAAGGACTTCTACCGGCAGGCGTCGCAGGCGCGGGGCACCTGGCGCGCCACCTCCGCGACGGCGGGGTACTCGTCGGCGGCGCGGCGTGCGGGTGACCGGGCGGGCCGGCGGGCGCGGCTCGGACCGAGCACCGAGTTGGCGGGCAGCCGTACGGCACTGGAGACGTGAGCAGCCGCGACACCCAGCGCGCCAAGGTCTATGCGGCCGAACAGTTCGTGCGCACGCTGTTCGACCGTACGGCCGAGCACGGGAACCAGGTGGTCGAGTTCTTCGGCGCCCAGCTCACGCTGCCGCCCGAGGGCCGCTTCGCGTCGGTGGCGTCGGTGCAGGCCTACGTCGACGAGGTGCTCGCACACCCGCGGATCCGGACCGGCTGGCCCGATACCGGGCCGCTCACGGTGCGCGCCCGTCGCGGCGCCACCGCCGCGCACTACGAACGCGCCGAGGGCCGGGCGGTCATCGCCGTGCCGGAACGGCAGACCACCTGGGCGCTGCGTGAGCTGGTGGTCCTGCACGAGATCGCCCACCATCTGTGCCGTGCGGAGCCGGCGCACGGCCCCGAGTTCACGTCGACGCTGTGCGAGGTGGCGGACGCGGTGATGGGGCCCGAGGTGGCGCACGTGCTGCGGGTGGTGTACGCGAAGGAGGGGGTCCGGCTGGGTAGCCGTTCCGAGGGGTGATTCGCCCGGGTTAACGTGTGCGCGTGAGTGAGCCGAATCCGCAACTGGTGGACCAGCTGTTCGACCGTCTGCTGCACACCGAGGACGAGGCCCTGGTCGCGGCGCGGGAGTCGGCCGCGGCGGCCGGGATGCCCCAGATCGAGGTGTCGCCCCAGCACGGCCGGTTGCTGCGCCTGCTGGCGACGATGGTCGGTGCGCGGCGGGTGCTGGAGATCGGCACGCTCGCCGGTTACAGCACCATCAACCTGGCCCGCGGGGTCGGACCCGACGGGCACGTCGTCACCCTCGAGTTCGAACCGCGCCACGCCGAGGTGGCACGCACGAATCTGGACCGCGCCGGTGTCGCCGACCGGGTCGAGGTGCTGGTGGGCGCGGCGCTGGACACCCTGCCCACCCTGCAGAACAGCCCGCCGTTCGACCTGGTCTTCGTCGACGCGGACAAGGAGAACAACGTCGCCTACGTCGAATGGGCGATCAAGCTAGGTAGGCCCGGCACGGTGATCGTCGTCGACAACGTCACCCGGATGGGCCGGATCTACGATC
Source organism: Mycolicibacterium litorale (assembly GCF_014218295.1). Next base: position 157,897 of record NZ_AP023287.1, read on the forward strand.
CGGCGCCGGACGACGCGCAGGCCGCCGCGGTGCGCGAGATGCTGGAGATGATGGGCGGCCATCCACGGTTGACCACGGCCGCGATCCAGACGGTCGGCGCGAAGAACTGGGACGGCTTCGCAGTCGCGGTCGTGATCTAGCCCGACTTGTGGGTATCAGGTGCCCCATGGGGATCTGCTACCGAAACGGCATGGTGACCGTCGACCGGGTGGTCCATGCCTCGCCCGCGGCGGTGTGGTCGGTGCTCGTCGACATCGAGGCGTGGCCGAAGTGGGGTCCGACGGTGGCCGGCGCCGAACTGCTCGACGGCACCGAGCTGGCTCTGGGCGAGCGGGGCAAGGTCTACACCCCGGTCGGACTCCCACTGCCGTTCACGATCACGAAGTTCGAGCCGCGCCGGTGCTGGGCCTGGCAGGTGGCGGGCGTACCCGCCACCTCGCACTGCGTCGAACCGGTGGAATCCGGTACCCGCGTCAGCATGGCCGCGCCGGTGTGGGCGACGGCCTACGTTCCGGTGCTCGCCGTCGCGTTGCAGCGCATCGACCGGATGACCAGCGGCGGCTGACCGTCGGCCGGCGGTCTACCGCAGGGCGGCGTCCAGCAGCATCTCGGCCGCTGCCCGTGCATAGTCCCCGCGCTCGGGATCGTCGAACACCATGGCTCGGCCCGCGACACCGTCGGCGAGAATCGCCAGTTGTTCGGCGAGTTGGTCGGGGTTGCGCGCGCCGAGTTCGGTGAGCAGTTCGGCGATCCGAGAGGTGAACTGCTGCTTGCGTTCCCGCGTGTAGGCGTGTGGCGGACTCTGCGGGTCGGGGAACTCAGTGGCGGCGGCGGTGAACGGGCAACCGCGCACCGGCCCGTCGAACCGGTGCACCCGGAACAACGCCATGACCCGGTCGCGTGCGGGCAGATCGTCGCGGTCGAGCGTGCTCTCCATCGTCAGTCCGGCGTCGGACAGATGTCGCAGGTAGGCGACGACGAGGTCCTCTTTGGCCGGGAAGTGCACGTAGAGCGTGCGTTTGGAGACCGGAGCAGCGGCGGCGATCTGCTCCATCGTGGTCGCGGTGATGCCGTGGGCCTCGAACAGCGTGGTGGCCGCGGCCAGGATGCGCTCCCGGCCGCCGCGACCGCGGGGACTGTTCATGCCCAAAGTATACGCAGACGTTTACATCGGGGGCGAGCATCGGTATCCTCCGATTTTGGTAAACGACACCGTGTACTTGAAGGGGATACATCCATGACGTCGGCGACAGCGTTGAGCGAATCCATCGACCACGTGATCCGCGGCAGGCGCGCCACCCGCGCCTTCCGTCCCGATGAGGTTCCGGCCGAGACGTTGCGCACCGTTTTCGAGCTGGCCGGCTACGCGCCGTCGAACTCGAACACCCAGCCCTGGCAGGTCGAGGTCGTCAGCGGCGCGGCCAGGGAGCGCCTCGCCGACGCCCTCGTCGCCGCTCATGCCGCCGGTGAGCGGTCAGTCGACTTCCCGTATCAGGAGGGCCTGTTCCAGGGAGTGCTGGCGACCCGTCGCGCGGAGTTCGGGGCGCAGCTCTACGGCGCATTGGGCATCGCCCGTGACGAGACCGACCTGCTCGAGGGCTACAACACCAAGAGCCTGCGGTTTTACGGGGCGCCGCACGTGGCCATGCTTTTCGCCCCGGCCGAGACCGAGGAGCGCATCGCCGCGGATATGGGCATGTACGCGCAGACCTTGATGCTCGCCATGGCCGCGCACGGTATCGCGTCGTGCCCGCAGGCGTTGCTCACTTTCTACGCCGACACAGTGCGGGCCGAACTCGGCGTGACCGGACGAAAGCTCCTGTTGGGCATCTCGTTCGGCTACGCCGACGAGTCCGCGATCGTCAACTCCGTCCGGATCCCCCGGGCCGCGCTGGCCGAGACGACGCGGTTCCGCCGCTGACGAACAGCGAGATCAGCGCGCCGCCACGGCGGTGACCGCGGCTTCGAAACGCTTTGCGCCCTCGGCGATTTCGTCCTCGGTGACGACCAACGCGGGAATCAGCCGGACCACATTGCCCGCCGGCCCGCAGGTCAGGGAGAGCAGACGCTGGCGGGTGGTCTCCTGCTGCACCGCCGCGGCGGTGGCGGCGTCGGGCGATCCGTCGGGACGGCTGAACTCGATGCCCAGCATGAGGCCGCATCCGCGGACGTCGCCGATGACGTCGAACCGTCGCGCGATGTCGGTCAAGGCCGACAACAGTTGATCGCCGCGCTTGCGGGCGTTCTCGACGAGGTTCTCCTCGTCGATCACTTCCAGGGTCGCGACACCGGCTGCTGCCGCGACCGCGTTTCCGCCGTACGTTCCGCCTTGGGATCCGGGCCACGCCTTCGCCATGGTCTCGGCGGAGGCGGCGATGGCGGAGATCGGGAACCCCGACGCGATGCCCTTGGCGGTGATCAGGATGTCGGGGGAGACGCTGGAGTGCTGGTGCCCCCAGAACAGCCCGGTGCGCCCGACGCCGGCCTGGACCTCGTCGATGACGAGCTTGATGCCGTGCGCGTCGGCGCGCTCGCGCAGCCCCTCGAGGAAGGCCGGCGGGGTGGGCAGGTAGCCACCGTCACCCAGCACCGGCTCGATGAGCATCGCCGCGGTGTCCAGCGGGGCCGTGCGGGTCAGGAAGAGGTAGTCGAGCTCGCGCAGCGCGAATGCCACAGCCTCGTCCTCGCTCATGCCGTAGCGGTAGGCGTACGGGAACGCCGACATGTGGACCCCGGCCATCAGCGGGGCGAAGCCTGCCGAGAACTTGGTGCCGGCAGTGGTCAGCGATGCTGCCGCGACGGTGCGTCCGTGGAAACCGCCTTGGAACACGACGATATTGGGCCTGCCGGTCGCCATGCGGGCGAGTCGGATGGCCGCCTCGACAGCCTCGGATCCGGAGTTGGCGTAGAAGACGGAGTCCAAGCCGGTGGGCAGTTTGTCGCCCAGCTTCTCGGTCAACTCGAGCAGCGGCTTGTGCATCACGGTGGTGTACTGCGCGTGAATGATCTTTCCGACCTGCTCCCGCGCGGCCTCGACGACCTTCGGGTGGCAGTGTCCGGTGCTGGTCACTCCGATCCCGGTGGTGAAGTCGAGGTAGGACTCGCCGTCGGTGCCGTGGATCCAGCTGCCGTGTGCGTGGTCGACGACGACGGGGGTCGCCTGCTTCAGCGCCGGGCTCAGTTGTGCCATCTCTCATCTCTCCGATCCGACGGCCGGTGGGCCGTAACTGTCGATTGTTGACGATCTACTATCCATCACGTTAGCGTGATGCCGCTCACGGCGAGTCCGCGGGTGGCGCGGACGCCCGCAGCTGGCGCTTGAACCGCGCGAAGCCACGCAACAGCTGGGCGCGCCAGGGCTTTTCACCGATCGCCCCGGGGGCGGGGGTCACACAGGGAAGGACGCGATGGACGTCGATGACGACCAGGCGACGGAGGATGCGGTCTTCCGAAAGGTGAGCCTTCGAGTGGTTCCCCTGCTCGGACTGGCCTTCTTCATGTCGTTCCTCGACCGGATCAACATCGGGATCCTGGCGACGTCGATGGAGACCGACCTCGCGCTGAGCGCCGAGGCGTTCGGCTTCGCGGTCGGGATCTTCTACATCGGCTACCTGATCCTGCAGGTGCCCAGCAATGTGGCGATGTACAAGTTCGGTGGGCGGATCTGGATCACACGCATCCTGGTCACTTGGGGAATCGCTTGTGCCGCAATCGCCTTCGTCGAGACGCCCACGCAGCTGTACATCGCTCGCTTCGCTCTCGGCGCCGCTGAGGCCGGATTGGTGCCCGCGATCCTGCTGTTGATCGCGCAGTGGTATCCGCGAGCGAAACGAGGCCAGGGCTACGCGCTGTTCCAGCTGTGGGAACCCTTCGCGCTCGCGGTCGGGGCTGTCGTGACGACGGCCCTGCTCGCCGCGTTCACCGGCGTGGGCCCGCTCGCCGGCTGGCGGTGGGTGTTCCTGATCGAGGGCCTCGCGACGGTCGTCGTGGGTGGGTTCCTCGGGCCCTACATCTACGGGGTGCTGACCACGATGACCGGGGGGCCGGAAACCGGGCTGTACGTGATGGGCGCCGTCCTCACGATCGCCGCCCTGCTTGCGGCCTTCATCGACCGGCTCGAGCGACAGAGCGCCGACAGTACGGTTGTTGACGGCTTACGCGGATAACCGCGTCAACAACCGTACTGTCGCGGTGGGTGCCTAGCTGCAGACCGCGCCCACCGCCGCCGAGCCGACCAGCTTCGTGTACTTCGCGAGCACGCCGGTCTTGTAGACCGGGGGCAGCGGCTCGAATCCCGCTCTACGGGCCTCGAGCTCGTCCTTGTCGACCAGCAGGTCCAGCGTGCCCTTCGCCACGTCGAGTCGGATCCGGTCGCCGTCACGAACGAACGCGATCGGGCCGCCGTCGACGGCTTCGGGCGCGATGTGGCCGACGCACAGGCCGGTGGTGCCGCCGGAGAACCGGCCGTCGGTCATCAGCAGCACGTCCTTGCCCAGGCCTGCGCCCTTGATGGCGCCGGTGATCGCGAGCATCTCGCGCATCCCCGGGCCGCCCTTGGGGCCCTCGTAGCGGATGACCACCACGTCGCCGTGGGTGATGGTGCCGTCCTCCAGCGCATCGAGCGCTGCCCGCTCGCGCTCGAAAACCCGTGCGGTGCCCTCGAACACGTCGGAGTCGAAGCCCGCCGACTTCACCACCGCGCCCTCGGGGGCGAGTGAGCCGTGCAGGATCGTGATCCCGCCCGTCGGATGGATCGGGTTGTTCATCGCGCGCAGCACCTTGCCGTCGGGGTCCGGCGGCTCGATGTGGGCGAGGTTCTCGGCCATCGTCTTACCGGTCACGGTCAGGCAGTCGCCGTGCAGCAGGCCGGCGTCGAGCAGGGCCTTCATCACCACGGGAACGCCGCCGATCTCGTCGACGTGCTTCATCACGTGGCGGCCGAACGGCTTCACGTCGGCCAGGTGTGGCACCTTCTGTCCGATGCGGGTGAAGTCCTCGAGTGTGAGCTTGACGTTCGCCTCCCACGCGATGGCCAGCAGGTGCAGCACCGCGTTGGTCGACCCGCCGAACGCCATCACCACGGCGATGGCGTTCTCGAACGCCTCCTTGGTCAGGATGTCACGGGCGGTGACCCCGCGGCGCAACATCTCGACCACGGCCTCACCGGACCGGCGCGCGTAATCCTCGCGCCGCTTGTCGACGGCAAGCGGCGACGCGCTGCCCGGCAGCGACATGCCGAGTGCTTCGGCTGCCGACGCCATGGTGTTGGCGGTGTACATGCCGCCGCAGGCGCCTTCGCCCGGACAGATCGCGCGTTCGATGATGTCGACGTCCTCGCGCGACATCAGCCCGCGGGCGCACGCCCCGACCGCCTCGAAGGCGTCGATGATCGTGACCTCCTTCTCGCTGCCGTCGGTCAGCTTGGCGACGCCCGGCATGATCGAGCCGTTGTAGAGGAACACCGAGGCCAGGTCGAGCCGGGCGGCCGCCATCAGCATGCCGGGGATCGACTTGTCGCAGCCGGCCAGCAGCACCGTGCCGTCCAGGCGTTCGGCCTGCACCACGGTCTCGACGCTGTCGGCGATGACCTCGCGGGAGACCAGCGAGAAGTGCATGCCTTCGTGGCCCATCGAGATGCCGTCGGACACCGAGATCGTGCCGAACTCGAGCGGGAACCCGCCGCCGGCGTGCACACCGTCCTTGACCGACTTGGCCAGCCGCGACAGCGACATGTTGCACGGGGTGATCTCGTTCCACGAGGAAGCGACCCCGATCTGCGGTTTGACCCAGTCGTCGTCGCCCATGCCCACCGCCCGCAGCATCCCGCGGGCGGCGGTCTTCTCCAGGCCGTCGGTGACGTCGCGGCTTCTGGGCTTGATGTCGGGAGTTTCTGAGGGCATCTATCGATTATGCCTTCGGCGTTTCACCCGGCCAAACCGATTTGAATACCCCCTTGGGGTATGCGGGTACGCTGTTGGCATGACGTCACGCACCATCCGGCCCCTCGCCCTGTTCGCCGCCCTTCTCGCGGCGCTGTTCCTGTCCGCATGTACCAGCACCGAGCAGCAGAGCGGTCAGACAGAACAGGGCCACACCGAACAGGGCCACACCGACCACTCCCACACCGAGAGCGCCGGTGACGCGCAGGCGCCACACAACGCCGACGACATCACCTTCGCCCGCGACATGATGCCGCACCACGACCAGGCCCTGCAGTTGGTCGATCTGGCGCGCGACCGTTCCAGCGATCCGGCCCTGCTCGAACTGGCGTCCGGGATCGCCGCGGCGCAGGGACCCGAGATGGAGCAGCTGTCCCAGATGCTGCGCAGCTGGGGTCAGGATCCCGAGGCGGGGATGGACCACGGCGGCCACGGTATGGCGATGCCCGGCATGGTCGACGACGCGACGATGAAGCGTCTCGAGTCGCTGAGCGGCCGGGAATTCGACACACTGTGGTTGGAATCGATGATCAGCCACCACCAGGGTGCGGTGGAGATGGCCAAGGCCGAGATCGCCAACGGTGACAATCCGGAGGCCAAGGCGCTGGCCGAGCAGATCGTCGCGGCCCAGGAGGCGGAGATCGCCCGGATGAAGCAGATGCTGGAGGGGTGACGATGTCCAGAGGCGCTCCGGAAGACGTGGCGGTACACGGGTATTCGCCGCAGAAGGAGAACTACGCCAAACGGCTGCGCCGAATCGAGGGCCAGGTCCGCGGCATCGCGAAGATGATCGAGGACGACAAGTACTGCATCGACATCCTCACCCAGATCAGTGCGGTCAACAGTGCCCTGCAGTCCGTCGCGCTCGGTCTGCTCGACGAACACCTCGGCCACTGCGTGAGCCAGGCCGTCGCCGAGGGCGGTGAGCAGGCCGACGCCAAACTGGCCGAGGCCAGTGCGGCGATCGCCCGGCTCGTGCGGTCCTGAGCGGGCGCGACGGCGACTCGGCCTGACACACTGCCGTGGTGAGCGAAGTCGTCCTGCTGCCCGCCACCGTCGAACACCTCACCGCGTTGCGCGAGGACCGCGCGGCCTTCGGTGAGCTGCTCGGTGCCGCCGTGCCCGACGGGTGGCCCGAGTTCCCCGAATCGATCGACTTCACGATCGACCGGCTGACCGAGCATCCGTATCAGGCGGGCTGGTGGATGCACTTCTTCCTCGCCGACGAGGGAGCGCTGCTGGTCGGCTCCGGCGGTTTCGCCGGGCCGCCGAGCGGCGGCGTCGTGGAACTCGGCTACGAGATCGCCCCGGAGTTCCGCAACCGGGGGCTGGCCACGGCCGCCGCAAGGGCGATGATCGACAAGGCGGTCTCCACCAGCAACGCGGTCACGACGGTGGTCGCGCACACGTTGGCCCAGGAGAACCCCTCCACCGGCGTGCTGCGCCGGTTGGGTTTCGCCCGGGTCGCCGAGCTCGCCGACGCCGAGGACGGCCCGATCTGGCGCTGGGAGCTGCCGGTGGCAGCGCCGGTGCCCTGACCGCCGCCCGCGACCCCGGTGAGGTAACACCGTGCGCCCCCGGTGGCGATGAACCGAGCAGGTCAGCCGACATGACCGCATCGGCGGCCGAGGGTGCCGACCCGCTCGCGGGGGTAGCCGATCGACGTCTTGTGCGACACTGGACCTTGATCCTGTGACTGGAGGTATCGCATGCCGCAGCGGACTGTGCGGAAGCTGACCACCGCGATGATCGCGGCCGGATTCTTCGGAGGCCTGGCGCTGGGCGCCCCGGCGGCGCTGGCCCAGCCGCTGCCGCCACCGCCTCCCGCACCGGTAGACCCGATGGCGCCACCACCAGCACCGGCCAACCCGTTCGCGTTCCCCGCGCCGGCCGCGGGGAACCCGTACTCCTCCACCGCACAGCCGCTGCCCATCCCCGAAGGCACCCCGGCCGGCCAGAACCCGACGCCGTACGTCGGCCAGCCGGTGTTCGCGCCGCCGACGTTCAACCCGGTCAACGGCGCGAAGGCCGGCGCCGCGAAGCCGATCATCATCAACTTCCAGCGGCCGATCGGGAACCGGGCGATGGCCGAGGAGGCCATTCACATCTCGTCGACGCCCGCGGTGCCCGGCCGCTTCTACTGGATCAGCGACACCGAGGTGCGCTGGCGGCCGCAGGACTTCTGGCCGGCGGGCACCGTCGTCAACATCGACGCCTCCGGCGCCAAGTCGAGCTTCGTCGTTCCCGAACAGCTCGTCGCCACGATCGACAACTCCACCAAGCAGATGGAGGTCATGCGGGACGGCGAGCTGGTCAAGACCTTCCCGGTGTCGCTGGGCAAGAAGGGCTACGAGACCAAGAACGGCACCTACTACGTGCTGGAGAAGTTCGCCGACATCGTGATGGACTCCTCCACCTACGGTGTGCCGGTCGACGACCCGTCCGGCGAGGGATACAAGATCAAGGTGCAGGACGCCGTGCGCATCGACAACAGCGGCATCTTCGTGCACAGTGCGCCGTGGTCGGTGGGTGCGCAGGGCAACAGCAACGTCAGCCACGGCTGTATCAACCTCGCGCCCGAGGACGCTCAGTGGTTCTTCGACAACTTCGGCAGCGGCGACCCCGTCGTGATCAAGAACTCCACCGGGATCTACGACCAGCCCGACGGCGCCTCCGACTGGCAGATGTTCTGACCTGACACCCGTTCGGCGCCGCCCGCCCACCCACCCGTGTCACGATGGGGTCGGCCGGCCGTCGCCCCGGCGGCCGGTGACCTGCCGAGGGTTGGCCGATGCCCGGTGCCGAGAAGGCGACAGCACGCACGGTCGCGGTGATCGTGCTGATCCTGCTCGCCGGGGTGGCGCTGCGGGGCCACCTGCCGGGCGCCGAGCCCGCCGCCGACGAACCGGCTGAACCAGGGGCGGGCCCGCTCATCGCCGTGGTGGTGATGCTGGCACTGTCGGTGGCCGTCATCGCGGTGTCGATCATCAGCCAGTCGCGCCGAACCGTCACCCCTCCCGACCCGAGCGGCGACCTTGGGCGCGGCCGCGACGGAGACGGCAGCCGATGGACGTGGCGCATGGTGCTGGTCGTCGCCGCCGCGCTGATGCTGTGGCTTCTGGTGGTGCTGGCGCTGATGCGGGTCAGCGGCTGGCTCGAGGTGGCCGTCGACCAACCGGACGCGGCCACCCCGGCGCAGGACCCACCGCGGGCAGGCACCGACCCGGGGCCACCGCCGCCTGAGCCGGAACCCGCGCCGTCCACCTCCGCCCTCGATTACCTGGCCGCGGCGGCAGCGGTTCTCGTGGTGCTTTCGGTGGTCGGTGCGATGGTCGGACGCCATCGGCGGCGCCGCCCGCTGCCGGCCGTGACCGCGGCGGCCGACGCCGCCGCCCCGCCGGTGAGCCGGACCGAATCACTGGCGCGGGCGGCCGAACGCGGGCTGATCGCGATCGGCGACCTCAACAGGGAGCCGCGGGAGGCGATCATCGCCTGTTACGCCGCGATGGAACGCGAACTGGGCCGGTCACCCGGCGCGATGCCGTTGGATTCCGACACCCCGTCTGAGGTGCTGGCCCGAGCCGTCGACGTCAAGCTGCTGCACGGCGACAGCGCCGCCGAACTCGTCGACCTGTTCGAGGAGGCCCGGTTCAGCGTGCACGTGATGGGCGAGGAACACCGCGAGGCGGCGGTCCGCGTGCTGCAACTGGTTCTGCGCGAACTGCAGGACGCGACGTGACCCGCCCGGTCGCCGCCGCGCTCGTGCTCCTCGTCGGCGTGGAGATCTACGCCGTGTTCCGGCTCGACCGCGACGACGTCCTGACGGTGACCGCGGTCGTTCTCGCCGCCGCGCTGATCGCCGCGCGGTGGGCGCTGGCGGGGGACACCGCCGCGGCGCCGGCGATGTCGGAGGCCGACGAACGCGCCGCGGCGCTGCGCCGCTGGACGGAGCGGACCGAAACCCTGATCGGCTGGTCCGAATCCACCCGCGCGGACTGGGACCGGCGGCTGCGGCCCATGCTGGCCCGTCAGTTCGAACTCGCCACCGGGCAGCGAAAAGCCCGCAACCCCAAGGCATTCGAGGTAACCGGGCAGATGCTGTTCGGACCGCAGCTGTGGCAGTGGGTCGACCCGGAGAACGTCTCGCGCACCGGCGTCGACGAACCCGGTCCCGGCCGGGCGGCGCTCGACGAGATCCTGCGGCGACTGGAGCGCGTATGAACATGCCTGCGGCGACGACCACCGCGAACTGCGAGGCGGTCCTCGACGAGATCGGATCGGTGGTGGTGGGCAAACGGCGCGCGCTGACGCTGATCCTGACCGCCGTACTGGCGCGCGGACACATCCTCATCGAGGATCTGCCCGGACTGGGCAAGACCCTGATCGCGCGCAGCTTCGCCGCCGCGCTCGGATTGCAGTTCACCCGTGTGCAGTTCACCCCCGACCTGCTGCCCGCCGACCTGCTGGGGTCGACGATCTACGACATGCACACCGGCCGCTTCGAATTCCGCAAGGGGCCCGTGTTCACCAACCTGCTGCTCGCCGACGAGATCAACAGGACACCGCCGAAGACCCAGGCCGCGCTGCTGGAGGCGATGGCCGAACGCCAGGTGAGCATCGACGGCGTCACCCATCCGCTGCCCGCCCCGTTCCTGGTGCTGGCCACCGACAACCCCATCGAATACGAGGGCACCTACCCGCTGCCCGAGGCGCAACTCGACCGGTTCGCCGTCCGGCTGGAACTGCGCTACCTGTCCGCCCCGGACGAGGTCACGATGCTGCGCCGTCGGCTCGACCGGGGTTCGGCCGAGCCGACGGTGCAGCGTGTCGTGGACGGCGGTGAGCTGCTGGCCATGCAGGAGTCGGTCGAACAGGTCACCGTGCACGAAGACGTCCTGCAGTACGTGGTGTCGCTCGCGGCCGCCTCACGCCAGCATCCGCAGATCGCGGTCGGGGCCAGCCCCCGCGCCGAACTCGACCTCGTCCAGCTCGCCCGCGCCAGGGCACTGCTGGCCGGCCGGGACTATGTGATCCCCGAGGACGTGAAATCGCTGGCGGTTCCGGTGCTCGCCCACCGGATCAGCCTGCGGCCAGAGATGTGGGTCCGGCGGGTGCAGGGTGCCGATGTGGTCGACGAACTGCTGCGCCGGCTGCCGGTGCCGCGCACGGGCAGCACCCCGTGAGCCGTCCCGTCGAACTGCATTGGCGCGCTTCGCCGTTGACCCGCGCGCTGGCCACCTGCGCCGCAGCCGCCCTGGCCATCGCGTTGTTCACCACCCGGTGGGAGCTGGTCGCGTTCGTCGCGCCGCTGCTGGGAGTGCTGTGCTCGATCGGCTGGCAGGCCCGCCCGCCCGGCGTCGTGGTGTCGAGCAGTTCGCCGCTGCTGCGGTGCTTCGAGACCGAACCCGCCACCGTCGAGATCCGGGCCGTGGCCGACGACGGCAGCGAGGTCACGCTGAGCGCATCCACGGTCGGTGGTGCGGCGCTCGACACCGTCGCCTACGGGGCGCAGCTGACGGCGACGCTGACCGCCTCCCGGTGGGGCCGCTACCCGGTCCGGGCACACGTGCGCGTCACGGGCCGCGGTGGACTGCTCGAGGGGACCGGATCCGTCGACGCCTCGCATGTGTGTGTCTTCCCGCTGGCGCCAACGCAATCCGTCTCCGTGCCGCGCACCGACCTGCTCGACCGGCTCGGCACCCACCTCACCCGCCACCTCGGGCCCGGCGTCGAGTACGCAGACATCCGCGGCTACGTCCCCGGCGATCAGCTGCGCACGGTGAACTGGCCCGTCAGCGCCCGCCGGCGCAGCCTGCACGTGACGCAGCGGTTGACCGACCGGTCCGCCGACGTCGTCGTCCTCGCCGACACCTACGCCCAGCCGCCGGGGCCAGCCACCGAGGCGACCGAGCGGATCGCGCGCGGCGCCGTCCAGGTGGTGCAGAGCGCCCTGCGCTACGGTGACCGCGCCGGCCTGGTCACGCTGGGCAGCAGGCGCACGCGCTGGCTCGCCGCCGACATCGGCCAGCGGCAGTTCTACCGCATCCTCGATGTCCTGCTCGACGCCGGCGACGTCGACGCCACCACAGGCACTCTCGCCCCGCACGCTGCGGTGCCGCCCGGTGCGATCGTCGTGGCGTTCTCCACGATGCTCGACACCGAGTTCGCGCTCGCGCTCATCGATCTGCGCAAGCGCGGACACACCGTCATCGCCGTCGACGTCCTCGAAGGCAGCCCGCTGGCCGGTGAACGCGACCCGCTCGTCGACCGAATGTGGGCACTGCAGCGCTCGTTCATGTACCGCGACATGGGCACCATCGGCGTAGACGTGGTGTCCTGGCCCGCCGACGTCACCCTCGACCAGGCGATGGCGCTGGCACCCCGGCGCCGGGCGGGGGTTCGGCGGTGAAGGTGTTGGCGCCCATCGTGTTCGGTGTGCTGATGGTCGCGGCGGTGGCCTACCGCGCCGACGGGCCGGCACTGGTGGCCGCGGTCGCGGCGCTGGCGGCGGTGGGCGTATCGGTCTGGTGGCGGCCCGCGGCCACCGTCGCGGTGCTGTTCACGCTGGGCGCCGCCGCACTCGACGCGACCGCGCCGATGGCCACCGTCCTAGCCGGGCTGGCCGCCGCCGCGTACCTGGTGTTGCGGCACGGCGACGGCAGGGCCAGCCCGCCGACGATGATCGCCGCCGTCGCGTTCGCGCTGACCGCCGTGGCGGTGTTGCTGGTTCCGGTGGACGTCCCGTGGCTACCGCTCGCCGCGCCGCTGGCCCTGTTGGCCGGCTACCTGTTGGCGCTGCGGCCGTTCCACCGGTGATTTCGGTGTCGTTCGTCGCGCTGGGCGCGACGAACGACACCGAAATCCCTAGTTCCAGATGCGCACGCGCCGTTGCGGTTCCAGGTACAGCGCATCGGACTCGTCGACGTCGAACGCCTCGTAGAACGCGTCGATGTTGCGGATCACGCCGTTGCAGCGGAACTCCGGCGGTGAATGCGGATCGGTGGCCAGCCGCCGGATCGCCTCGGCGGTGCGGTATTTGGTGCGCCACACCTGCGCCCAGCCGAAGAACACCCGCTGCACACCCGTCAGCCCGTCGATCACCGGCGCCGGCTCACCCTTCAGCGACAGCTCGTAGGCCAGCAGCGCGATGGACAGCCCGCCGAGGTCGCCGATGTTCTCGCCGACGGTGAACGCGCCATTGACATGCGCGTCGTGGTGTCCGTTCAATTCGCGCGGCGTGTACTGCTCGTACTGTTCGATCAACGCCTTTGTGCGGGCACCGAATTCGCTGCGGTCGGCGTCGGTCCACCAGTCCACCAGGTTCCCGTCGCCGTCGTACTTGGCGCCCTGGTCGTCGAAGCCGTGGCCGATCTCGTGGCCGATGACCGCACCGATCCCGCCGTAGTTGGCGGCGTCGTCGGCCTCGGCGTCGAAGAACGGCGGCTGCAGGATCGCCGCGGGGAAGACGATCTCGTTCATCCCCGGGTTGTAGTAGGCGTTGACCGTTTGCGGGGTCATGAACCACTCGTCGCGGTCCACCGGCCCGCCCAGTTTGTGCAGTTCCCGGTCCGAGGCCAACTGGTAGCCGCGGCGGTAGTTGCCGTAGAGGTCGTCGCGCCGCACGACGAGCTGCGAGTAGTCCTTCCAGCGCGCCGGATAGCCGATCTTGGGGGTGAACTTGTCGAGTTTGGCCAGCGCCTTCTCCCGGGTCTCCGGCGTCATCCAGTCCAGCTGATTGATGCTCACCCGGTACGCCTCGCGCAGATTGGCGACCAGTTCGTCCATCCGCGCCTTGGCGTTCGGCGGGAAGTGGCGCTGCACGTACAGCTTGCCCAGTGCCTCGCCCATCAGGTTCTCCACCACGGAGACGCCGCGCTTCCAGCGGTCCCTGATCTGCTCGGTGCCCGACAGCAGACGGCCGTAGAACGCGAAGTCCTCGGCGACGAGTTCGTCGGTCAGCAGGAAGGCCCTGGCGTGGATCAGCCGCCACCGCACCCAGTTCTTCCAGTCCTCCAGCGGCTCGCCCGCCCACTCCGCGGCGAACGCGGTCAGGTAGTCGGGCTGGCGCACCACGACCTCGGCGACCGACTCCGGGGTGGCGCCGAGCGCGCTCACCCAGCCCGCCCAGTCGAAGCCGGGTGCCTCGGCCGGCAGGTCGGCGAAGGTGCGCAGGTTGTAGGTGAGGTCGGCGTCGCGGCGTTTGACGACGTCCCAGTGCGCCGCGGCGAGCTTGCGCTCCAATGCGACGATGCGCTCGGCCGTCTCCGCGTGATCGTCGGCCAGGCCGCCGTAGACGAGGGCGAACATCGCCGCGATGTGGCGCGGATAGGCGGCCAGGATCTCCGCATGCTGTTCGTCGCGGAAATACGACTCGTCGGGCAGCCCGATGCCGGACTGGCTGAAGTGCAGCAGGTAACGGGTCGAATCCTTGGAATCGGTGTCGACGTACACCCCGGCGCCACCGCCCACCCCGGTGCGCTGCAGGCCGCCGAGCACCGCCGCGAGCGCGTCGGGGCTCTCGGCGGCGTCGACGATTGCCAGCTCGTCGAGCAGTGGTTGCACCCCGAGGCGCGCCACCGTCTCCTCGTCGAGGAAGCTGGCGTACAGGTCGCCGAGGCGCTGTTCGTCGGTGCCGTCGGCCGCATTCGATTCGGCGGCCTCGGTGATGAGGTCGCGGATCTGCTCTTCGGCGCGGTCGTAGAGCGTCCGGAACGCGCCGTCGGCCGCGCGGTCGGCCGGGATCTCGTATTCGGCCAACCAGCGACCGTTGACGTGGCCGAACAGGTCGTCCTGGGGGCGGGCATCGGTGTCGAGGTACGTCAGGTCGATGCCTGATCTGATCGCTTCAACCGTCACCCCAACATGCTGCCAGAAGCGCACCGGTACCCTCACGGCCATGCGCGAGGAGCTCACCGACGAGCACGTCGACGCCGACGAATCCACCGACGACCGGGTGTTCACCCCGTTCGGGGTGGCGTCGGCCGTACTCGCCGCCCTTGCGGTGGCCGCCGTCGTGCTGGCCGTCGTCATCTGGACCGGGCACCGCGAGGACTCCGCGGAGCGCGCCTACCAGACCCGCGTCCTGGAGGCCGCCGCCGACTGGACCGGTGTGCTGGTCAACATGAACAAGGACACGGTCGACGCCAGCATGCAGCGCCTCCACGAGAACACCATCGGAGAGCTCAACGCGGACTTCGACTCGGCCGTCGAGCCCTACCGCCAACTCGTCGATCGGTTGCAGACCCGCACCACCGGTCAGGTGGACTCGGTCTCCATCGAGACGCTGCACCACCCGGCGCCCGGCCCGGACGGCGGATCCGCGCCTGCACCGCCGCCGGACCCCCAGCTGTCGGCGTTCACCTCCCGCACCGACAGCGTGCTGGTGGTCGCGACGTCGATCAGTGAGAACGCCGGGAGCAAGGAGCCGCAGACCGTGCGGTGGACGCTGCGCCTTGACGTCTCCGACGTGGACGGGAAGCTGATGATCTCCCGGCTGGAGCCGATCCGATGAGGAACGCGCTGCGCGTCGCGGTGTTCGACGTGCTCGCCCCGGTCGCGGCGATCGCCGGCCTGATCTACATCGGGTCCGCGCTCGGCTGGCCCCTGTGGTGGGTGTCGGTCTGTTCAGTGCTGTGTCTGCTGATCGTGCAGGGCGTCATCGTCAACGTGGTGCTGGCGCGCCGCGACGGCGTCACCGTCGGCACCGACGACGACGGGCCGGGGCTGCGGCTGGCCGTGATGGGTCTGGCGACCGTGGCGCTCGTGGCGGCGGTGGTGGTGGGCTACCAGCGCTGGACGGTTCCCGACCGGGCGTTCACCACCGACAGCGCCGAGGTGGTGCGCATCGCCAGCAGCGTCTCCGAGGCCACCGCGACGTTCTCGCCGCAGAGCCCGACCGCCTCGATCGACCGCGCCGCGGCGCAGATGGTGCCCGAGCGCGCCCAGGCGTTCAAGGACGAGTTCGCCGGGGTGGCCAAGGAGTTGACCAGTAAGAACGTCTCCGCGCAGGCCAGTACCGTCTCGGCCGGGGTGGAGGCGATCGGGCCGCAGGCCGCCAGCGTGGCGGTGGTGCTGCGCGGTACGCAGAGCGTCCCCGGTCAGCCCGTCGACAATGCGGTGCTCGCGCTGCGGGTGACGCTGTCGAAGGCCGACGGGCGCTGGATGGTCGAGGACGTCACCCCGATCCACGCCCGCTGATTCCGCGATTTCGGCGTACTTGGTCGCGCTCCGCGCGACGGACTACACCGAAATCCCTACAGCAGGCGGGCGTAGTCGACCTTGAGGCAGCGGTCCATCACCACCTGCAGGCCGGCGGCGACACCGTCGCGCGCGATCTGCTCGTCCCACAGGCCCTGCTGCAGCCACAGCGTCTTCGCCCCGACCGCGATCGTGTCCTGCAGCACCGACGGCAATTCGCTCTGGCGGCGGAACACGTCGACCATGTCGGGGACGACGGGCAGATCGGCCAGCGACGGGTACACCGGCGTGCCGTCGATCTCGCTGACCGTCGGGTTGACCAGATAGAGCTCGAAGTGGCTGGCCGATCGCAGGTAGTCCCACACGCCGTAGCTCGGCCGCATCGGATTCGCGGAGGCGCCCACCACCGCGACGGTCTTGGTTTCGCGCATGATGCGGCGCAGGTCGTCGTGTTCCGGTTCGATCCACTCGGTCATGACGCCAGCATTCCCGCTCGGCGCGGGGTCAACGCGGATTGTTGGCGCGCTGCGCGCGGATCTTCGCGAACCGGTCCGACAGCCGGCCCATCCGGATCATCAGCGACGCCGACGGGCTGACCTCACCGTCGAGGTAACTCTGGAACTCCTCGACCGTCGCACCGATGCGCGAGGCGAACTCGGGGGCGCCCAGCCCAGACCGGTTCAGCAGCAGTTGGACGTGGTGGCCGACCTCGACGCGTTCGGCGGCCGCCATCTGCTCGCGGGTCCGCACCAGCACCTCGGCCAGCGCCTTGGACACCCCGTAGGGCGGTGCCTTGTCGAGGACCTCCTCGACCTGGCGCGCGGTCCGGCCGTAGGGGTCGCGTTTGATCGCCGTGACGATGCGCTGCCAGACGGTGAGGTCGTCGGTCTCGAGCGCGGCCCGGATGGATGCGGTGGACCAGAACTCCACGGGCCGGTCGTCGATCGAGGGCCGCCGGACCGCCGCCGACAGTGGACGGGTCTCGGCGGAAGCAGCGTCGCGGCGGGTCTCGCGCGCGTCGCTCGTCAACGTCACCTCGCCTCCTCGAGCATCGCCACGGCCACCGACAGGCATCGCTGCCTGACCAGTGCCCAGTCGGACTCCGCGTCCGGGTCCGAGATCGCGGCGTCGTGCTCATCGGACGGCTGCGGATCGGCCAGGCGGCGCACCAACTGCGTGGCCACCCACTGCTTTTTCGGCTGCTGCCCACAGTAATACCGGTCCATCCCGGACAGCACGACTGCGGCGGTTTGAGTTTCCATCGACTCCACCAGATCGGCGAACTCCGCGTAATCGCGGCTGCTGTTACGGCACATGATGAGGTAGCTCTTCAGGCGCAGCGTCTCCGCGCCCGTCGGGATCTGCAGGCGGTCACCGGTCGGCAGCTGCACGTTGGTGGTCTCCACCGGGCTGCGTCGTTCCACCGGGGGCCGCTCGGTCTCGGCCTCGGTCTGCTGGGCGGTCTCGAGCGCGTCGAGCGCCACCGAGAGCCGGCCGCGCCACAGGGTGACCGGATGCACCGGCAGCGTCGTGCGCACTGTCGACCCGTTCCCGTCGGCGTGGCCGTTGCGGCCCGGGCGCCGGAATCCGCCGCCGGTGCGCAGCTTGACGGTCTGGTCGCCGCCGTTGCGCGCCACCATGCGCTGTTTGATCGGCTGGCAGCCGCTGAACGCCAGCGGATCGGCGACCGTGACGGTCTTGGGTGCCAGCGTCTTCATCCGGGCCGCGGATTTCACCATGCCGCGCAGGTCGGCGCCCGACGGTCCGAGCGCCGAGATGTCGTCGGGGATGATCACCAGATCGTCGATCTGCACCTTGGGCAGCGGCTTCTCGAAGTCCACCGACGGCAGGATCCGGTCCAGCCACGCGGGCAGCCACCAGTTCCACTGGTCGAACATCGCCATCAGTGCGGGCACCAGCACCAGTCGCACGATCGTGGCGTCGACCGCGATCGCCACCGCGCACGCCACCCCGAGCTGCGCGACCAGCGGCATCCCGGCGAAAGCGAAACCGATGAACACCGCGATCATGATCAGTGCCGCGCTGGTGATGGTGCGGGCGCTGGTGCTCACACCGTAGGCCACCGCGTCGCGGGTGTTGCCGGTCTGCAGGAAGCGCTCCCGGATCCGGGTCAGCAGGAAGATCTCGTAGTCCATCGACAGCCCGAACGTCATCGCCAGCACCAGCGGCGGGATCGTGCTGTCCAGCGAGGGGATGCGTTCGAAGCCGAGCGGTTCGAGCCAGCCCCACTGGAACACGGCGACGAGGCTGCCGTAGGCGGCGGCGACCGACAGCACGGTCATCAGCACACCCTTGAGCGCGAGGAACACCGACCGGATCGAGATCAGCAGCATCAGGAACGCGATCAGCGAGACGAAGCCGAACACCAGCGGCTGGGTCTGGGAGACCCGGTCGTCGAAGTCCTTGATCAACGCGGTCGGCCCGCCCACGTCGACGGAGACGTTCGGCCCCGCGGCCGACGGCAGGTTGGCGCGCATCCAGTCGACGGTCTCGCGGGCGCCCATGTCCTCGGGGTCGACGGTGAGCACCGCCGACAGCAGCGCGCTGCGGCCGTCGTCGCCGAACACCGCCGGCGAGACCGATGCGACGTTGGGCGCCTCGGTCATCTCCGCCCGCACCGCGTCGAGCGTCGGCTCCTTACCGGCCGTCGAGCCGGTCCCGGAATCCCCGTCGGGGAACGTCACCAGCACCCGCACCGGGCCGAGCGCCCCCGGGCCCAGCGCCTCGGCGGCGGCGTTGACGCCGCCGCGGATCTCGTGGGTCGGCTCGAACTGCCGCTGCATGCTGTTGCCGAGCACCATCATCCAGGCCGGTGCGGCCATGCTCAGCAGCACGACGGTCGCCGCGGTCGCCGCCACCCACGGCCGCCGCATCACCCAGCCGGTCCAGCGGGTCCAGAACCGGGACTGCGTGGTGTCGGGTCTGCGGGAGAAATGCAGGTACGACGAACGCTTCGCGGCCGCCCGCCCGAACGTCGCCAGCACCGCGGGGGTGAGCGTCGTCGAGGTGAGCACCGCGATCGCGACGGCGAGGATCGCGCCGGTCGCCATCGACGTCAGCACCGGGGTGTTGATCAGGTAGATGCCGGTGACGGAGGCGATGACGGTCATCCCCGACAGCAGCACCGCCAGCCCGGAGGTGGCCATCGCCGCGTCGGCGGCCTGCTGCGGGTCGCGGCCCGCGCGCAGCTCCTCGCGGAACCGCATCAGGATGAACAGTGAGTAGTCGACGGCCAGCGCGATCCCGAACATCGACACCGTCGACGCGACGAACACCGACATCGTCGTGATCGTCGACAACAGGTAGACCAGCCCCATCGTGACGGCCACCGTGCACACGCCGAGCAGCAGGGGCATCGCGGCGGCGGCCAGCGATCCGAACACCGCGAGCAGCACGATCAGCACGATCGGCAGGTTCCACTGTTCGGCCTGGGCGATGTCGGTCTTGATCGCCTGCGAGGCCGCCGCCCCCAGCGCCCCCTGGCCGATCACGTACATCCTGACCTTGCCGTCGCGGAACTCGCCGGGCTCCTCGCCGTCGATGCCGATGCGGTTGCGCAGGTCCTTCGCCACGTCGGTGGCGCCGGTGTTGTTGAAATCCAGCGACAGCGTGATCACGTACGGCCGGTCCGGCTGCGGCGCGGGCTGCTGTGGGTTGGGGGTGATGGTGACGCTGGGCACCTGGGCGGCGATCTGCTCCAGATGGGCGACGGCCGCGTTCATGTCGTCGTAGGAGGCGTCGGCGCGCGGGGCGGCGACCAGCGCCAGGGGGGAGGCACCCTGGTCGGGGAAGTGATCCTCGAGTTCGTACTGCACGTGCAGCGACTGCGAACCCTCCACCTCGAACCCGCCACCGGTCAGATTCGACGAGTGGTTCACGGCGAGGTAGATCGACGGGATCAGGAGCAGCAGCCAGGCGCCGAAAACCGCCCAGCGGAATCTGCGCAGGTTGCTGCTCAAGCGCATCATGAACTGCTGGATGGCGTCTCCTGAATGATCTTCCTGGCGGTTCCCGGCCTGTCGAGCGAGAGCGTACCCCAGCGTGCGGTAGGGTACTGCGCTCTCAACTCAGCTGCGAGCAACCTGTAACCAAGCCTTTAACCTGCTCTAATTCGTTCTCGCCGGGTAGGTCCTCGCCGTTACGGCGACCGCTGGATTGGCGGCCGCCGCGGCGCTGATGGCAGGATGACCGTCGGCTGTCCATGCGTCGGGGGACCTACAGGGACGTCCGCCGAGGCCCTTGTGTTTCCCGGCGGGATGTCCGAACCTGCCGAGGAGTGCCATGAAGTCGATCGTCCTGCGCCGAAGCCTCTACGCCGCCTTCGCCGTGACCGCCGCGGGCGGTGCGGCCGTCACGGCGCTGACCCTGCCCGCGACACCGGCGACCGCGGCACCGGACCCGTGCGCGGCCAGCCAGGTCGCCAAGACCGTGGCCGCGGTGGCCACCAACACGTCGAACTACCTGGCCGCCAACCCGGAGACCGATCAGGCGCTCACCACCATCTCCCAGCAGCAGGCCGGGCCGGCCTCGCTGGCGTCGTTGAAGGCGTACTTCGACGCCAACCCCGAGGTCGCCGCCGACATGCAGAAGTTGCAGCAGCCGCTGGCGAATCTGTCCGGGCGGTGCAAGCTTCCGGTCACCATCCCGCAGGTGCTGGGTCTGATGCAGGCCGCACAGCAGCAGGGCGGCGCGGCGCTGCCCGCGGCGGGCGCGGTATCGCCGGCGTCGAGTGCACCGGCGACCGGGGCGACGCAGGGCGCGGGCGCGCTGCCCGGGCCGGGGGCCTCCCCCTACCGCTGAACCCGTGGCCGCGCACACCGCCGCGCAATGATCATCATCCGGCGGCCGGTTTCGGACTTTTTCCCTGCTCTTTGCGGGTAAGGGAGGAAACTCCCTGTGAGTTCTGATTAGCTGTGTGGTGGCGATAACCATCGTGGTTTCGGCCTCTCACTCAGATGAAGGAGCATGTCCATGTTGCTTCCTGCCCGTACCGCACGTCGTGTGGTAGCTGGTGCGGCCGGCGCCGGCGCGCTTGCCGGCGCGATGTTGTTCGGCGCGATCCCGGCCGCGATGGCCCAGCCGGCTCCGCCGCCGCCTCCGCCGCCGAACTGCACCGCCGCCGATCTGGCCGGAGTGGCCGCCGGGGTGTCCGCGTCGACCTCCGCGTACCTGTTCACCCACCCGCCGGTGAACGACTTCTTCACCAGCCTCGAGGGTCAGCCCCGGGATCAGATCCGTACCCAGGTCGAGGACTACCTCAACGCCAACCCGCAGGTGAAGGCCGATCTCACGGGGATCCGTCAGCCGCTGGTCGATCTGAAGAACCGTTGCGGCACCGCGACGGTGCCTGACGACGACGGCACCCCGTAGCCCGCGTGCGGGCTGGATCCGGGGATCAGCCCGAGCACGCAGCGCATGACACCACGGGTCGCACCGTGCTGATGGTCGACGACGACCCCGATGTGCGCACGTCCGTCGCGCGCGGACTGCGCCATTCGGGGTTCGACGTGCGCGTCGCCGCGGACGGCAAGGAAGCGTTGAGGTTGCTGTCCGCCGAATCGCACGACGCCCTGGTGCTCGACGTGCAGATGCCGGAACTCGACGGTGTCGCCGTGGTGACTGCGCTGCGCGCGCTCGGCAACGACATCCCCATCTGCGTGCTGTCGGCGCGCGACACCGTCAACGACCGCATCGCCGGTCTCGAGGCGGGCGCCGACGACTACCTCACCAAACCGTTCGACCTCGGCGAGTTGGTGGCCCGGTTGCATGCGCTGCTGCGCCGGGCCAGCCACTCCGACCGGCCGTCGGACACCATGACCGTCGGGCCGCTGACCATCGACACCGCGCGGCGTCTGGTGTTCGTCGACGGGGAACGGGTGGACCTGACCAAGCGGGAGTTCGACCTGCTCGCCGTCCTCGCCGAGAACAACGGTGTGGTGCTGTCGCGTCAGCGGCTGCTGGAGCTGGTGTGGGGGTACGACTTCGACGTCGACACCAATGTGGCCGACGTGTTCATCTCCTATCTGCGGCGCAAACTCGAACGCGACGGGTTGCCGCGGGTGATCCACACCGTTCGCGGGATCGGATACGTGCTGCGGGACGAGCCCTGACGTCGTGTGGTTGCCGCGCCTCTTTCGTTCTGCTTCGCTGCGCACCCGGGTGGCCGTGGCGTCGGCGGCCGCGGCGTCGGCCGTCGTAGCCGCGTTCACGATCCTCACGTCGGTGGTGCTGGCCAACAACGACGCCGCCCAGCTGGACCGCAGGCTCGATTCGATCGTCGATGCGAGCATGTATCCCGAACAGCTGCAGGATCCCCGTCGTGGCGTACTGACGACGGGACGGTCCCGCTCCACGGGGCAGGTCGTGTTCCAGCGCGGTTTCCAGCTGCCCAACCTGCCACCGGGCACCACGACCGTCGAGGTCAACGGTGTGGAGTACCGGGTCCGCACCCTCGCCGTCGACCAGGAGGGCGGGGTGCTGGTGTCGATCGGCATCCGTGCCGACAGCATCCTGCTCAGCCGCGGCCGGATCCCGGAGTACGTGCTCGTGGGGTTGGTAACGGTGCTGATCGCCGGCGGGCTGGGCTGGGTGCTCGCCGGCCCCGCGATCCGGCCGCTGCGCAAGCTCACCGAGCAGACCTCCAAACTCGGCAAGGACACCGACGAGATGCCGGAGGTGCGCGGGGCGCGTGAGGCCGAGGAACTCTCGGAGGCGATGTCGGCGATGCTGCGCCGGCTGGCCGCCGCACAGCAGGCGACCACCAACTCGCTGCAGGCGGCGCAGGATTTCGCCGCCAACGCCGCCCACGAACTGCGCACCCCGCTGACCGCGATGCGCGCGGACCTGGACACGCTGCGGATCCACGACCTGCCCGAGGACGAACGCGCCGAGGTGGTCGCGGACCTGTCGCGGGCGCAGCGCCGGGTCGAGGCGATCATCACCGCGTTGGGGCAGTTGGCGTCGGGTCAGCTGGCGCAGGCCGCGGACCGGGAACTGATCGACGTGACCGACACCCTCGACCGGGTCGCGCGGGAGAACATGCGCTCGGCTCCGCAGGTCGAGATCGTGGTCGAGGCCGACGATCTCGGGACCGTGTGGGGGTGGCCGGACGGGTTGCGGCTCGCCGTCGACAATCTGGTGCGCAATGCGATCGCCCACGGCGAGGCGAACCGGGTGGTGCTCACCGCGCAGCGCAGCAACGGGTGGCTCACCATCGTCGTCGACGACGACGGTCGCGGCCTGCCCGCCGAGGAGCACCAGACGGTTCTGGGCCGGTTCCGCCGGGGCAGCACCGCGGCGCCGGGCGGGTCCGGGCTGGGGCTGGCGCTCGTCGTCCAGCAAGCCGAATTGCACGGCGGCACAATCGAATTGAGCGACAGTCCGCTGGGTGGATTGCGCGCGACGCTCACCGTGTCCGCCTCACCGGAGCACAGCGAACCTCAGCTGCGCTGAATCTGCCTGCGCCGCAACGCGGTGACGGCGCCGCGCCAGCCGAGCAGCAGCAGCGCCGTCACCAGTGACGCCACGATGACGAAGCTGAACGCGACACCCTGGCCGCTCAGTTTGCGCAGCACCATGCCGACCGCGATCGTGCAGAGCCACACCAGAACCCCGGTCGGGGTGAGCGCCAGCGGCCGCCGCCACGCCCTGGCCGCCAGCCACCCGACGGCGGTGCCGGCGAGGAACGGCCACGAGGTCTCGGCGATCCCGGCGACCGTCAGGCCTTCGGCGTGGCTCCGGCGCCCGATCGTGCAGAAGATCACGACGCAGACCAGATCCGTCAGCAGGGCGACGACGGTGATGCGGCGGTCAGGCATGGTTGTCACGTCCGTTTCGGTGGTGCGGGTCGACGCCGTGGTCGGCATCGGGGTCGAGGTGGCTCTCGGTGCGGAACATGAAGAAGAACACCACCCACCCGATGGCGGCGAGGAAGATCCAGCTGACGAGCCGGTAGATCAGCATCGCCGAGATGGCGCCGGCGAGCGTCATCCCGCTCGACACCAGACCCGGAACCAGCACGGCCTCCACCACCAGCAGCCCGCCCGGCATGAGCGGGATGGTGCCGACCGCGCGGGCGGCCGCGTACGCGACGGTGAGGCCGGCCAGTGAGGGATGGCCGCCCGCGGCGTAACAGGCGAAGGCCAGACAGGCGACGTCGGCGATCCAGTTGAACAGCGACCAGCCGAACGCCATCCCCAGGTCGCGGCGACCCAGCTGGACCGACTCCAGCTGCCGGAGCAGCTCGCGCCACTTCGTCAACCCGGTGTCGGCGGGCTTGCCGCGCAGCGAGTTGAACCGCGACAGCAGCCGCGCGCCGATGCCGTCGATCAGCTCGGGGCGGCCGGCGACGGCCTGTGCGAGCACCAGCAGCGCGGCGAATCCGCCGAGCGTGAAGATGAGGGACAGTGGGTTCTTGCTGGCGCCGAGAAGGAAGGCGCCGCCCAGGCCCAGCAGCGCCAGCCCGACCCCCTGCAGCACGCCCGACATCACCAGCTGCCACGACGCCACCACCGGGCTCGCGCCCCACAGGCGCTGCTGCCGGTAGAGGAACGTCGCGGACAGCACCGGACCGCCGGGCATGGTGGTGCTCAGCGCATTACCCGCGTAGTAGGCCGCCTCGGACCGCCACTGCTGAAGGTGCACGCCCGCCGACCGCAGCAGCGTGCGCTGGATCTGCGCGAAGCTGTGCATCGAGGCCAGGGACGCGACGACCGCGGCGAGCACCCACCACCAGTTCGCGGAGATCAGGCTCTTCCACGCCTTGGCCAGTTGGTCCCGCACCAGCACTACTTCGACGGTGAGGACGACGACCGCGACGGCGATGATCACCCATCGGACCCACCAGTACTTACCGCGGGTGGATCCTTCGGGGTCGGCCCGTCCTCGCTTGGCGTCGTTCGCCGGCGCGTCGTGGGACACGCCGTACAGACTAACGGTGCGACGTCGCGTGATCGGCCCCCTTGGCGGCGCGCCGCACCTCGGGTCGGCGGGGCGTGACGGCGGTTACTCTCGTGCGATGGCAGACGACGTGTTCGCAGACGACCAGTCCGTGTCGCCACTCGTCCGGAAGGCGGCCGCCTGGTCCTGGCGGCTGCTGATCATCTTCGGTGCGCTGGTCGCGGTGCTGTGGCTGGTCAAACGCCTCGAGATCATCGTCGTGCCGGTGGCGCTTGCCACGATGCTGGCGGCGCTGCTGATGCCTGCGGTGGACTTCCTCGACCGCCGGGGCGCCCCGCGCGGCGGGGCGGTGGCCTTGGTCCTGCTCAGCGGTATCGCAGTCGTCGGTGGCCTGCTCACGTTCGTCGTCAGCCAGTTCATCGAGGGCATGCCGGCGCTGGGGGAGCAGGTCACCCGCAGTATCGACGGTCTGCGGGTGTGGCTCGTCGAGGGCCCGCTGAACCTCAGCCGTGACCAGATCGACAACGCGGGCAACGCGGCGATCGAAGCCGTGCAGAACAATCAGGAGCGGCTCACCAGCGGTGCGCTGTCGACGGCGGGCACCATCACCGAGATCGTCACCGGCGCGCTGCTGGTGCTGTTCACACTGATCTTCCTTCTCCACGGCGGCCGCAACATCTTCGGCTTCGTCACCAGGATCTTTCCCAGGGACGTGCGGGACCGGGTGCGCGGCGCAGGCCGCGCCGGTTTCCACTCGCTGATCGGATACGTGCGCGCGACGTTCCTGGTGGCGCTGGTCGACGCCGTCGGCATCGGCACCGGTCTGGCCATCATGGGGGTGCCGCTGGCGCTGCCGCTGGCCTCCCTGGTGTTCCTCGGCGCGTTCGTCCCGCTGGTCGGCGCGGTCGTCACCGGGTTCCTCGCGGTCATCGTCGCGTTGCTGACCAAGGGCCTGGTCTACGCGCTGATCACGCTGGGGCTGATCCTGGCCGTCCAGCAGCTCGAGGGCCACGTGCTGCAGCCGCTGGTGATGGGCCGCGCGGTGTCGATCCATCCGCTGGCCGTGGTGCTGGCCATCGCCGGCGGCGGCGTGCTGGCCGGGATCGTCGGTGCGCTGCTGGCGGTGCCTGCGGTCGCATTCCTCAACAGCGCGATCCGCGTCCTGCTCGCCCGCGACCAGGAGGCCGAGGTGGAGAACCTGGAAGCCGACGAAGGTCCCCGCATCCAAGCCAAGCCCGACGACGTCGAAGAGAAGGTCGACTGACCCCTCAGGCTGCCGTGACGAGCCGCCGGCGGCGCGCGGTCCCACCCAGCAGGACCCGCAACTGCCGGCGTGCCCGGTGCAGTCTCGACATCACGGTGCCCAGGGGCGTGCCCATCATCTCGGCGACGACGGCGTACGGGTGGCCTTCGACATCCGCAAGGTAGACCACCATCCGGAACTCATCGCTCAAGGCGGCCATGGCGGCGTGCATTTCCGCATCCGGTTGCGCGGCGAGGAAAGCCACCTCGGCAGAGGCGATGCAGCCGGCCGACTCGCGGGACGTCTGCTCGCCGAGATCGTCGACGGGGACTTCGGCCGGACGGCGCTGTGCGGCGCGGTGGTTGTTGATCCACGTGTTCCGGAGGATCTGGTGCATCCATGCCCGGGTGTTCGTCCCGGGGCGCAGCGTCTCGAAGCTGCGGTAGGCACGCATCAGCGTGTCCTGGACCAGATCCTCGGCGTCGCCGGGGCGGTGGGTCATCCGCATCGCGGCGCGCAGCAGTTCGGCGCGCAACGGAACCACGTCGCTGACGAAACAGGCTGTCCGAGAGTCGTTTTCGGCGACCGCAGGGCTATCGTTAAGTGAGGGGTGCTGTCTCGCTGAGGTTTTCATGCATCCGACGGTAGGGACGGCCGCGAGCGCGGGCACCGTTCTCACATCGAACGCATATCTCGTGGACCGTACTCTCAATCACCATGCGACAGAACGGATATGAATTCGCTATGAGAGCCCGTGGCGGGCGCGAAAGGGGGCGGATACTGGGCGAGCCGACGCGGTGCGCCAAACGCGGGTGAACCCCACCGGCCGACCGCCCGGCCGGTGGCGAGGCATGCCGTTTCCGGGTGTCTAAGAGTTGTCTATGAGGATCGAGACAGGTCTGCTCGGCAGCGTGACAATGGTGCGATGACGTCCGCGCCCGTCAACGAACACCGACCCCGTCGCGCGATCCTGGGCCGCCTGCCCCGGATGTACCGCGCCGACGGATCCGCGATCCGCGTGCTGCTCGTCGACGACGAGCACGCGCTGACCAACCTGGTCCGGATGGCCCTGCAGTACGAGGGATGGGAGATCGACGTCGCCCACGACGCCGCCGAAGCCGTCGCCAAGTACCGCGCCAACACCCCGGACGTCCTCGTGCTCGACATCATGCTGCCCGACACCGACGGCCTGGGCCTGCTGGCCCGGATCCGCGACTCCGGCACCTACACGCCCACCCTGTTCCTGACCGCCCGCGACTCGGTGGCCGACCGGGTGACCGGATTGACCGCCGGCGGCGACGACTACATGACCAAACCGTTCTCACTCGAAGAGCTCGTCGCACGACTGCGCGGGCTGTTGCGGCGGACGGCGTATCTCACTCCCGCCGACAACGAATCGCTGCGGGTCGGCGATCTCGCGCTCGACGCGGCCAGCCACGAGGTGACCCGCGGCGGTGTGCCGATCTCGTTGACCGCCACCGAGTTCGAACTGCTCAGGTTCCTGATGCGCAATCCACGGCGGGCGTTGAACCGCAGTGAGATCCTGCGGAGGGTGTGGGAGTACGACTTCGGCGGACGCTCGAGCATCGTCGACCTGTACGTGTCGTATCTGCGTAAGAAGGTCGACACCGGCCGCGAACCGATGATCCACACCGTGCGCGGCGTCGGATACATGCTACGGCCGCCGGAATGAGGCGCGTGTGGCGGAGCTGGTCTCTGCTCCGGCAACTGCTGGTCGGCGTCTCGCTGGTGGTCGTCATCGCCATGGCGACGGTGGGGGCGATGTCGGTGGTGACGCTGCGCTCGTCGGTGTCGGGCGTCATCGACACGCAGTTGGCGGCGTCGGCCGACGGCTTCGCCCGGACCGTCACCAAGTACCGCACCACGCCACTGCCCACGGGTGAGCTGCCTCCGCCGGGGACGATGAAACCACTCAGCCATCTGATGGGTCAGGCACCGGGCAACGTCGTGGCGCTGGTCCGCGGCGGCGAGGTCGTCGACTCGGCACATTTCGTCGACGGTGAGGGGCAGGCGGTCCCGCCCGCGGCTCTCGCCGCCATGGTCGCCGCGTCGTCGACCGGTGCGCAGCCGCGCAGCGTCGAGCTGCCCGGGCTGGGCTGGTACCGGCTGGTCAGCCATCCCGGCGACGGCGGCGAGATCCTCGTGACCGGCGTTTCGCGCGCACCCGCATGGGACGCGATGATGCGGGTCACCGGGATCGTCTCCGGCATCACGGTGCTCGCGCTGGTGATCGCGGCACTGAGTACGGTCGCGATCGTCCGCTTCGCGCTGCGGCCGTTGCGCCGGGTCGCCGCGACCGCCGCGGAGGTGGCGAGCCTGCCCCTGGACCGGGACAACCACGCGATCGCGGTCCGAGTGCCCACCGGCGACACCGATCCGCGCACCGAGGTCGGGCTCGTCGGTGACACCCTCAACCGGCTGCTCGACCACGTCGAACACGCCCTGGCCGACGTGGCCGCATCCGACCGCCGTATGCGCCAGTTCATCACCGACGCCAGCCACGAACTTCGCACCCCGCTGGCCGCCATCCACGGCTACGCGGAACTGACCCGCCAGGACAGTGCGGTGCTCCCCGAGACCACCGAGTACGCGCTGGCACGCATCGAATCCGAAGCGCGGCGGATGAACTCGCTGGTCGTCGACCTGCTGCTACTGGCCCGGCTCGACGAGGGCGACGATCTCGACGCCACCGAGGTCTGCCTCACCGAGATCGTGGTCGACGCGGTCAACGATGCGGCGGTGTCCGCGCCGGCGCACCGCTGGGTGACCGAAGGGCACGACGCGGTCGTGTGGGTGCGCGGCGATCCCGCCCGGCTTCACCAGGCGCTGGCCAACCTCCTGACCAACGCGCGCGTGCACACGCCGGCCGAAACCACGGTGACGACCCGTATCGCGACCGGACGGGCCGAGGACGGCAGGGACTACGTCGAGGTGTCGGTGACCGACGACGGCACGGGGATCGAGCAGGACCTCCTGCCGCACCTGTTCGAGCGGTTCGTCCGCGCCGACACGTCGCGGTCACGCCAGTCGGGCAGCTTCGGACTGGGCCTGTCGATCACCGCGTCCATCGTCGAAGCGCACGGCGGATCCATCCACGCCCGATCCGGCTCGGGCACAACGACGTTCACCGTTCGGCTGCCGACAGTGGCGGTGCCCGCATCAGGGTCGGATGACCAGCGGCGGCACTACGACCACGACTCGTCCAGATCGCCCAGTGAGGCGATCAGGGCGCTGTTGGCGCGGTAGTCGACGGGGCAGGCGATGACGCTCACGGTGTCGGCGGCCAGCGCCTCCCGCAGCGTGGGCAGCAACTCGTCGGCCGATGAGATGCGATAGCCGCGTGCGCCGAAACTCTCTGCGTACGAGACGAAGTCGGGGTTGCCGAAACGGGTGTCGACGTTGTGGCCGATCTCCAGGTCCATCTTCCAGCTGATGAGTCCGTACGCGTCGTCCACCCAGACGAGGATCACCATCGGCGTGCCGACGCGCAACGCGGTCTCGATCTCCTGCGAGTTCATCAGGAACGACCCGTCGCCGGTCGCGACAAGCACCCTCGCCGACGGTCGGGCGATCTTCGCGGCAATCGCTCCCGGGACCGTCCACGCCATCGTCGACAGGCCGTTGGAGATCAGGCAGGTGTTCGGCTCATAGGTCGGATACAGCCGGGCCATCCACATCTTCAGCGCGCCCGTGTCGACGAGCGCGATGTCGTCGCGGGCCAGCGCCGCGCGGGTGTCCGCGACGATGCGCGCGGGCGCCAACGGGAAGCTGTCATCGGTGCGGCCCCGGTCCAGTTCGTCGGCGAGCAGGCCCCGGATCCGTTCGTGCCCAACCGAGAACGGCTCGTCTCGGCCCACCGCGGCGGCGAGCGCGTCGAGGCACCGACCGATGTCGGCGTGCAATCCCACGGCGACGTCGTAGTGCACATCGACCTCGGCGGGAAACCGGTGGACGTGGATGATCTTGGTGTCGCCCCGCGGGTTGATGCGGATCGGGTCGAACTCCTGCAGTTCGTAGCCGGCGGCGACGATGACGTCGGCCTGGTCGAAGCCGAAATTGACGTAGTCGTGGCGCATGAAGCCGACGGCCCCCAGAGCCAGGGGATGGTCGTCGGGCATGACGCCCTTCCCGTGGAACGTCGTGGCGACCGGCATTCCGAGAGCCTCGGCGAACCGCCGCACCGCCGCCGAGGCGTCGCTGCGTGCCGCGCCGTGACCGGCGAGCAGGACGGGATTGCGCGCGGCCCGCAGGATCTCCGCGGCTCGCGCGATCTGCGCCGCCGACGGGTCATCCGGTCGGGGCAGGTTGATGCGCAGTGGGGCGGCGCCGGCGGGGCTGTCGGCGGCCTCGACGTCTTCGGGGACCGCGAGGTAGACCGCCCCTGGCCGTTCGGTCTGGGCGAGCTTGAACGCCTTGCGCACCATCTCGGGTACCGAACCCGGTGTGGCGACCAGCGCCGCCCACTTGGTGACGGGTGCGAACATCGACACCAGGTCGACGCCCTGGTGGGATTCCTTGTAGCTGCGCCGCATCCCGACCTGGGCCGAAAGGGCCACCAGGGGAGTCGAATTAGTGGTGGCGTCGGCCACCCCCAGCAACAGGTTGATGGCGCCGGGGCCCAGCGTCGCCGAGCAGACCCCGGCCTTACCCGTCAAGCGGCCGTAGACCTCGGCCATGAACGACGCGCCCTGCTCGTGGCGGGTGAGCACATAGGTGATCGACGACTGTGACAGCGCGTCGACCAGCCTGATGTTCTCCTCACCGGGGATGCCGAAGACATGCGTGACGCCCTCGTTCTCGAGGCATTCGACGATCAACTCCGCGGTGGTGCGACTGGCCTCGGACACCACCTGAGCTAACCACAGCGCAGGCCCCGACCCCGGTCGTGCGGTGCTACATGCGCCCTTCGCGGCGCAGCAGGTCCGCGGCGCTCATCCCGCCGCCGCGGCGCTTCTGCGCCTCCTTGGCGTCGATCTTCTCCGTCGCCGGGGCGTCGCTCTGGGCGTCTTGGGCGTCCGGGTTCTGCGCCGGGATCTTCGTGGTGGCGTCGCTCTCCGGCTGCTGAGGCGGCTGCTGCGGCCGTTGCACCGGGATCGCCGTCGTCGGCTCGTTGCCCTCCGGTTCGGGCTTCGGCGCGCCGGCCCGCATGGCCGTCGTCGGTTCTGCGGACGGCTGCGGGGGCCGCGGCGGTTGCCCGCCGCGGGGGCCCGCCGGACCGCCGCGCAGCTCGCCGAGCCACGACTCGATCTCGCGCTCCTCGCGCTTGGGGGCCGGGCCGGTCGGCCGGGGCGAGCGCGGGGTGGCGGTGGTGTTGACCGCGCCGCGCACCGCGTTCTTCGCCACTGACAGCCGCGTGGTCGGCGGTTCCTGCGCGGGTCCGGGCCGGTTGGCCGGGATGCGCGTGGTTCCCGCCACCGACGGGCCGTTCAGCCGGGGCGGACCCGGCGGGATGCGTGTCGGGCCGACGCGTCCCTCGACGACGGGATGTGTCGGATCGTGCGGCGGGCGTGGACGCGGCGGCACCGGAGCACCCGCACCGACCAGGGCCTGCTCGTCGGCGGGGTCGCGGACCAGCGGGCGTTTGCGCTCGTCGGGCAGTTCGATCTCGCCGAGGCCCAGGCGCTCCTGGATGCGCTTCATCCAACGCGGCGCCCACCAGCAGTCGTCGCCGAGCATCTTCATGATCGCCGGCACGAGGAACATCCGGATGATGGTCGCGTCGAGCAGCAGCGCGAGCAGCAGGCCGAACGCGAGGTACTTCATCATCACGAGGTCGGAGAACACGAACGCACCGGCGACGACGGCGAGCACCAGCGCGGCGCCGGTGATCAGTCGGCCCGTGGTGGCCGTGCCGACGCGGATGGCCTCGGCGGTGGACAGGCCGCGGGCGCGGGCCTCCACCATGCGCGACACCAGGAACACCTCGTAGTCGGTGGACAGACCCCAGATCACCGCGATGATCAGACCGATCATCGGCGCCATCAGCGGCTGCGGCGTGTAGTTCATCAGTCCGGACCCGTGCCCGTCGACGAACATCCACGTCAGGATGCCCATCGTGGAACCCAGCGTCAGGGCGCTCATCAGCGCGGCCTTGATCGGCAGCACCAGCGACCCGAACGCCAGGAACATCAGGATCGTGGTCGTGACGATCAGGATCGTGACCATCAGCGGCAGCCGGTCGAACAGGCTGTGGATGCTGTCCTGTTCCAGCGCCGGCGTCCCGCCGACGAGCACGGTCACGCCGCGCGGCGGCGACAGGGCGCGCAGCTCGTCGATCTTCTGCGCCGCGTCGTTGCGGTTCTCCAGACCGTTCTGGATCACCCGCACCGACGGATCCTTCGAACCGCCCTCCTGGACGGACCGCTCCTGCCACATCTTCGTCGGATCGTTGTCCGGGTCGATGAAGCCGTTGATCGTCATCGCCTTGGCGCGCACGTCGGCGAGCTGCTGGTCGGTGACCGGCTCACCGTTGTCGCTCTTGAGGACCAGCGTCAGCGGTTCGGTGCGGAAGCCCGGGAAGCTGCGGTCGAAGTCCTCCTGGGCCTGACGGACCGAGTTGTCCGGCGGCAGGTACTTCTCGCTGATACCGCCGAGGGACAGCTGGCCGAGCGGGATGATGAGCAGGATCATCACGATGATGATCGGGAAAGCGAAGGCACCGGGGCGCTTCATCACACGCGTGACGAGCTTGCCCCAGAAGCCCTGCTCGACCTCGGCGCGGGTCTTGGTCTTCTGGGTCTTGTCGGCCAGCCAGTGCAGCCACCACACGATGGGGCGCCGCGCCAACGGCACGTACCGCGACAGGGCAAGGCCGAAGGTGACGATGACGAGGAATGCCACGATGCCGAGCAGCATCCAGTAGACGCCGCTGCCGATGACGTCGTTGTCCTTCATCGCGACGATCCCGTAGGTCATCGCCGCGTACAGCGTGGTGTAGCCGAGGACCAGGCCGATCAGCGCCAGGTTGGCGCCCTGCTCACCGGTCTGCTTGATGCGCTTGCGGGCGATGTGGCCGAGCGCGATGCCGACGGGCGGCACCAGCAGCCCCAGCGGGATCGACGCGATCGCGAACGTGTTGGTCTTCTGCACCGACGGGTCGGAGGTCACCGGGTCCGGCTCGGCGAACTTGATCAGCGTCTTGACGCCGAGCGCATCGACCCGCGGTCCGAGGATGGCCAGGGCGGCGGCCAGCACGGTGACCGACAGGGTGGCCGCCAGCATGACCGAGGCGATGATCGCGTAGGTGATGGACTTCAGGAAGCCCTGCGGGAACAGCAGGAGCGGGACGGACGAGGCGACCAGGATCACCGCCGAGAACATGACCGTGCGGCCCGACGTCATCACCGTGCGGCGCACCGCCGCCTCGGTGTCGTACCCCTCGGCCAGTTCCTCGCGGAACCGGCTGACCATGAACAGGCCGTAGTCGACGGCGATGCCGAGGCCCATCAGCGTCACCACCGGCTGGGCGAAGAAGTGCACGGGGATGAACTCGGCGGCCAGCCGCATGATGCCCAGCGCACCGGCGATCGTGAGGGCGCCGATGAGGCCGGGCAGCGCCGCGGCGATCACGCCGCCGAACACGAAGAACAACACCACGCAGACCAGCGGGATGGCGGCGACCTCGGCGCGCTTCTGATCCTCGCCGATGCTGCCGGTCAGCTCGCTGGCGAGCGGGTTGAGTCCGGCCAGCTGGATGTCGCCGTCGTTGATCTGCTGCAGATCGGGTTCGACGATCTGGTAGTTCTTCAGGATCTCGTCGTCGGTGTCGCCCTTGAGCGGGATGCTGACGAAGGTCTTCGACAGATCGCTGGTCTTCATCTGCTGGACCGTCTCGCTGGCGGCGTCGGGTGCGCGCAGCCAGCCGACCCAGCTCACCACCTGGTCGGGATGGTCCTTGACGAAGGTGTCGAGCTGCCCGACGACGTCGCGCTGCCACTGCGGGTTGTCGACCTTCTCGCCGTCGGGCGGAGTGAGGATCGCGACGACATGGCTGGTGCGGTCGCGGCCGTACACCTCGTCGCCGATGACCGACGCCTGGACCGACTGGCTGCCCTCGTCGTAGAACCCGCTCTGGGTGACGTGGTTACCGAGAGTGATCCCGTAGATGCCGCCGCCCAGGCACAGCGCGACCATGACACCGATCACCATGTACCGATATCGGTATACGTTTCGACCCCACCAGGCGAACACGTAAGCTCCTCACCAATTCATTGTCGACCGCGCCGTGGCCATCAGTTGTCACACACGCGAGGTCAGCAGCGCGGACAGCGGCCGGAACGGCTGCAGCCATGCTCCCTGCTCAGGCAGCGAATCCAGTCCGATCCGCGGCAACGGCTCCCGGAAAACACCAGGAATGTCTTCCAGATCGACGAACTCCAAGGTATCCGACGCTAGCGCCCAGCTCGCATGTTCGCGAAATCCGAGCACCTGCACGGGGATCCCCTCGCGGGCGATCTCTTCCAGCGGCTGCCGGAACGCCTGACCGTCCGCCGAGGCCACCAGGACGGCGGCCAGCCCCTCGCGGTGCCGCAGCGCGATGTGGTCGAGCATGTCGCTGTCGACATCGCTGTCCTCGTCGATCTTCGGTTTGGCGAACACCGCGAAACCCACGTTGCGCAGCGCCTCCACCCACGGCCGGACGACGTCGGCGCTGCCGGGCGCGATGTTGGTGAAGACGGTCGCCTCGGGTTCGAGGGTGACGTCCTCGCGTCCGGCGGACAGGTCGGCGGTGCGGGTGAGCAGCCAGCGGCCCAGCGCGTCGAACCGGGGCCGGTGCGCTGCCGTCGGCCTGCCGCCGATGATCGAGCCCAGTCCCATGTCCAGGTTCGGGGCGTCCCACACCAGCAGCACCCGTTGGGTGCCGGCGGGCGGCCCCGCGGGCGGCGGCGGCGCCGCGACCTGCGGGAAGTCCCCGATTTCTTCGGTCACGCTCATGG
This sequence comes from Mycolicibacterium litorale, assembly GCF_014218295.1. Next base: position 193,152 of record NZ_AP023287.1, read on the forward strand.
CGCCTTCTCCCAGAGCAGTTCGGTGATGTCAGGTCCCGCCAGCGCCTTGCGCTCGTACTTGGTGACGGGCCGGTGGGCCGAGATCGGCAGGTCCGCATCGGGGTCGACCCGGCGCAGCAGCGGTTCGGCGTCGCCGACCTCCGCGATGTGTTCGGCGTAACCCCGATGGTCGGTCGCCGCGTGGAGGATGCCGCCGGGACGGAGCCGGTCGGCGATCAGCGCGACCGTCGCCTGCTGCAGCAGCCGGCGTTTGTGGTGCCGCGATTTGGGCCACGGATCGGGGAAGAACACCCGCACGCCGGTCAGGGAGCCGCTGGGGATCATGTAGTCGAGGACGTCGACGCCGTCGCCGCGGATCATCCTGATGTTGTGCACACCGGCGCGGTCGATACCGGTGAGCAGTTGTGCGAGACCGCGGCGGTAGACCTCGACCGCGATGACGTCGATGTCCGGTTCGGCCTGCGCCATCGCCAGCGTCGAGGTCCCCGTGCCCGACCCGATCTCGAGGACCACGGGTGCCGACCGGCCGAACCAGGCCGCGAAGTCCACGACGGCCGCGGGCCGGCCGTCGGCGTCACGGGCCTCGGTGCCCAGCTCCGGCCACAACCGGTCCCAGGTGGCCTGTTGACCAGCGGACAGTGTCGAGCGGCGGGAACGGAAACTCGTGACCCGCCGGTGGCGATGCTCTGCGGGAGACTCGTCGTCAGGCACGTGGTCGGCGGCCGGTGAACCGGCCGGTCCGCCGGCGAGGTCGGACTCGCTCGCGTGCATCCGTCCATGGTGTCTCATCACCGGCGGGGTACCCCCATCGTGGTACAGATTGATACCCAACAGTTGCCTTCGGCTGGTATGCCAAACATCCGTACGGGAGACGCCCCGGCAGATGTCACGATTTCCCGGGGACCCGTGTCCGGGACGGGTCGACGCAGGGAGGGCGCCGCCATTTTCGCCGCCATTTTCGCCGCCGATTTCGCCGCCGAGTTCGCCGACGTGCTGACGCGGTTCGCGCAGGACTGCGGTGACGCCCGGGTGCGCACCGCGGTGTCGGCAGTGGCCGCGCGGGTCAGCGCGCCGCTGCGGGTGGCCGTGCAGGGCCGAGCCGGGGTGGGGCGGACCACGCTGGCGCGGGTGCTCGACGGCGCCGGACGGCGGATCGTCGACACGGCGGCCGATGTGGCGGTCGTGGTGGTCGCCGAGGTGGTCAAACCGGAGGACCGGGCGGCGGTGGCACGGTGGCGCGATGTGCCGGTCCTCGTCGTGTGCAACAAGGCGGACCTGACCGGTCCGGTCCCGCTGGAGGCGCTGCGGCGGGCGGCGGGTGCCCCGGTGGTGCCCGCGGTGGCGCTGCTCGCCGACGTCCGCCTCGACCACGAGGCGGTCGACGCGTTGCGGACACTGACCGCCGCCCATCCGGGCGATTCGGCCGATTCGGACGTGCGGCTCGTGCGCCTACTCGGCCGGTACGGGATCGCCCGCGCGGTGGCCGCGCTGCGCGACGGCGCCGACCCGAGTGAGCTGCCGGGCCTGCTGCGCGGGCTCAGCGGCCTCGACGGTGTCGTCGCGCATCTCGACGCCCTCACCGCGCCGTCGCGTTACCGCCGGGTGCGCGCGGCCCTGACCGACCTGCAGGCCCTGGCGACCGGCTCCGACGCGGTAGCCGGAGTCCTGGCCGGCGACGAGGCCGTGCTCGCGGTGATGACCGCGGCGGTCGACGTGGTGCAGGCCGCCGGGCTGGTCGTCGACCCGGCTGACGACCCCGCGGCCCATCTGCGCCGGGCGGTGCGGTGGCGCCGCTACAGCCGCGGGCCGGTGAGCCCGCTGCACCGCGCGTGCGGTGCCGACATCAGCCGCGGCTCGCTGCGACTGTTCGAGCGGCACCGGTGACCGCGCCACCGGATCCGGTCGCGGCCGCCGACGCGGTGGTCGCCGCGGTCGACCCCGCACTGACCTCGCCGGGTGTGCGCAGCAGCGACGCCGTGCTCGTCACCGGCCCGTGGCTGGCCGGCGTCAGCAGCCTGATCGCCGTCCTGCGCGCCCGGCTGCCCGAGGTGCCGTTCGTCGAGGCCGACGAGCTGCCTGCCGGAACCGCACCACTGGCCGTCGTGTTCGCCGTCTCGGCGGTGTCCCCGCTCACCGAATCGGACTGCGAACTGCTCGATCTGGCCGCCGATCAGACCGACTGCGTCATCGGCGTCCTGACGAAGGTCGACGCCCACGACGACTGGCGCGAGGTACTGGCCACCGACCGCGACCTCTGCGGCGTGCACCGCGCGCGCTACGCCCGGTTGCCGTGGGTGGGGGTGGCCGCCGCCCCGGAGTCGGGCGAGCCCGCGGTCGACGAGCTCGTCGGCCTGCTGCGCGGCGTGCTCGACGACCCGGACGTGTTGCGGCGAAACCGGTTGCGCGCGTGGGAATCCCGACTGGAGAAGGTCATCGCCCGCTACCGCGCCGACGGTGACGGCGCCGACCGGCAGGCCCGGGTGTCGGCGTTGCGGACGCAGCGCGAGGAGATCCGGCGTGGCCGGCGCCTGGAGAAGTCGCAACGCGCGATCGCGCTGCGCAGCCAGATCCAGCAGGCCCGGGTGCAGCTGGCGTACTTCGCCCGCAACCGGTGTGCCTCCGTGCGCGGCGAGCTGCAGGAGGACATCGCCACGCTGGGCCGGCGGGGATTCGCGGCGTTCGAAGACGGCGCGCGCCGCCGGGCCGCCGAGGTGATGGCGGAGGTCGACGAGGGCGTCGCCACACACCTCACCGCCGTCGCCGCCGATCTGCGCCTCGACCCGGCGCCGGCGCCGCCTCACCCCTCGCCGGTGCCGGAACTGCCGGCGCCGCCGCTGCGGTCGCGCCGGCTCGAGACCCGCCTGATGATGCTGCTCGGCGCCGGCTTCGGGCTCGGGGTGGCGCTGGCGGTGAGCCGGCTGTTCACCGGCGTCGACCCGGGCCTCACCGTCGTGGGCGTCCTCGCCGGCGCCGCGGCGGGCCTGGCGGTCACGGTGTGGGTGGTCGGAATCCGGGGGCTGCTGCACGACCGCGGCGTGCTGGACCGCTGGGTGGCAGACGTGACGGCGGCGCTGCGGTCGGCGGCGGAGGAGGCCGTCGCCACCCGGGTGCTGGCCGCCGAGGCGGCGCTGTCGGGTTCGCTGGCGGCCGAGGAGGCGGTCGAGGCGGATACCGCGGCCGGGCAAATCGCCGAGATCGACGCCGAACTGCGTGAGCACGCCGCCGCGACGGCCCGCGCGGCGGCGCTCCGCGACCGTCGGCTGCCCGGCCTGCTGCGCGCACTCGACGCCGTGCGCGCCGAACTCCGCGGCGCTTCGGACGCGGAATTCACCGCCGCGAGCGAACCGAATTCCGGGGGAACTGTCGGTTACTGATCAGTACCGTCACTATTTGCTTTATCTGAATCGTTCCTGTGAGTGATCGGACATAGATCCGAATTCCTTCGGGTATGTCACCCACGTTAACCTCGGAACAAGGGACGACCGTGAGCGCCGCTGATCTCGTTCATCGGCGTCATCGTGGGCCTGCGTCCTGGCGGACCAAGTGCACCGAAGATGCAGGAGATTTTCAGAAATGACTTCAGCCACCATTCCGGGTCTGGACACCGCTCCGACGCAACACGAGGGACTGCTGACCTGGGTTCGGGAGGTCGCCGAGCTGACCCAGCCCGATCGCGTGGTGTTCGCCGACGGGTCCGAGGAGGAGTGCGCCCGGCTGACCCAGCAGCTGGTCGACGCAGGCACCTTCACCAAACTCAACGACGAGCTCAAGCCGAACTCGTACCTCGCGCTGTCGGATCCGTCCGACGTCGCCCGCGTCGAGTCGCGCACCTTCATCTGCACCCAGAAGGAGGTCGACGCCGGTCCCACCAACAACTGGATGGACCCGGCCGAGATGCGCGGCATCATGACCGACCTGTACCGCGGGTGTATGCGCGGCCGGACCCTCTACGTCGTCCCGTTCTGCATGGGTCCGCTCGACGCCGAGGACCCCAAGCTCGGTGTCGAGATCACCGATTCGGAGTACGTCGTCATCTCGATGCGGACCATGACCCGCATGGGCCAGTCCGCGCTCGAAAAGATGGGCACCGACGGGTTCTTCGTCAAGGCGCTGCACTCGGTGGGCGCACCGCTCGAACCCGGACAGCAGGACGTGCCGTGGCCGTGCAACGACACGAAGTACATCACCCACTTCCCGGAGACCCGCGAGATCTGGAGCTACGGCTCCGGCTACGGCGGCAACGCGCTGCTGGGCAAGAAGTGCTATTCGCTGCGGATCGCCTCGGCGATGGCTCACGACGAGGGCTGGCTCGCCGAGCACATGCTGATCCTCAAGCTGATCTCGCCGGAGAACAAGGCCTACTACATCGCGGCGGCGTTCCCGTCGGCGTGCGGTAAGACCAACCTCGCGATGCTGCAGCCCACGATCCCGGGCTGGCGCGCCGAGACCGTCGGCGACGACATCGCCTGGATGCGGTTCGGCAAGGACGGCCGGCTCTACGCCACCAACCCCGAATTCGGCTTCTTCGGCGTGGCGCCCGGCACGAACTGGGATTCCAACCCCAACGCGATGAAGACGATCGCCGCGGGCAACACCGTGTTCACCAACGTCGCGCTGACCGACGAAGGCGACGTGTGGTGGGAGGGCCTCGAGGGCGATCCGCAGCACCTGATCGATTGGAAGGGCCGCGACTGGACCCCGGAATCGGAGGAGAAGGCGGCGCATCCGAACTCGCGCTACTGCACCCCGATCTCGCAGTGCCCGACGCTGGCGCCGGAGTGGGACGATCCGCAGGGTGTGCCGATCTCGGCGATCCTGTTCGGCGGCCGCCGCAAGACGACGGTTCCGCTGATCACCCAGGCCCGCGACTGGCAGCACGGTGTCTTCATCGGCGCCACCCTGGGATCGGAGCAGACCGCCGCCGCCGAGGGCAAGGTCGGTACCGTGCGCCGCGACCCGATGGCGATGCTGCCGTTCCTCGGCTACAACGTCGGTGACTACTTCCAGCACTGGATCGACATCGGCAAGAACGCCGACGAGTCGAAGATGCCGGCGGTGTTCTTCGTCAACTGGTTCCGCCGGGGTGACGACGGCCGGTTCCTGTGGCCGGGCTTCGGCGAGAACAGCCGCGTGCTGAAGTGGGCCGTCGAGCGCATCGAGCACAAGGCCGACGGTCGCAGCACCCCGATCGGCATCGTGCCGAGCGCCGCCGACCTCGACCTCGAGGGTCTCGACGTGGACCCGGCGGACGTGGACGCCGCCCTGGCCGTGAAGCCCGAGGAGTGGCGCGACGAGCTGCCGCTCATCGAGGAGTGGTTCGAGTTCGTCGGCGAGAAGCTGCCCACGGGCATCAAGGACGAGTTCGACGCCCTCAAGCACCGCCTCGCCGAAGAGGCGTAGTCCTCTCACCGCGAGCGTGCGTGTCTGATCCGCGACACGCCGCTCGCGGTGTGCTTTCTGCGCACCTTCGCGGCAGGCCGACCGTGCGTCGCCCGTCACAGAAGCGCTCTTGACACCTGTCAACTCACCGCGAGTACAGTCAGCGCATGCAGATCCGTGACACTGCCGTCGCCGCCCCCGACAAGCCCGCCGTCATCATGTATCCCAGCGGGATCGTCGTGACCTTCGGCGAACTCGAGGCGCGGGCGAACCGGCTCGCGCATCTGTTCCGGGACGCCGGTCTGGTCGAAGGTGACGCGGTCGCGATCCTGATGGAGAACAACGAGCACATCCACGCGGTGATGTGGGCCGCGCGGCGAGCGGGGCTGTACTACGTGCCGATCAACACCCACCTCACCGCGGCCGAGGTCGCCTACATCGTCGACAACAGCGGCGCGAAGGCCATCGTCGGCTCCGCCAAGCTCACCGACACCCTGGCCGGCCTCGAGGCCGAACTGCCGCACGGGTTGCCGCCCCTGCGGGTGATCGTCGGGGGGCGGCTCGACGGCTGGCTCAGCTATCCCGAGTGCGTGGCCGACAAGCCGGACACCCCGATCGCCGACGAGATCGAGGGCGATCTGCTGCAGTACTCGTCTGGCACCACGGGACGGCCGAAGGGCATCAAACGCGAACTGCCGCACGTGCCGCCCTCGGAGTCACCCGGCCTGATGGCGGCCCTGGTCTCGTTCTGGATGCATCCGGACGCCGTTTACCTCAGCCCGGCCCCGCTGTACCACACCGCACCGTCGGTGTGGTCGATGCAGACGCAGGCCGGTGGCATCACCACGGTCGTGATGGAGAAGTTCGACGCCGAGGGCTGTCTGGACGCGATCGCCAAACACCGTGTCACACATGGGCAATTCGTGCCGGTGATGTTCACCCGGATGCTGAAGCTACCCGAGGACGTCCGAAAGTCGTACGACGTGTCGAGCCTCGAGCGGGTCATGCACGCGGCGGCCCCGTGCCCGGTGGAGATCAAGAAGCAGATGATCGACTGGTGGGGTCCGATCGTCGACGAGTACTACGCGTCCTCGGAGGCGCACGGCTCGACGCTGATCACCGCGGAGGAGTGGCTGACCCATCCCGGTTCGGTGGGCCGGCCGCTGACCGGCGTCCTCCACATCGTCGGCGAGGACGGTGAAGAGCTCCCGCCCGGGCAGGCGGGGGAGATCTACTTCGAGGGCGGTTACGACTTCGAGTACCTCAACGATCCGGAGAAGACTGCGTCGTCACGCCATCCGCAGGGCTGGAAGACCGTGGGCGACATCGGATATCTCGACGACGAGGGTTACCTGTACCTGACCGACCGCCGTCACCACATGATCATCTCCGGTGGCGTGAACATCTATCCGCAGGAGGCCGAGAACCTGCTCGTCACCCATCCGAAGGTGATGGACGCCGCGGTGTTCGGCGTCCCCGACGACGAGATGGGCCAGAGCGTCAAGGCCGTCGTGCAGACCGTCGACCCGGCCGACGCCACCGACGAGTTCGCCGCCGAACTCATCGCCTGGTTGCGGGATCGCCTGGCCCACTACAAGTGCCCGCGCTCGCTGTCGTTCGAACCGCAGCTTCCCCGGACCGACACCGGCAAGCTCTACAAGCAGGAGCTGATGAAGAAGTACTCGTGAGCGATCCGGTCGAACTGGCGGGCGGCATCCGCGTCGCCGTGGGAGAACCCTCCGACGACGCGGCGTTCGCGCTGACCGAGAAGTCCTGCGACGACCGCCGCACGGTCACGGTGGCCTCGGTGCGTGACACGCTGACCGAACTGGAGGAGCGCTGCCTGCGCTGGCCGCAGGCCGCCGCCGTCTGCGACGACGTGCTGCGCGCGTTCGACCCCGCCGGCTGCACCTTCGCCGGCGTCGTCACCGAATCGCTGGCGTATTCGACGCTGCAGTCTGGGCCGGAGTTCGCCCGCTGGCTCGCCCAGCGCGGCCCGGCGCAGGTGCCGCAGACTCCGGATCCCGTTGTGGCGCACCGGGAAAACAATCGGCTGACGGTCAGGTTCAACCGCCCGCAGCGGCACAACGCCTTCTCCACCGACGCCCGTGCCGCACTCCTGGAAGCGTTGGAGGTCGCCCGGGTCGACCCGTCGGTCGAGGAGGTGGTGCTGGCGGGGAACGGCCGATCCTTCTGCAGCGGCGGCGATCTCGCCGAGTTCGGCAGTTTCCACGATCCGGCCACCGCGCACCTGGCGCGCACCCGGCACAGCCCGGCGCTGGTGCTCGACGAACTCACGGCCCGTCTCGGCCGGCGCTGCCGCGCCACGGTACACGGTCAGGTGCTGGGCAGCGGGCTGGAGATGGCCGCCTACTGCGGGTGGGTGGTCAGCACACCCGACGCGGTGTTCGGCCTGCCGGAACTGAGCCTCGGCCTGATCCCCGGTGCCGGCGGCACCGTCAGCGTCACCCGGCGCATCGGGCGGTGGCGCACCATGTTCCTGGTGCTCGCGGGCCGCACGATCGACGCGGCGACCGCACTGCGCTGGGGACTGATCGACGCCGTCGAGTGAGAAGGGGCGAGGGGCGCCCGGGGGGATGGGCGCCCCTCGCGTTCGGGGAGTCGGTCTCGATGGCCAATCTGCTTGGTTGAACCGGCACGGTCAAGCGTTTAGTTCCGATGGCAGCATTTGATCGGACTATGGCAGTAACGCCGCATCCCGGTCAGCGCTGACGCGCAGGCCGCACGATGACCTCGTTGACGTCGACGCCCTCGGGTTCGTCGATCGCGTAGGCGATGGCGCGCGCGATGGCTTCCGGCGGGATGGCGGCGGCGCGGTACTCGCGCATCGCCGCGGCGGCTACGGGATCGGTGATGGTGTCGGCGAGTTCGGACTCGACCACCCCGGGGGAGATGGTGGTGACCCGGATCGCGGGATCGGACTCCTGGCGCAGTCCCTCGGTGATGGCCCAGGCGGCGTGCTTGGTGGCGCTGTAGACCGCGGCCGTCGGCACCACCTCGTGGGCGCCGATCGAGGCGACGGTGACGAAGTGACCCCCACCCTGGCGCTGGAAGTGCGGCAGGGCGGCGGCGATGCCGTTGAGCAGCCCGCGCACGTTGACGTCGATCATCGCGTCCCACTGGTCGACCAGCAGGGCGTCGAGACGCGACAGCGGCATGACGCCCGCGTTGTTGACGATGACGTCGATGCGGCCGTGCGCCGCGACCGCATCGTCGACGAATGCGGCCACGTCGGCGCGGTCCGTGACGTCGAGCCGCCGCACCGACAGACTGCCCAGTGCGAGATCGGCGGTGGTGTCGGCGAGTTCGCGGAGACGATCTTCGCGGCGCGCCCCCGCGACGACGTGGTGGCCGGCGCGGGCGAGATGAGCGGCGACAGCGGAGCCGATCCCGCTGCTCGCCCCGGTGACGAGGATGATCTTCGAATCGGTCATGTGTCCAGGGTCGGACGGCGCCCGCCGCGCAGCCAGGACGCGGTGTGCCTGGGTGCACCGCACCCAGGCTGCCGAGCCGTCCCGGACCTATCGTTGGGTCATGTCCGAACTCGGCGACTATCTGCGCAGCAGGCGGGCACACGTGCGGCCCGAGGACGCGGGGCTGGTGTCGACGGGGGTGCGCCGCGTGCCCGGTCTGCGCCGCGAGGAGGTGGCGTGGCTGGCCGGGCTGAGCGTGGATTACTACGTGCGCCTGGAGCAGGGCCGCGAGAACTCACCGTCGGCGTCGGTGCTCGACGCGCTCGCCGCGGCGCTGCGCCTGGACCACGACGGCCACCGGCACCTCTTCCGGCTGGCGGGCCTGGCGCCGAGGCTGCAGAGCCCGAGAACGTCCGACCAGGTGGACCCGGCCCTGCTCCGGCTGATGGCGGCGTGGCCGGACAACCCCGCACTGGTCTACAACCGAGCCTATGACGTGCTGGCCGCGAACCCGCTGGCGCAAGCGCTCTTCGGTGATTTCAGACCCGGCGGCAACCTGATGCTGCTGACGTTCGGCGAACCACGAGCCCGCGAGTTCTACGTCGACTGGGAAGACATCGCGGAGAATGCCGTCGCGGGCTTCCGGTTGAACTACACCGCCGCACCGTCGGATCCGCGGGTGCAGGCGGTGCTGGCCGAACTGCTCAGCGGCAGCGCCGAGTTCCGCGCGCTGTGGGAGCGTCACGACGCCCGAGGAAAGTCACTGCGCCGCAAGGTGTTCCGCCATCCCGAGATCGGCGTGCTCGAGCTGACGATGCAGACGTTCGACGTGCGTTCCGCGCCCGGTCAGGAGCTGGTGGTCTACGACGCCGAACCGGCCAGCCCGAGCGCCGACGCGCTGAAGCTGCTGGGCAGCATCGCCGCGACGACCGCGGCCGAGTGATTTCGGTGTCGTTGGTCGCGTTCAGCGCAACGAACGACACCGAAATCGCCGCTAACCTGAGCGGCGCAACGTCACCCGGTAGGTGTACTGCTCCGGCAGGAAGTGGCTGACCGCCAGCTCGACGGGCCGGCCCGTGCTGTCGGAGTACAGCCGGTCCACGCGCAGCATCGCATGGCCCGGTGAACACCCCACCCCAGCGGCGACCGCCTCGTCCGCTGGTGCGACGGTGATCGACTGTGCCGCTTCGGCGATCGGTTCGGTCAGGTGCGGCTCCAGCAACCCGATCACCGTGTGGGTGCTGACCGCACCCGTTCGCAAAGCGGTTTCGCCGTCGACGTGGTGGGCGATCGGGGGCGGCAGGTGCACCGTCGTCGACACGAACGGCACGCCCCGGCCGGGCGGGCCGTGCAGCCTGCGGAACACGACGGTGTGCACGACGTCGTCGTCGAGGCGCAACCGGCTGGCCGCCGCCACGTCGACGTGGCGCGCCAGCCCGTCCAGCACCTCCATCGACGTGTCCTGCGACAGGCTCATCAGATCCTCGATGGACCCCAGCTGGCGCAGGTAGCGTCCCGACTCCCGCGCATAGGTGCCGCGCCCCGGTACCCGGTACACGACGCCTTCGGCGACGAGGTCCTGGAACGCCCGGCGCACCGTCTGTCGCGACAGGCCGTGTCGGGCAACCAGCTCCGATTCCGTGGGCAGCCGCGCTCCGTCGCGGTAGCGGCCGGCGGCGATCTCGCCACGCAGCCGGTCGCGCAGCAGTTGGTAGGCCGGTTCGGATCTGATCGCGGGCCCCTAGATCCCGCCACGCGCGACCAGCTGGGCGGCGATCACGTTGCGCTGGATCTCGTTGGTGCCCTCGCCGACGATCATCAGCGGCGCGTCCCGGAAGTAGCGTTCGACGTCGAATTCGGTGGAGTAGCCGTAGCCGCCGTGGATGCGGACCGCGTTGAGCGCGATCTCCATCGCCACCTCGGAGGCGAACAGTTTGGCCATCCCGGCTTCCATGTCGGCGCGCTCACCGCTGTCGTAGCGTTCGGCGGCGTAGCGGGTGAGTTGGCGGGCCGCGGTCAGCTTGGTCGCCATGTCGGCGAGGTAGTTGCCGATCGACTGGTGCTTCCAGATCGGCTGGCCGAAGCTCTCCCGCTCCTGGGCGTAGCGCAGGGCGTCCTCGAGCGCGGCCGTCGCCACCCCCAGCGCCCGCGACGCCACCTGGATCCGACCGGTCTCCAGCCCCTTCATCATCTGCGCGAACCCCCGGCCGGGTTCGCCGCCGAGGATCGCCGACGCGGGCACCCGGCAGTCGTCGAACACCACTTCGCAGCTCTCGACGCCCTTGTAGCCCAGCTTGGGCAGGTCGCGCGACACCGACAGACCCGTCGTGCCCTGCTCGACGAGCACCACCGAGATCCCCTTGTGCCGCGGGCTGGCCGCCGGGTCGGTCTTGCACAGCAGCGCGATCAGGCCCGACCGGCGCGCGTTGCTGATCCAGGTCTTCGACCCGTTGATCACCAGGCCACCGCCCTCGGCAGGCAGGGCGGTGGTGCCCATGTTCTGCAGATCCGAGCCGCCGCCGGGTTCGGTTAGCGCCATCGTCGCGCGGATCTCGCCGGCGGCCATCGCGGGGAGGTAGGTGCGCCGCTGTTCCTCGGTGCCGAACAGGGTGAGCAGTTTGGCGACGACGGTGTGACCGCCCATCGCGCCGGCCAGGCTCATCCATCCGCGGGACAGTTCCTGGGTGACCTCGACGTAGCAGGGCGTCGACACGGGGGAGCCGCCGTACTCCTCCGGGATGGCCAGGCCGTAGATCCCGATGCGCTTCATCTGGTCGATCCACGCCTCCGGGTATTCGTTGGCGTGTTCGACCTCGCGCACGGTCGGCTTGACGTCGCGGTCGATGAACGCGCGGACCGTCTCGACCAGCATGGTCTCTTCGTCGCTCAACTGGCTGCCCATGGCTCTCCTGACAAACGTACGGCCATATTGACACAGCGAATCGCCCGCTGTCAGCATCGGTACGTGACTTTGTACGGCCATATCAGCGGCGGGCCCCACTTCGACGACCTGGCGGTGGGGCAGGTGTTCGACTCCGCGCCGACGATGACGCTGTCGGCGGGGGCCGCCGCCGTGCACCAGTCGATCCTCGGTGACCGGTTGCGCCTGGCGCTCGACGGCGAGCTCGCCGCCGCCGTGACGGGTGCCGCCGCACCGCTGGCCCATCCGGGGCTGGTGTGCGATGTCGCGATCGGCCAGTCGACGCTGGTGACGCAGCGGGTGAAGGCCAACCTGTTCTACCGGGGTCTGGCGTTCCACCGCTATCCCGTGCTCGGCGACAGCCTGTTCACCCGCACCGAAGTGGTGGGGTTGAAGCAGAATTCGACCAAACCGGGGCGGGCGCGCACCGGGCTGGCGGCGTTGCGGATGACCACGGTCGACCAACTCGGCCGGCTGGTGCTGGACTTCCACCGCTGCGCGATGCTGCCATTGCGCGATGGCGCCGCGGACACCGGCCACGCCGACGACCTGTCGGGGATCGGCGCCGATACCCCGGCCCCCGACCCGACCGCGGAGTGGGACGCCGATGCCTACCGCGACCGCGTGCCGTCGTCGCGATGTGATCCCGCGCTGGCGGGGTCCGTGCTGCACAGCACCGCCGACGTGGTCAGCAGCGCCCCCGAACTCGCCCGGCTCACGCTGAACATCGCGGCGACGCACCATGATTCGCGGGTCGGCGGCGGGCGCCGACTGGTGTACGGCGGCCACACGATCGGGTTGGCGCTGGCGCAGGCCACCCGGTTGCTGCCTGATCTGGCGACCGTGCTGGCGTGGCAGTCCTGCGATCACACCGGGCCCGTCCACGAAGGCGACACGCTCTACAGCGCTCTGCACATCGACCGGGTGACCCCGCTGCCCGGCGGCCGCGGCTCGGTGCTCGACCTGCGGTCGCTGGTCTACGCCGTCGACGCCGACGAGGACCGCCAGGTGCTGGACTGGAGGTTCTCGGCCCTGCACTTCTGAGCTCGCGGGACAATGGGGCGGTGAGTACCTTCGCGATCCCCACCGCGGTGCTCGCCCATGCCGGCCGCGTCGCCTCGGCGCTGCCCGTCGATGTCGACATCCCCGAACTGCTGACCGGTCGGGCCGCCCTACTCGGCCTCTCCCCTCCGGGCCGTCTCTCGGCGGGCGGCGCCACGCGGCTGCTTCCGGCCCGCGACGGATGGTGCGCGCTGACGCTGTCACGGGCCGACGACGTCGCCGCCGTGCCCGCCCTGCTGGAGAGCGACGGCGTCGGCCCCGACCCGTGGCCGGCGATCACCGACTGGCTGGCGGCCCGGGACGCGGACGCCGCCGTCGCCCGGGCGCGCCTGCTCGGGATGCCCGCCGCGGTGCCGGGAGAGACGCCGGCGGCGCAGCCGGTCGTCGCCTCGGTCGCCCCGCCGGCATTGCCGCGCACCTGGGCCGATCTGCTGGTGGTCGAGCTGGCGTCGATGTGGGCCGGGCCGCTGTGCGGCCGGCTGTTGGCGCGTGCCGGTGCCACCGTGGTGAAGGTCGAGAGCCCGGTTCGTCCAGACGGCACCCGCGCCGGATCGACCGAGTTCTTCGACTGGATGAACAGCGGAAAGCGTTGTGTGACAGCTGACTTCGACGCTCCGGCCGACCTGAGTGCCCTGCTTGCGGCCGCCGACGTGGTGATCGAGGGGTCGCGGCCTGCCGCGCTGACGCGACGGGGTCTTGGGCCGGAGGCCGTGCCCGCCCGCGACGGCCGGGTCTGGGTGCGCATCACCGGGTACGGCACGGCGGGGGAGTGCGCCGACCGCGTGGCGTTCGGGGACGACGCCGCGGTGGCCGGCGGCCTGGTCGGCGGTGCTGACGGCGCGCCGTGTTTCGTCGGGGATGCGATCGCCGATCCACTCACCGGTCTCGGTGCCGCGCACGCGGTCTTCGAATCGCTGCGTCGCGGGGGCGGAGAGCTGATCGAGGTGTCGATGGCGGCCGTCGCCGCTGGTTACGCCGCGCTGCCCGACGGCGGCGTGACGGAGGTGGCCCCCCGCAGACCCGCCCCGTGCACGCCCGCATCAGGGCTCGGCGCTGACACCGACGCCGTCGGCGAACTCGTGGAAAGGCGCTCCGCGGCATGCTGATTCAGCGCGCGACGCTGCTGGACGGATCGCGGGTGGACATCCGGGTGGCGGACCGGATCGGCGACGTGGCGCAGTCCCTGGCCCCGGCGAAGGGGGAAGCGGTGCTCGACGCCGCCGGCGCCACGGTGATCGCCGGACTGCACGACCATCATCTCCACCTGCACGCCGCTGCGGCGGCCTGCGATTCGGCCCGGGTCGGTCCCGCCGACGTGGGGGACCGCGACGGGTTGATGCGTGCGCTGGCGGGCGCGGAACCGGGGCAGGACGGCTGGGTTCGCGCGGTCGGCTATCACGAATCGGTCGCCGGGCCTCTCGACCGCACCGTTCTCGACGCGCTGACCCCGCCACTCCCCGTGCGGGTGCAGGACCGCAGCGGCGTGCTGTGGACCGTGAACTCGGCCGGGCTGGCCCGGCTCGGTTTGAGCGATCATCCCGACGGCAGGCTGCGTAGCGCCGATCCCGGGTGGACGGCCGAACTCGACCGTCGTGACGTGCCACTGGATCGGCTCAGCCGACGGCTCGCACGCTACGGTGTCACCGGAATCACCGAAGCCACACCGGATCTCGCGACGGATGCGGTATCGCAGTGGGGTGGGAGGGTCGTGCAGCGTGTGCACGTCCTCGCGCCCGGTAAGCGGATCCTGCACGACGACGGTCTCGGCCTCGACGAACTGGCGGGGTGGATCGCCGACCGGCACCGCGACGGCGTCCCGGTTGCGGTGCACTGTGTCACAGCCGCACAGCTCGTCGTCACGATCGCCGCGCTGCGGCTGGCGGGCGTCCACCCTCGGGACCGGATCGAACACGCTGCCGTGGTGCCCGACGACTGTATCGACGACCTCGTGGAGCTCGGTGTGACCGTGGTGACGCAGCCGAATTTCGTTGCCGAGCGCGGGGATCAGTATCGCACCGATGTCCCGGTGGCCGAGCACCATGAACTGTGGCGAGTCGCGACGCTGCTGCGTGCCGGGGTGCCGCTGGCGTTCTCGACCGACACCCCCTTCGGCGACGGTGACCCGTGGGCGGCGATGCGGGCGGCCGTGCACCGGCGCACACCGTCGGGGGCGGTGCTCGGAGACCGCGAATGCGTCGAAGCGACAACAGCGTTGGCGAAGTTCCAGGGCGCGGCCGACGATCCGGCGACACCGCGCACCGTGGCTGCCGGGCAGCCCGGGGACCTCTGCGTCCTCGAGGGTTCCCCGCGGGAGGTGCTGGCCGATCTCGACAGTGGCCGGGTTCGAGTCACGATCATCGGCGGGCGAACCGTCTGAACGTGGTCTCAACCGGTGCCGAAGGTGGAGGCGCCACTGAGCACCGCCCAGACGATGAACGTCGCGAGTATCACGACGATGGCCACCACGGTGGCCAGGCCGATGAGCACGAGTCGCGTGCTGACCGCCGGTTCCGGTCGGCGCGGCAGGGGCACTCGTTGTGGTCCGGTGCTCGCAGGCACCACCGGCCGCCGGGGCTGTCCGCGGGTGTGCCGCGCTGCGCGTTCGTCGTCGATGGCGCACCACGGGCACGATCCGGTGGTGGTCGGAATCCGGTGCGTCCCTCGGGCACAATCGCCGAGCCGGATCCTCAACAGGTGCTCACGCCACTCCTGCGCGCTGGGGCGGGCTGACGGGTCAGCGGTCCCGTCGGTGAACGCGCGCACGAACAGCCGCTGGATGTCGCCGGGCAGGAACGAGGGCGGCGGCGCCAGGGGATGCGTCTGCAGCGGCGAACCGGGGCCACCGGCCCAGCTTCCCGAGCGGGCGAGCGAGAACGCGTCGGGCTGGCGCCCGCCGCCGGTCCAGATGCCCCGCAGGAACGGATGGTTGCCCGCCATCAGCAGTTGGTGGATGTGGACGGCGAGGGCGAACAGATCCGACGGCTGCGCGCGGGCGTCGACCCGCAGGTCCACTCCGGCCAACTCGGGCGCGGTGAACTCGGGTCTGCCTACCGCGCAGAGGAATCGGCGCCCCGCGCCGTCAGTGAACTGCATGGAATCGCAGTCCACCAGCGTGACCTCGGTGGTGTCGGAGACCAAGATGTTGCGCTCCTGGAAGTCACCGATCACCGCGTCGACCCGGTGTACCACCTGAACTGCCAGGCAGAGGTTCGCAGCCGTGTTGACCAGATGCTCCCATGTCACGCATCGAGTCCACTGCGGTGCGTTGGGGGCGGGCTCGAGCCGGTTGGTGGGGTTGCTCATCGTGTGGATCTCGACGGAGGTCGCAGTGTCGACACGGGGCATCACGAAACCGATCGGCCGGTCACCGTCGAAGAGCATCGACGACGGCCACGTCAACACGACGACACCATTGGGCTGGACCCGGCCCGGGGGTGGGGACGCGATCATCGCGGCCACTTTGTCGAGCTTGTCCGGAAGTCCCCGCAGCGTCGAGTGAAACACCTTTGCGGCCAGATCGGGTCGGTGTGTGACGCCGTAGATCGTTCCCTCACCTGCCCTCGCCAGGGCGGGGGCGAGGCACACCGGCTCACCAGTCGAAAGCCGCACTCCTGGGAGCTCGTCGCGGGCGGCGGTCACCGTCGGCGCCGTCCCCACCGTTGCCGTCGCCGCCGTCCGAGTGGTTGCGTGACATCAGGGCCGCGGCCCTGCGGTGCTGGTGCGGCCGAGTGATCCGTGTAGATCCCGGTTGGACGGTCTCGGCTCGAATCGATCACGGCCAACACCATCGTCTTGTCATCGCCGGTTTGATCGTCGCGGATCCCACGGAGCAGGGCCGCGAACTCAACGGCGTCCGCGCCGGCGCGGACGTGGTGCCACGAGTCCCGGAAGAACGGCTCGTAGGCTGCGCCCGTGGCGACATCGGTGATCTTGTAGGTCATTCCGTCCGTACTGAGTGCGAACGCGGTGACACCCGTCCGCGCCGCGGTCCGGAGCGAATCCTCGAACGCGTTGTCGGACTGCAGGAAAGAGGTCGTGTTCGCGTAGTCGGCCTTCTGCTCGACGAGCATCGACTCGATCCGGCCGGCTTGCTCGACGGCGATGACCCCGTCACCGATCTGGCCGAAGACCGCCATATGCGGGTCGGCCAGACCGACGCACAGCGTCGTCGACAGCAACCCGGGGTCCAGGCCGAGCGCGTGGGCCTGCCGGGTGACCCTGTCCAGGGCATTGCGGAACAGCCATCGGATCAGCGGATCGGCATCATCCATCGCGCCCGCGCGGTAGCCGGCGATGAATTCCGCCTGCAACGCGTCGGTGAGGACGCTCTGGCACGCGGTGTAGGCACCCCAGGCGGAGGTTCCGGTGACGGCTCCGGCGCCGTCGGCGACGGCGGCCACCACGAAATCGCCCACGATGCCGTAACCGTAGGCATCGTCGCAGCCGAGACCGCGGCGCAGGTGTTCCTCACCGGTGACCGAGGCGCCGCACGCCCGCCAGATCGCACGGGCGGTGGTGGCTTCGCGGAGGGTGTTCCTCACGCGCTGGTCCACCCGTGGACCGAGGGCAGCGGGACCCGATCCCGCATCGCTTCGAGTGCCCCGTCGTCCTGGGCGAATTCCGACGAGTTCGAGATGCTGGTCAGCGAGGCGGACAGCCATTCGAACAGCTCCTCGAACTTGAGGCCGTCCAGTGGGGCGGGACTGCGCTGTAACGACAGCCGGGCGAGCTGGTGATAGTCCGCGCGCGGGCCCACACCGACCGCGAACACGGTCACGCCCCTCGCGGACTCCACGGCGTTGAGCCGCGCGACGGCGGCGTCGAACCCGTCCAGGTTGGGTCTGCCGTCGGTGAGCAGAAGGATCCACGGCCGGTAGTACTGCAGTCCGGCGACCTTGTACGCGTGTTTTCGGTCCTCGAGGATGTCGAGTGCCAGATCGATACCGGCTGCCATGTTGGTCGTACCGCTGGCAGTGAACGATGCCGGCTGCAGGGTGCGGGCCTCCTGCATGGGTACCAGGACGGTGGCCACTGTTCCGAAGGTCACCACCGCGACCTCGACGCGTTTACTCGCCAAGACCTCGTTCTGCAGATAGCGCGTGAACGAGCCGAACCCGCGCTCCAACGCCGCGATGGGCTCACCCTGCATCGAACCCGATACGTCGGCGAGCACCACACAGGCGACACGCGGATCGGGATTCGCGTCGTTCAACGCGACGGACCAGCCCCAGGTCACTGGTGTTTCCTCAGTCGGGATCGACGTCCGCCGGCTTGGCGCCGTACGTCGTTCCGGCGGCGAATCGCTGCGTCGACTGCGCCAGGACGTCGGCCACCCGGTCTCCGGGTGCCGGCAGTTGCGTTTCGGCCTGCCGAGCGATCCGAACGGTGGCCGGTGCGGCGCTCGGCATCGCGATGGTCGCCGAGGACGCTCCCCTCGGCAGCACCGTCGTATCGACAGGGCGGCCGGCAGACATCTCGTACTGCCGCACAACGTCTTCGGTGCTGGTCTTCGGAGATTCCACCGGGCCGGTCGTCGCGGTGGCACCGGCCCGCAAGGCGATCGCGGTCACTGCGAAAGCCAGGAGGCACAGAACCACGTCGAAGGTTCCGGTGATCTGCTGTGCCAACGTGTTCCCGTAGACGTCGGTGATGTCGTCCGGATTCAGCGGCGCCACCCGGGGCATCAGCGCCACCCCGACGACGACCCGGCACACGGTCAGCACGAACAGCGTGCCGCTCAGTAGCCCCAGCAACAGACGCGGTGCGCGGTTGCCTGCGCTGTTGATGTACAACCACGCCGCGACGGCGCCCGTGACGAGGTCGAAGGCCATCAGAGTCGTGCTGTTGTACGGGGGGTCAGGCAGTGCGAGCAGCGCGGACATGACGAGGTCGGCGATTCGCAGGATCGCTGAGCAGCCGCACCACACGGCGATCAGCAGCAGGCACTTCCGCGCCGCGGCTCGCCACGGTTCGAGTGATCCACGGGTCGACATCACCGTGCCGAACCCGACGAGCGCCGCCACGGCAACCCAGGCCACGTACCCCTCGAAACCGACACCAGCGGTCGATGTGGTCTGCGCGATGCCGTGGAAGGCGTCGAGATCGCGGCCGACCGGCAGCAGCCAGAGCACACTGCCCGCGAGCAGCGTCGAACCGCCGAGGAGGACGATGGACAACCGTGCCGCGGGCTGAGCCGACATACTCCACCGGGCCGCCAGCACGACGGGAACCACCGCGGCGATGCCGTATGTCACCGCGGCAACGAAGACGGCCAGGTTCTGCGCTCCGGTGTCGGCATCGCCGATATGCGGTGCGACGAACCGGGTGCGCCAGTACAAGGTGAACAGCACGGCGGCGACCGACAGGACCAGCGAGGCGATGCCGATGATCCGGCCTGTGCGGTGTCCCGCCGTGGCGTCGGCATCGAATCCGGTGATCACCGGTGCGGCCGCCAGGAGCGCGCCCGCCAATCCGCACCACGCGCCCGGACCGACCCCCGGTGGCACCGCGGCAGTGCCACCGTTTCGGATCACCTCGATGACCGCGTACAGCAGGGATGCGGTGACCAGACCCAGGTATGGCACGTTCGACACCAGCCGGACCCGATCGAGTGCCCGCACGTCGGTGGCGCGGCGCATGCTGAGCCGTCCGAAGTGGCTGAGTCCCAACCCGGTCAGCGATGTCACCGCGGCCGCGACGAGCAGGAACACGAGCCAACCAGGAGACCCGGCGATGGTGACGCCGAACTCGATGCTCCAGGGAAGCAGGACTCCGAGAGCGGCCAGTGCTGCGGCGGCCGCGTCGCGGATCACATTGGCCCGCTGGAGTTCACCGGCTGCCGCGGCGGGGGTGTCGGTGGTCAGCCGAGCTGATGCGTAGGTCATGTCGGGTCCCTCAGCTGCCGGATCCGAAGAGCCCGCCGAACGGCAGGTCGGGCAGCGTCGGCATGGGTATGGACGGAATCGAAGGCAGCGAAGGTACCGACGGCGCCTCGACGGATGGGGCGCTGGGTGCCGGAACAGGCAGCTCCGGCAGGTCGATCACCGGAATCGACGGCGCCTGTACGGGCGCCTCGATGACCGGTGGATCGAACACCGGCTCTTCGATGACCGGCGCTTCGATGACCGGCGCTTCGAAGACCGGAGGATCGATGACCGGCGCCTGGATGACCGGGGCTTGAACGGCCGGCGGATCGATGATTGGCGCCTCGATGACCGGGGGGTCGATCGGGATGTCGACCACGGGCAGATCTCCCTTCGGCGAAGGCAGGTCGACCTTGGGACCCGGCAGGTTCACCCCGGGTGCGGGGACGCCGTCCGGGCTGAGGATCTCGGGGGGCTTCACCGGCAGCGGACCCAGCTTCGGGCCGGAGACCCCGGGCACCGGCCCGGCGCCGGGCAGATCCCCGGCAGGTGCTTTACCCCAGGGAACCGGCGCTTCCGACGTCCCTCCCGGCACGGCAAGTGCGGTGTCCGGCAGTCTGGCGGTCAGGTCAGGATCGACCGGAAGGCTGCCCCGTGTGCCGGGAAGCCCGTCGGTGACCGTCTTCGGCAGCACTGTGCCGAGGACCGACGCTGATGGTGCACCCTCGGCGGTCTCGTCGGGTGCGGCCGCCTGGAGCGCTCCTACCTCGAGGATCTTGGTGTCGTCCGGTAGTACATCGGAGACCACCGGAGTCGCGGCGTTGGTCTTGAAGATCTGATCCGGGATGGCGTCGAGATCGGCACCGGTCGCCGATGCGCTGTCGGTGGTGTCGAACAGCGTGCCCTTATCGTCCGGTACCACCGCCACCTTTCCCAGGTCTTCCAGATCGGGACGGTCACTGTCGGCGCGGGCGGCGACATTCGTCGCGGTGTCCGCACCCGCGGCGACACCGGTGGCCACGGCGTCGATCGCGGTCTCACCGAGTAGGCGCATGTTGCCGACAAGCGCCAGCACTTGGCACGGGCTCCAGCGTGAGAAGTCCGGGATCAGCCGGGTCACGTATGCGGGTGCCTCGGGCACACCACCGAACCCCGGAGCGGAACCCGGTGGCGGCGGGAGGATCTGGCCGCCATTGGGCACCACACCGATCGTCCCGTCGCGGAAGAACTTGACGACCTCCGCACCGGTGTCGCCGGTCCCCACGGACCGCGACAGGGACTGGGTGCGGAAGGTGCGGGCCTCGGGTTCGACTCCCGGCGGCGGCAACTCCTCGACCATCGTCCAGGCGGGGCCGTCCGGGGTGACACCCTGACCCGGCGCCACGGGGAAGTACTTGCCGGCGACCGACTCCTCGTAAGACCGGACCGCCTGGCTGGTGGACTCGGGCCGGATGTTGAGCGCGACGCTGACCGCCAGCGTCGCGAAACCGACCACGACCAGAGCGGCGACCGTGCTGCCCAGGAGCAGGGCTCGGGGCCGAGCGGCCGGCGGGTCGTCGTCGTCGGATTCGACCTCTTCGGGATCGACCGCGCTCAGCGGCTGCATGGGGGTCTGCATGGGCACCGCGCCGGACAGCTCGAAGTCCGAGTATCCGTCGACCTCCGAATACGCCAGCTGTTGCGCTTGCGGGCCGAGAACGGTGTTGGCAGCGTCCAGGTCGGCATGGCTGTGGTCCGCGAACGGTGACGCGGGTCGCCGCAGCGCCGCCAGCGCCGCCCCCCGCGCGATCGCGAACTCCGGCTGGTCGGGGAAGCGAAGGGGAACCGGCGAGGTCGCGCTGAGATCGGCGGTCAACGCATCGTCGATGGGCGCTCCGAGAACAATGACACTCGTTGCGCCGCCGGGCTCTTCGCCGAAGCGCTCCAGCAAGGTCCGATACGCCGCGCCGCGGTCACCGCCGACGATCGGCTCCACCGCGATCAACGAGGTGACCTCGGCGGAGGCATCGATGATCGACAATGCGGCGGTGTGGTCGTCGCTCATCAACGACGCGGTGGTCTCACCGTCGACCAGCGACCGGGTCACCGCGGTGATCGCATCGGACTGGCGGACCACGGTGACCGCCGACAGGCCGGCGTCACTGAGCGCAGCGCGTAGGTGGGTCGCGAGGTCGGAGTCGGCGCTGCACACGCTGGTGCCGACGAGCCGGTGACCGGATTCGGTCAGCAGGCGATCCGTCGAGACCACCGTGGACACCAGCGCCTCGAAGGACTGGCCGCTCAGGTCGACGACGGATTGATCGATCGCCGCGTGCGGTGCCGCAGCGTCGAGCAGGGCGATACGGGCCTCTGCTCCCTCGACGGTCACCCCGAGTCTGACGTCCATCTCGATTCCCACCTCTTCGTTACGCCACCGAGACCTAAGACGGGCCCGGGCAATGCCGACGTACGTTCACGATCGTCACCCGACGGGATTCGAGCAAAGTTCGTACAGCATCGTCGGACGATCGTGGCATTTCCCCGACGTCCGGGGTATCGGCCGTTCGGAGGACGCCGGAGTATTTGCGAACGTGAGCATTCAACGTCCGGCGCCGATGTGTGTGCGGTAGACGTACAACGCCATGACGACGGCCCCGAGCACGAGGTAGATGCCGCTGATGACCATCGACGCCTTCGCCAGTCCGCTCGCGCCCTGTCCGGCGTCGACGGCCTGACGGTGCGCGACGAACGACAGGGGCAGCGTGAGCGGCGCCACGACCAGACCGAAGAGGAGACTTGCCACGAACGCCACCGCCGCCAGCCGGTTCCCGGCCGGGCTCGGTGAGGGGCCGGACGTGGCTGGCGCGGCGGGTATGGACGACGAGCTCTCGCCCACCGTGAAACCCGAGCCGAACCTGCTGGGCGGCAGCGCGGAATTCGCCAACGCGTGTGCCTCCCGCCGACGTTCGCCCATTTGCTGACCACGAGCTTCTCATTCCGGACACGGGTGCGGGCAATCGTACGATCGGGCGACAACAATCCGTCTCCCATCGACCCAGCGAAGACTAATCTCTTGCCGAACGATCACCGGTCGGCGCAGGCGTGCGCGTACGCCGCCGGTCACGACCGGATCACGGTCTATGCAGATGTGCACGGGGTGGACGGAGACGACCGATGCCGGTCAAGCCAGGCGGGATGGCACTCGAGTGCCCGCAGTGCGGCTCCGGCGTGGCGCCCAACGCCAGGTTCTGCCCAGCCTGCGGCCAACCGTTGACAGCACGCGTCCCGGTGGCACGGCCCGCCGCCTCGTCCGTGTCACGCACCGCCTCCGCCGAGCCGGCCGGCGCACCTGCCCAGATCCGATTCGCCGGGGGGCGCGTCCGGTGCACCTCCTTCCTGCTCGATTTCGCGGCGATGATCAGTCCCGCACTGCCGTTGTCCACCGCGGCGGCAGTGCTCGGAGTCGCCGAGGTCATCTCCATCGTGGTGCCGGTCGCGTTCGTGGCGGTGTGGCTGTGGATGCAGATCTGGCAGGGCCTGACCGGTAAGACCTTCGGCAAAGCGATGCTGGGGCTGCGGCTGGTGCGCACCGCCGACCATCGACCGCCCGGCGTGGCCGCCACGCTGCTGCGTAGCGCGGCTTGCGTGGCGACCCTCGGGTCGGCCGGTCTGCCGGTGCTGGTGAGTCCGGCGCCGAGGGACGGGTGGCACGACCGGCTCAGCGGCCTCACCGTGCTCGACGTCGCCGCCGGTGCCAATCCGTTGGGGCCGCGTCAACGCGCAACCCTGCGGCGATCCACCGACCCGGGACTGAACCGAGTTCATTCCCCCGTTCCGGTCCCGGCAGTGAGGCGCGGGTAATGCAGGCCAAGTTCATCTTCCGCCGCCCGGACGGAAGTACCGCGCAGGTCGCCGTCACCGCCGACGCGACCGCGTCGGTGGCTGATCTGGCGCACGCCCTGGTGGTCAGTGATCCCGAGCAGCACCGTCGGCCGGGCGGCGCCCTGACCCTCAAGCTGGAGCACAGTGCGTCCGAACTGGACGCGGCGGGACGCTTTCTCGATCCCGCTCGAACGCTGGTCGATTCGGGGTTGCGGTCGGGGTCGACGGTGAGTGTCGCGGCCGCGGCCGACACCGTGTCCCGTCGGCGACGCGGCCGCGCGGCCGCCGTGGTGCGGGTGCTCGAGGGGCCCGATGCGGGCCGTGAGTTCCCGCTCGCGTCGGGAAATTCGTCGGTCGGCACCGGGATCGCCAACGATGTGGTGCTGAGCGACGGCGGGATCGCCGATGTCCACGCCGCCGTCACGGTGGGGGAGAGCATCGAGATCGTCAATCTCGCCGGCCCCTCCGATGTCCGAATCGGTGGCCAGCCGGTGCAGCGGGCCATCGTCGGCGCCACCGACGTCGTTCAGCTCGCGGGCACCGCGCTGGCGGTGCTGCCCACCGTCCGGCCCGGTGCCGCGCAAAGCGACAGTGTCGCCATCGAATTCAACCGCTCGCCGCGTGTGGTCGCCCGGTTCGAGGAACGCGAGTTCGCCGCACCGAAGCCGCCTCGGCTTCCCGAACCGACCCGGTTGCCGATCGTCTCGATGCTGGCCCCGCTACTGATGGGCCTGGTTTTGTACGCGGTCACCCGCAGCATGCTGGCCTTGGTGTTCATCGCGCTCAGCCCGCTGCTGATGGCCGGGATGTACGTCGACACCGCGATGCAGGCGCGCAAGAAGCACCGGGACGATTCGCGGCGATTCGCGGAATCACTGCGGGCGCTGGCAGTCGAACTCACCGACGTCCAGCGGGTCGAACGCGCGGTCCGGTTGGCCGAGGCGCCAGCGCTGGACCAGGTGGTCGAGGCCATTCATCGGCTCGGACCGTTGCTGTGGACCCACCGGCCGGAACACCCCGCCTTCCTCACGGTGCGGCTCGGCCTCGGCGACGCCCAGTCGCGATGCCGAATCCGGCTGTCCGACATCGAAAGCGCCGAAGCCGAGTACGTCGGGCAGCTCCGGGACCTTCAGGAGCAGTTCGCCACCGTCAAGGACGTGCCGATCGTCGCGGACCTGCGGGCGTCCGGCGCGCTGGGTGTCTGCGGACCACGCGGGCTCGTCGACGGGGTCGCGCGCGGCATCATGATGCAGTTGGCCGGTCTGCACTCACCGGCCGACCTGACGATCACGGCGTTCAGCTCGCCACAGTCGCGGGCGTCCTGGCAGTGGCTGGAGTGGTTGCCGCACACGGGTTCCGCCCACAGCCCGCTGTCGGGAAACCACCTGACCGACAGCGTCAACGGCGGGCAGGCGCTGCTGTCCCGGCTCGAGGACCTGGTCAAGCAGCGTTCCCTCGACACAGGTGACGTCGGGCTCGACGGCGCGGCGGGGTCGGCAGTTGTCCCGGCGGTCGTCGTACTCGTCGAGGACACCGCGCCCATCGACCGGTCGCGGTTGACGCGGCTCGCAGAGAACGGTGGCGCCGTCGGCGTTTACGTGATCTGGGTGGCGACCCAGGTGGCCGGCCTGCCCGCCGCGTGCCGCACCTTCGTCCTGGTGGAGAGCGAGGCCGCGGGCGCCACTGTGGGCGAGGTCCGTCACGGCCGCCACGACTTCCCGGTGGCGTGTACGAGCGTCGACGTCCCGGACGCCCGTCAGATCGCCCTCCTGCTCGCGCCGGTGGTGGATGTCGGCGCGGCCACCGACGACGCCACCGATCTGCCGCGGTCCGTGTCCTATCTGGCTTTGGCCGGGACACGGGTCGCCACCGAACCGCACGCGATCGCATCTCAGTGGGCCGCGAACGCCACGCCGGCCGGGCACTCGGCGGGCCTGCGGGCGCTGGTGGGGTCGACCGGCGCTCAGGATTTCCATTTGGACCTGCGGGAGCATGGCCCGCACGCCCTTGTCGGCGGTACGACCGGAGCCGGCAAGAGTGAGTTCCTGCAGTCGTGGATCATCGGGATGGCGGCGGCGCACAGCCCGCAGCGCGTGAGCTTCTTACTCGTCGACTACAAGGGCGGTACCGCCTTCGCCGACTGTGTGAACCTGCCGCACACCGTCGGTCTGGTCACCGATCTGACCCCGCACCTGGTGCGTCGGGCCCTGACGTCGCTGGGCGCCGAGATCCGCCGCCGCGAGCAGCTGCTCAACGTCAAACGGGCCAAAGATCTGGTGTCGTTGGAGCAGACCGGCGATCCGGACACCCCGCCCAGCCTCGTCATCGTCGTCGACGAATTCGCGGCACTGGCCTCCGAGGTGCCGGAGTTCGTCGACGGGGTCATCGACGTCGCGCAACGCGGACGGTCACTCGGACTGCACCTGGTGCTGGCGACCCAGCGTCCCGCAGGTGTGATCCGGGAGAACCTACGCGCGAACACCAATCTGCGAATCGCGCTGCGCCTGAACGATGTCGACGATTCACTCGATGTGATCGACGATCCGTTGGCGGCGTTCTTCCCGCCGGAGATCCCCGGCCGCGCGGCGGCCAAGACCGGTCCCGGCCGGTTGACCGCCTTCCAGACCGCCTACGTGGGTGGCTGGACCAGCGAACAGCCCGAGCAGGCTCCGATCGACATCGTGGAGTTCGTCTTCGGGCGCCGCCGACCGTGGGTCGACCGCACCTCCGCGCCCGGTGTGAACCGGCCGGCTGGGCCCAACGACATCGCCCGACTGACGGCGGCGATCGGGTCCGCCGCGCGGCAACATCGCATCCCGCCGCCCCGCAAACCATGGCTGGCACCACTGGCCGCCACATACGCGCTCGAGGACCTGGTGCGGCAATCGGAGACGTCGGCGCTGGCCATCGGCGTGCGGGACGCGCCGGCCGAACAGGCGCAGACGATCGAGACCTTCGCGCCCGACAGTGCCGGCAACATGGCGGTCATCGGCACCGGCGGTTCCGGTAAGTCAACTGCCCTTCGTACGCTGGCGATCTCGGCGGCGCTCAACGCCCAGGACGGCCCCGTCCACGTCTACTGCCTGGACTTCGCGTCCGGCAGCCTGAAGATGCTGGAAACGCTGCCGCACGTCGCGGCCGTCGTCGGCGCCGACGACGAGGAGCGCATCGGCCGCATCCTTCGCCGGCTGACGGGTCTGCTCGACGAACGCGCCCGTAAGTTCGCGCGGGTCAACGCCTCGACCCTGACCGAGTACCGCAGGCTGGCCGATCCGCAGGAGCCGCGGGTCCTGCTGCTGCTCGATGCCATCGGACCGTTCCGTGAGCGGTACGAACACGTCTCTCAAACACCATATTTCGCCATGCTGAGCCAGATCGCGTCGGACGGCCGCATGCTGGGCGTGCACGTCGTGATCACCGCGGATCGGCCGGCCGCCATCCCGTCGTCGTTGGCGTCGACGATTCAGCGGCGCCTGGTGCTGCGGTTGGCCTCCGATGACGACTATGTGCTGGCCGGTGTGCCCGCCGACATCCTGTCGGCCACCTCGCCGCAGGGCCGGGCGATCCTGGACGGGCTGGAGTTGCAGGTCGGGGTGTTGGGCGGTGACGCCAACGTGGCGGTGCAGGCGCGCGCCGTCGAGCGGTTGGCCGAACAGATGCGGCGCAGCGGGGCGCCGACACCACTGCCCGTGGAACGTCTGTCTGAACGCATCGAACTCGATGCGCTGCCGGCGGATTCGTCGATGGACTCGGTGACGATCGGGGTCGCTGACGAAACCCTCTCGCCGATCGGGGTGCGGATGGGGGGACCGTTCCTGGTGACCGGCCCACCGGGAAGCGGGCGTTCGACGGCGTTGGTCACCTTGGCTCAGGCGATGCGCCGCAGGCATCCCGATGCGCGCATCGTGCACCTGGCACCGTCGGCCTCGACGATCGCCACTCTCGACGTCTGGAGCGAGACCGCGAGCGGGCAGGAACCGGTGATGGATCTGGTCAACACGTTGTTGCTCGATCCGGCCGCGGGGTCGGCCCAGAGGTTGATGGTCGTCATCGAGGGCGTGGCGGAATTCGGCGGTACGGGCGCGGAGAACGAGTTGGCGCAGCTTGTCAAGGCGCTCGGAGATACCGCCTTCGTCGTGGGGGAGAGCGAGGTCTCAGGGTGGGGACAGGCGTGGCTGCTGGCCCAGCCGTTCAAGGCGGCCCGCCGCGGTCTGCTGTTGTGGCCCAACGGGATCGAGGCCGACAGCCTGTTCAGCACGCCGATCGGCGTAGTGCGCCGCAGTGACTTCCCACCCGGCCGGGGCGTGCGCATCGAACGCGGTAAGGGGGTGTGGATGCAGGTGGCTCAACCCGTCATCTAGGCCCATACACACGTGCACGTACCAAACATCAACTAAGGAGAACAATGGCACTCTTCGGTCAGGACATCGAACAGGTTCGTCAGCTGGCGACGCAGCTCAACGCGAAGGCGGGCGAGATCGAGACGGTGATCTCGCAGCTGACATCGGCGGTCAATTCGGTGCAGTGGATGGGCCCGGACGCCGAGCGCTTCAAGGCGGATTGGCAGGGCCAGCACGTCCCGCAGCTTCGGCAGGTGGTGACCGCGCTGCAGACCGCCTCGCAGAACGCCAACCGCAACGCCACCGAACAGCAGCAGGCCAGCGTCTAGCCGCATCGGATCGTCTCGGGCACACGCGCTGTGGCGTGTCCGCCACCGCGCGTGTGCCCAGTCACGAGGAGGAACATGACCGTCGTCGGAGCAGACCCCGCCCAGTTGCGCACCACCGCCAGCCAGTTCACCCAGGCGGCCGATCGGTTGCAGGGTTCGATGAAGGGGTTGCACAGCGCGGTCGCCGATGCGGGGATCTGGCGCGGCCCGGACTCGGAGCGGTTCCGCGGCGAGTGGAACGGCCGATCGACGCATGCGCTCAACGCCGCCATCAGTGCGCTGCGGCACGCTGCCGAAGTGCTGCGGCACAACGCCGATGAGCAGGAGGACGCCAGTCGCGCGGACGGGCCAGGGTCGGCTGCCCCGACTCAGTACGGCAGGTCAGCGTCCGGCTTGCATGACATGTGGGAGGAATTCCGAAACGTACCCTACGAATCATCCGGTTATCGGGTGCAGAAGGTCATTGGTGAGGACGGAGTTCCGCGCTACATCGTCTACATCGTGGGCACCGACGGATCGACGGAACAGACTCTCGGGGCGAACGTGGACGCCATCAAAGGCGACGTCGACCGCGAAGAACTCCACAGGTTGACGCAACTGATACCCGAGGGCGCGGAAGTCATGCTGGTCGGCTACAGCCAAGGTGGGATTGATGCGCAGAATATCGCGGCGTCGAAGGAATTGAACGTCACGCAGATCGTCACGTACGGCTCGCCGGTACGGCAGGACCTGGACGTTCCGGCCATACATCTGATCGACGATCGTGACCCGGTCCCGGGCCTCGGTATGTTCGCTCCTGGCAGTCCGTATGGCCATAGCGCTCCAGACGGAAGCAACAATGTCGAAGTCTTCTCCGGCAGATCCAATGCACCGCATTCTTTCTGGGGTAACACTTCTCATGAGGTCGGCTACGGGGATCTCTCCGAGAAATGGGACAACGAAGCAAGTACATCAAGCGGAGGCCGTGCGGCCGCATCAGCCGAGAACCTCGAGCGGTTCCACGGCAGCGTCGTCGATCAGGTCGACATCGACGCCAAGAGCAACGGCTCCTGGTGACCGACCCCCATTCCGGCTGGATCGACCCCAACCCGCCGGACGCCGTCGACGCGAAGACACCGGTCGTCTTGGCGGTGTCGGCCATCGTGTTGACGGCGGTGGTGGTGGCGACGCTGATCGGTGTCGTACTGCGGGCGACGGACGACGAGGCGGGTGAGACGGTCGGAGTGGTGGCACTGCTGCCGGCGAACGTTCCGGCCGACGGATCGTTCGGCCGGTCGGTGGTCACGGTACCCGTCGTCATCTCGCACCAGGCCGCGTCGGCGGCCGCGGATCTGTTCGCCCAGCTGCCCGTCCGCGCCGACCGGGGAGTGCGCCTGGTGTCCGGCCGGCAGCGCGGCATCTACGGTGCCACCGGCGAAACCCCGTCCTGCGACGTCGTCACGCTGGCCAACGATCTGGACGCGGACCCCGCGCTCGCGAGAATCTGGGGCCTTGCCTTGGGCCTCATGCCCCAACAGATTCCCTACTACCTCAACTCACTGACAGCCGTGGTGCTGCTTGCCGACACCTGGGTGACCACCCACGCACTTCGCGACGGCGCCGCGCACGCGGAACAGGCAGTGCTGCAGGCAGGTAACTCGATTCTGGTGGACCCTGTGGGTGTGCCGCGCGTGCACTGTGCGTCGGCCGCCCCGCTCGTCCCCCCGGCGCCGGGCTCACTCGCCCGCTACGGCGTACACGGTGACCGGTGGCCGGGCTTCGCCGCTGCCCGAGTGGTCGCCGTCGACTACGCAGGAATCGACGCTGCGCCGGGCGCAGGCGATTTCACCGTCGTGGACATCGACACCGGTCAGGAGATCACCACGAAGAGCGGTGGTGCGATCGACCTGCGCGGTGCGTCAGTGCCCTTGCCCGACCCCGCCGTGATGAACATCCCGCCCGACCATGCAGAAAGTGGGGACCGATGAACCCAGACGTACACGCGGATTACCGCCGGCAGGCCGACTCCCACTTCGGCGCCGGCGAGAGCACCCGTGAGCACCACAACATCGCGCTCCTGCCCGGCGAAGAAGCACGGTTCGCCGCCGACTTCACCCCGTCTCCCCTTCTGCGCCACATCAAATCGGGTCTGGTGGTCACTGGTGACCGCGTCGTGGTGCGCCATCCCCAGTTCATGTTCTTCGTCATCCGCGTCGGTCACGCGGAATCGAGCCTTCCCATCAGCCGCGTGTCCAGTACGACCGTCGGGCGGCAACTCTCGCAACGGCGGGTGATGTCCGCCGGCATCGCGGGATTCGCCGGTCTGTTCATGCTGATGTCGAGCATGTCGGCGATGGGCGTTTTCCTGGGGCCGCTCATGCTCCTCATCGCCCTGGGACTGCTCGGATTCGCGGCCTTCCAGGCGTGGATGGCACGCGGGCTGGCGCTCATCGTCACCCACACCGGCGGCGGTACGGTCCGGGTGGATGTGGACAAGGCCGAGTACGAGCGAATGCTGGAGGCCGACAGGGTCATCCAGACGTTGGTGATCGGCAGTGCCCACAGTGCCCACAGTGCCCACAGTGCCCACAGTGTCCACAGTGCCCACAGTGCCCCGGCGGCGGCGACGACACCGACGGCACCGCCGCCTGCCGCACGGCGGCCCACCCCGACGCCCGACTACGGGCCACCACAGCCGAGGCAGGATCTGCCGCCCAGGCCGGTGCCGCCGGCAGCCCCCCACAATCCGGGCCCGCCGTCGATCTGGCGGGGATGACACCGGTGTCCTCTCGGGGCGGTGTCACGGCGACGGGTCGGTGAGCCGGCTTTCCGTACTGGCGCCGCGCAATCGGATCGTCAGCCACGCCGTGCGGTCTGACCAGATGAGTTCTCCGGGGTCCAGGCCGATGTCGCGGCCGGCGTGCACCGCAGGCACATCACACACGACGCTCACGGTGACCTCGTCGTCGGTGGTGGTGACGACCACCCGCGCCGAGTCGCCGGCCAGGGCGATCAGGCGGTCGACTGAGACGACGACGCGGTCCACGGCGGGCTTGTCGAGAGACGGCAGCTCTCCGTCGAAATGGACGGTCACCTCCACCCCGCGATCCTCCGCCGCCTCGACGAGGGCACGGATCTCGAACACCAGCGGATGGTCTGACCGCAGTTGATCGAACAATGACCGCAAGCGCCGGGATTCCGCGCGGGCCCGCCTGCGCAGTTCGGGGGTCACGGGCTCCCCGTTGCTCAATGCGCGCAACAACGGCACGACCCCGGCCATGATGTCGGCGTACCGCTTGAGGTAGTCGGCCTGGACCGCACCGGCCACCTGCTCAGCGGTGACGACCTGCACCAGACTGTGGTGCTCGACGCGCGCGTCGTGTGCGGCCCGGGCTGCCCACGAACTGAATACGGTCGCGAACATCTGCGGAAGCAGCGTGCCGGCGAACCCCAGCCCGAGGAAGACTAACATGGGTTCACCCGGTTCGCGGAGGAAAGCGGTGACCGCTGGTCCACACCAATAGGCGAACAGGGTGCCGGCGGCGCGTCCGGTCGGCCATCTCAACAGCAGAGGCAATAAACAGAATCCGACCGCTGCGGGAGACCAGTTCGCGTCCGTGGTGAGTTCGCCAGGGGTCAGCAACGCCGGTTGTACGAAGGAGATGACGGCCAGGACGAATGCGGCGACCCACGCCGGTCGCCGCTCCCGGTAGAGCACCGCCGGAACCGACGCGAGTGCGCACAGACCGGTGACGATCGCGAGGACGAACTGCCATTCGGCGTGCTGCTGATAAGCGGTGACCGGTGGGACCGCCACGGCCAGGACGGCAAGGGCGAATACCGTCAGCGCCAGCGTGTAGGTCGACCGGAGCCTGCCGATGAGCCGGTCCGCCTCAGTGGCCGCGTCCACCGACTCCGAAACCGGCCGCCTGTCGGGCCAGGACAGTTCGGCGACGGTGCCCTCGGTAGGCGCCGAACGTACCGATCCGGCGCCGCCCACCCGGTTCATCCGATTGACGATGGATCCGCGGATGCCGTGGCCGCCCAGATCGGCTCCGGTGGTGAATCCGACGCCGTTGTCGCTGATCGTGACCCGATCGTGCTGGACGTCGATGGTGATCAGGCTTGCGCCCGCGTGGCGGTCGACGTTGTTGGTCACCTCCCGCGCGGCAGCTGCGATCGCGTGGGCGAGATCGCCGTGCAGCCAGACGTGTTCTTGGCCGACGAACCGTACGGCGGTCTGCAGGTGCGCGGTCTGCGACCGAAGGGTCGCCACGATGTCGATACGCGCCGACGGCGAACTCCACGGGGGGTCTTCGAGGATTTCGAGGTCACGACGCGCCTGCGCCGCAAGCCGGTCGTCGGCGACGTGTGCTTCCTGCCCGACCATGAGGAGGGTCGCGGCGGCGGTGTCGTGGAGCAGCGCCAGCTGCTCACGATCGTAGTCGCGTCGCGCGGCGGACACCGTGCGGGCGACCTCGGCTGCGTAGCGCTCGTCACGCGCCCGGTCGACCGCGTCGGCGATTCGCCACGTCATGATGCGGATGAGTGTCGTCGCCACATAGCCGGCGACGAACGGGTAGAGATGCCGTGCCAGCCCGTCCCAACCGGCCACCTGGACCGTTCCCCAGAGGAAGGACCCGACGATGAGGAGCGCCATGGGAGCGGCGACCCGCGGACGAACCTGGATCACGAATGTCGCTGTCGAGACACCGACGATCGCTTCGGGAGCGCTGTTGGTGTCGAGGAACTCCGGGCCGCTGACGATGAGCGGGATGCCGCATCCGACGGCCACCGTCCAGCACAAGTCGGCGGCCGTGAACTGCCACAGTTGCGAACGCACCACAAGCCGGTAGACCGACCAGGCGCCCGCGGAGACCAGCAGCAGGCGCCCCGCGGGTCGGGCGGCGACGTCGCCGTCGGCAACCGCGGCGAGGACAGCCACGACCAGCGTGGTGGTGTGCCGGACCAGGATGCACACCAGGCCCGCCCGGTGCGACAGATGGCGGTGTGCCGGACCGACCGTGACCCGAACCGGATTGGGCCTACGCGCGGTCTTCACGGTGGCTGCCTACCCCGATTACTCGCTTCGTCCGGTGCCGGCGAACGCCGACTACGTGCCCCGGGAACGTATCCGAGGCGGGCGGCGTGCGGCGTCCCCCGAACGACCGATTGTCGGCGGTGCACCGATCGGTGTCGACGACTCCGGGCGAAAGTCATCCGAATGACCGACAGCGACGCTATCGGACCGCCGACAACCTCGCCATACACTCACATCACGGTATCCGGCGAGCATCTCGGCGGCCGTCCGCGAGCGTGACGCGCTCGACGCGCGGCTTGCCGGAAGGCAGGTGTGGTCATCAGATTCCCCGCCGTATCGATACGCCGTGCCGGCCGCGCGACGGGATCGGGCGATTCCTCGAGCGGGGGGCTTCCCGACCTCGACAAGCCGTATGCCGTCGACGATGTGTCACAGCGGCATCTGCTTCGGCGTGCCATGGCCGTCGGACTCCTCATGCGGCACTGCGTGAACGGTGGAGTGGCGGCCATCGCGCTCGCGGAACCGGAATCGGGGGTGAGCGGGACCGGGCGGTGGCTGTTGGGCGGTGTGCTCGTCTGGGCGCTCGTCCGAGCGGCGACGCGGTCTCAGCGGCACACGCTCACGGCGATCGACTTCGCTGTCACGCTCGCGGTGTGTCTCGGGATCCCCGAACTGACCACCGATCCCGCCTTCTACATGACCAACAGCGCGCCCCAGGCGATCGCCGGCACCGCGGTCGTCAGCTTCGCGGTCTCGCTCCCCGCGGCGGCCACTGCCGCGATGACCGTCGCGATCGCGGCGGCCTACGCGACCGGCACCGCGGGCGTCACCGGGTGGGACGATGTGTGGTCGGTCCTGGCGGTGTACTACTTCGCGCTGCAGTGGGTGACCGCGTCGATGATCCGGGCGATGTTGCTGCGCGTCGCAGCGGCGGTGGATCGCGCTCGGAGGGGGCGGGAGGCGGCACAGATGGCTCGCCAGGTGGACGAGGCGGTACGCAACTTCGAACGGGAACAATTGGCGTTGTTGCATGACACCGCTGCGTCCACTCTGCTGATGGTGGGCCAGGGGGTGGATCTTCCTCCCGATCGGCTGGCGGCTCAGGCCGGGCGGGACCTCGAACTGCTTCGCGACGGGCCCTGGCATCACCGGTCGGCACCGGTGGAGTTGATCGGTCAACTGCGTGCCCTCACCACTCTGGCCCGTACGCCCGCGGTCGTCGACGGCGTCGGCCCCCGGTGGGTCGACAGCCGAATCGCGCAGGCGGTCTTGGCCGCAACCCGTGAAGCCATCAACAACGTGGACCGGCATGCGCGCGCGGGCCGGATACGGATCGTGCCGGAGGACGGGTTGGTGTCGGTGATCGACGACGGCATCGGCTTCGATCCGGCACGGGTGGGCGCGGGACATGGTCTTGCGGAATCGATCACCGCGCGCATGCGGCGTGCGGGGGGCGGCGCGGAGGTGATCTCGGCGCCGGGTGCAGGCACCACCGTCGTGCTCAGGTGGAGCCCGGGTCCGGCGGCGTCCGCCCCCGCGGACGCGGTGCAACCGGACGGTTCCATCGAGCGGATGCGCCTGATCTACGCCTGGGCGCTGACGGGATATGCGGTGGCCAATCTGGTGACGACGGTGCCCTACGCGGTGGCCTACGCCGGGCACCCGGTTGCCCAGATCGTCCTGGCGGCCGTCGCCGGGACGTGCGCGGTGCTGGCGGTGCCCGCCTGCCGCGGCCGTGTGCCGCTTCCCATGTGGTTCGGTCCGGCGGTGCTCACCGCGGTGCTGATCGCTCAGATCATGCTTCTCGCTCCGGAGCAGATCGGTACCCAGGCCGATTGGACTCAAGGGGGAATCGGCTGGTGCGTCGTGCTGTGGGTGCTGTCCACCCGCATTCCACGCGCAGCGGGCATTCTCGTCGGAGTCTGGGTGGTCGGCGGCATCCTGGAGATCTGTCGCAACCCGGTCAGTGATGCCGTCGTCAACGTCGGATTGGGGACAGCCAGCATCCTGGGAGTGCAATTGTTCGCGCTGATCTTCGACGGTTTGATGCGCGAGGCAGCCGCGGACGTAGAGGCCGATGTGACCGCCCAGAACAGAGTGGTCGTCAGTGAGCGCATCGCGCGTGCGGTGGCCGAGGACTATCGGCGTCGCTACGCCCGGCTCGTCGACAACGTCGTCCCGCTCCTGCAGCGGCTCAGTGAAGGAGAAGTCGTCTCCGAGGCGATGCAGCGGGAAGCAAGAGCCGAATCCCGCAGGCTCAGAGTGCTGTTCGACCAGTCGAGGACGTTCTCTCATCCGGTGATGCGGCGGCTGCGGCCGGTGATCGACAGAGCCGACGCGGCGGGCGTCGACGTCGTCGTGGATGTCAGCAGCGATCTTCCGGCACTCGACGGGGATGCTGCCGAAGCCTTGATCGAGCCGCTCGACACCGCCCTGTCGACGGGCATGTCGAGTGCCCATGTCGTGATCGGTGCGTCCGAGGACGCCTTGAACATGAGCGTGGTGTGTCGTGATGTCGTGGACCCCACCGCGCTAGCGGCGAAGATCCGTTCTGCGGGTGGGCAGGTGATCGTCGACGGCCGCACCGTATGGGTGATCGTCGAGAACGGGATGAACGCCTCGGCGCACGAGCGGCTCACCGACGAGGCGCCGAACGGCGATCCTTCATCGGCGTGGCCGCCGAACCTCGAGACGCCCGACCTCGATCAGCGGCGGTGATTCCGGCCCGCCGATGGTCGGACTGAAGCCCGACATATCGCTCCGCGCCGGCGGCAGGGTCCGCGAAAGGCGGCGCCGTCGGCAGAACTCGATGTTGCCCCATGTCGTCATGCCGGCGATTCCGACGCCGAAGAGCGCCCATATCGCGGTGGTGGCCGTCACGGCCGGTGGCCTGGGTCGACGATCACCGCCGTGCTCAACGGATCGAATCGCGCTAGGGCACTCGCCAATTCACGCGTGTATCGCCGGTAGATCTCGACTCCCAGCGGCCGGGTGAGCGACGCGAGATAGGGTGCCTGCCCGCCTCGTGGCATGGCGTCGCACACGGTCGAGCGCAGGCTCGTGAAACCGTCGATGCGCTGCGTGATGTCGAGGTCGAACGTCATGAGTGCGGTGCGCGTCAGTCGGGTCCGTACCGAGAAACTCAGCTGTCCCGGTGAGGCGCCGTCGAACTGGATGAACGCCCGGGGGAATCCGCCGTGCACTTCCTCGCTGATGTCGCGGGCGAGGTGGGCCATGCGGTCCGGCGCGATGCACGTCTGGGCACGGAACGTCGGAGCATGTCCAGCGAAGGGGGTGGACATCGACTCTCCGCTCATCCGTAGGCTGTTCACCCGAACCGCAAACCCGGTGGGTGAAACACTACGTAACGGTGCGTGCTGCGTCTGTCACTCGAACGGTCGACACCTGTACCGGCGGGTGCGCCTACCGCCGGTTCACACCAGGTCGGAGAGGCTGAGGATGCCGTCCTCCATCGCCCGCGCGAGCAGGGCCGACTTGGTCGGCGCGGGACGTCCGATCGCCGCGTACTTCGCGCGTGCCCGCTGCAGGTGGGTGCGCACGGTGCTGGGGGCGATGTAGAGACGCCGGCCGACCAACTCCTTGCTCTCCGTCTGGAACCAGGCGACGAGCACTTCCTTCTCGCGCTCCGAAAGCTGGGGTCGGCCGGCGGCGTTGTCGTTGAGCAGCGCCCGCGCCATCCGGGGTCCCATGTAGGGGGTGTTGGCGGATGCGGAGTGGATGGCCTCGATCAGGTGAGCCCGTCCCTCCGACTTGGCCAGGTAGGTGATGGCCCCCAGGTCCAGGCAGCGGAGAATGATCTCGTCGGCGGTGATGTGGGAGTACACGACCACCCGGTGCCCGGATTGGCACAGCGCGCGCAACGTGTCGAACGAGGGTTTGTTGCCGTCGATCTGAAGGTCGAACACCACCACGTCGACATCGGGCGAGGCACCCGGATACTGCCGGACGAACTCCTGCGGTTCGAGGTAGTTGCCCACGAAGCTGATCGGCGGGTCCGCTTCCGCGCACCATGCCTGCACGCCCGCGTGGACGACATCGTGGTCGTCGATGATGACGGCGTGGACCGGCCGTCGCCCGTCCTCGGCGGTGGCCAACGCCACTCCTCCGGAGACGCTTTGCTCGATCGTCACTGATTCCCCCCACACCGATGAAAAACGCCGTGCGGATTCCGCACCCGTGCACCGCGGCGGCCGCCCATTCCCACCGCTTTGGCCGCTGGGCGGCCGTGAGCGGTATGTCGCGAACGATAGTAAAAGATCGACCACTTTGCACACTGTCATAGCAAATTAGAGGGGGGCATGGTCAATTTTCGGTTGCGGTCCGGCTCGGGGTCGTTGGCCTGCGCATGACCGACACGGCCCTCGGAGGGTGTCGTCAAGAGCGTCGAAGAGATGACGAGCAGCTACGACGGGTGTCCGTGGCGGTGGCCTACCGGTCCGCACCGCTCGGGTCCACAACTGACACGTGGGCAATGGCCAGCTCCCGAACAATTTGCAATAGCAAAATGTTTCCTGGAGAACGCCACCGAATTCGTGGCCGTCGTCCCCCGTCGCCGCCGCCTGTCCATTTGCCCACGCAGCAATTCAGCGGCGGTATCGCGTCGATCCCCGGGAGTCGCGGGAATCGCTGATGACTTTGGCGTAGCACTCGTCGACCGGGATCCTGCGTGCATCGCACCACCCGTTGGCGGCGGCAGGGTCGGGGAAGGTGACGCCGGCGATGGTCACCCACCAGCCGGCGAGGTCGAAGGTGCGCCAGTCGTCGCTCCAGACGAGCCGCACCTCCGGATATTGCCCGCGCAGCCGCAGATGCTGTTGCAGGATCTCGCACGGAGTCCAGGTCACCATCCGGCCGTCGACGTCGGGCGCGACCAGTCCCGGCTGTTTGGACGACAGCTGCGCAACCCAGCGATCCGCGAGCCGCGCCCGGACGAACGGCTCGTCGGCGATCAGCTGTGCTCTCAAGGCGGCTAGGGCGTCCGCCTCGCCGCCGCAGTTCGGGGCGCCGGCGTCGGTGGAGGTGGCGGCCCGGCGCGGGGTGAGCGCACCGTGATCGACGGTGTTCTGGGGACCGGCGGACGTGCCCTCGTCCACGCAGTCCACGACCTCGGTGCCGGAGGCGGATGCGTCGGTCACGACGCCGTCGGAACCGCGTCCGGCGGATCTGTCGCCGAGGCTGTTCGGATGGCGGACGTACGACCCGCCCTCGAACGTCAACTCGACGACGGTGGGCTGCGATGTGTCCCCGCCGACGATCAGCGGATCCTGCGAGAAATCGAATGCGGCGGAACAGATCAGACCGTCCGCGTCGCGGATCGTCACCTTCAGTCGGTCGGACGACACGATGTCTCCACCCGGACAGCGTGCTTTGACCTCCATCGCGACGACGAGCGCACCGTTCTCAGCCCGGTATGAGACCGGGCGCAACTCGGGTGTGCGGCCACACCTGGTGACCGTTCCGCCGGACTCGTCGTCGCCCGGTGCGGTCCCGTCTTGGCGCCCAGGCGTGACCGACGGGCCGCCGGTGGGAGCGTAGTAGGCGATGGCTTCTTCTGTCGCGTGGGCGAATCCGTCGCCGACAGGCCCGGTCCCCTGTCCACCGCCGACGCCCGGGAGAGTCCACTCGCGCTCTCCGGTGGCAAGATCGATGGAGACCATACCCGCGTCCGTATCGACCATGACGCGTCGGCCGTCGGAGAGCGCGACGTCTGCCGCACTCATGTCACTGGTCCAGAGGTGCTCTCCGGTGTCCAGGTCGAACGCGGCGAGCGGCCCGTCGCCGCGACCGCCCCCGATGACGGTGTCGCCGATGACGGTGTGCAGATCGGCGTTTCCGTGGCCCCCTGTCGCGGTCCAGATCTCGCGTCCGGTGAGGAAGTCGTGGGCGGTCCGGCCGACGATGTACGGCAGATCGGCCGTCGGCCCGACGAGCCACGGCACGGCCGGTGTGCCGCTGACCGTGCGAAGTGGACGGCCCTGCTCGTCGACGATGGCTGTGTTCACGGCATCGGGATCGGATCCTCCACAGAGGCGGGCGGTGAACCCGTGGCCCTCGAACACCGACAGCTCGGTCACCTCCTCGGGCGACAGCCGCTCACCGTCAGCCGGATCGGCGACCACCATGCCGCCGTCGTTGCCGGAATAGACCACGCCGCGGTCTATTCCGTCGTATACGGAGTCCCCGGAGCCGGGGCAGGAACCGTCGCCGTCGCCGGCGTGGTAACGCTGAGCCCACGTCGCGTCGAGGTCGTCGACGGTACCGCGAGTGATCGAGCGGGTGTTGGTCTCGTAGTCGTATCCCATGGTGTACACGGCGGATCCGTCGACCTCGACGGCACGGACGAATTCCGAGACCGGTAGGCGGCGGTCGACGGTGCCGTCGGACATTCGCAGGAAGTGCACATACGGCGGGGGTGCGGCACCGGGTGCGCCCATACGGGATTCCTGGCCGAGACAGGGCAGCAGCCCGTTGACGGTGGCGTTGGCGCAGACGGGATGGAAACCGGCGTCGGCGGTCCACCTGATGGCCCCCGATGCCGTGTCGACGGCCACCAGCGTCGCGCCGCGGTCGGACTGCGGCAGCACCGCGGACGTGATGAGCGTGTCCCCCAGGTCGATGAAACCCGGCCGCAGATACTGATATGACGTCGAGTCCGGGCGCACGAACGCTGCCCTGTCGAACACCGCGGCGGCGGTCAGCCGCCACCCGACAGTGGGCCGGTCCGGATAGGTGCCGCGAAGTTGGCCCGCCACCGGACTCCCCGCCTCGCCGCCGGAGGTGGACCGCCACACCAGGAGGTATGCGCCGGTCGCGACAGCGGCGAGCGCCAAGACGACAGCGGTGAACAACGCCAGGTGCCGTCGCGGGCGGGGTTGCGACGGCTCCCGTTCCTGAGCAACCGTCTCCGGGCGTTCGTCCGGTGTCGTCGTCGGCGTATCGGTCCAGAACCGCCACCCCGGAGGTGCGGACGGCCACGACGGGTCCGGTGTCCACTGCGCGGGGGGTTCCCAGCCGGGAGGGACCGGCCAGCCAGGCGGCGGATTGAAGCCCACACGGCGGATGGTTCCACAACCGGCGTCGCAGGGTTGTCAGCCATTCGGACGAATCCGGTGACTCAGAACGGTGTGACCGTGAAGTCGGAGAACTCGGTGGAGCCCGCCCACACCCGGATGAAAGGTCGACCGCACTGCCCACCCGCAGTCGTCCGCACGACCTGCGAACCATCGACGGTGAGAGTGTGGGAGCCGCTGTCGATGACCACTTCGATGTCATGCCAACGGTTGTCGAGATCGGCGGGGCGCACACCGTGATCGGCGTCGGCCGGGTAGACGGCGGTACGGAATCCGCGCATTCCGAAATCGAATTGGACAGCCGAACCTGCCAGCTCCGCCTTCACCGGATCACCCGGCAGCAGCTCACCGAGGCCGATGGCGAAGCCGCCGGCGCGTCCGACGGCGTGGTCCCTGTCGCGTACCCGTCCCACGATCCGGACGGCACACGCCGAGGTGCGTGTGCTGATCAAGCCGGACCACTTGGTGCGCCACGTCTCGACGGTGTCTCGAGTGTCGACCACCACGGTGCGCCCGTCGTCGGCGAAGTCGACGTGGACCGCTCCGAACGACTGCCATGCGGCGAAGTCGAGGAAAGGTTCGGGTGAGGTCGGTGGCCAGCCGGGTGCGACGCCGGTCAACGAGGATTCCCGGTCCTCCTGATGCACCGGCAATTCCAATGAGATCTCGGGGACCTCCCCGGGTGACGGTCGGCTCGTCGCGACGCCGACGAGTGCCGCGACCAGAAGCGCCGTCAAACCCACGGCGGCCACCACGGCGGCCGCCGAAGGAGTACGCCGGGGGGTGCCCGTCCAGAATCGCCATCCGTCGGGTGCCGGCGGCCACGCCGGGTCGGGTGCCCAGTCCGGGCCCGGTGCGAAGCCGGGTTCGACAGGCCAGTCGGGCGGTGGGTTGAACGCACGTCCGTTCATGGCTGCCAGTCACCCTGTGGCAACGCCGATTTCATGCGTCGCAAGTGTAATGAAGCCCTACGT
Source organism: Mycolicibacterium litorale (assembly GCF_014218295.1). The sequence goes on from NZ_AP023287.1 coordinate 234,425, forward strand.
CGCAGTGCGTCCGCCGATCGGGGGACGCAGCAGCTCAGTCCTCCTTGCGGATCAACCGGCCGAGCGCTTCGCGGTCGGATGCCAGCAGCTCCTCGATCCGGGCGTGGTTGACGTCGGCGACGATGATCTCCCCGACATCCTTGTGCACATTGCTGAAGATGCCGTGCGACTTCATCTTCTCGGTCTGGTAGACGTTGTCCTCGGTCGGCGTCACGTAGTACACCGCATCGGCCTTGAACCGGTGTACCAGCCACAGGTGGATCAATGTCATCAGCCGCTTCTGACGGAGCTTCTCGGCGTAGGTGTTCTGGTCGCGCACCGTGAGGATGCTGCGGCCGTGGCGGTCCTTGATCGGATCGACCAGGACGTCGGCGAGTTTCTCTTCACCGTCGGCCCGCTCGCCGTAGATGCCGAGTTCGAGCACCTCCCCGCCGGCGCGGCGTGGACGCAGCTGCACCCGCAGCTTCTCGCCGAGCTGATAGTGCTCGCTCCACAGCGCCAGCCAGTCCTCGAGCAGCTTCTTCGGCACCTCGGTCTGCACCAGGTGCTGATGCTGGGTCGACCCCTTACCCATCGCCTTGGTGGTGGCGGTGCGGCCCGACGACGCGAGCAGCGCCGCATCGCTGCGTGGTCCGCCGACCAGCGTCTGCGGTGTCCGGTAGGGGGATTCGACCAGACGCATCTTGCGCTGCAGCCGGGCCAGCGCCAGCATGCCGTCCTGCCGTAGTGCGGTGGCGAACTCCTCGGAGGCGACGCCGTCGACCTGGTGTCCGCCGTAGGTGATGAAGTTGAAGACGAAGCCCATCTTGCCGAGTTCCTCAGGGAAGGCCCGCATGTCGTCGTCGGTCATCCCGGTGGTGTCCCAGTTGAACGACGGCGACAGGTTGTAGGCCAGCATCTTGTCCGGGAACTCGGCGTGGATGGCCTCGGCGAACTCCCTGGCGTCGGCGAGATCGGCGGTCTTGGTCTCCATCCACAGGATGTCGGCGAACGGAGCGGCCGCCAGCTGTTTGGCGATCGCGTACGGAATACCGCCGCGCAGTTGGTAATACCCCTCGGGTGTCTTCGCCAGCTCACAGTCCCATTCGACGTCCACACCGAGTTCACGGGCCTTCTTGCCCGCGGTGTACAGCGACGCCCGCTTGGCGAACTGCTGCCATTCGTCGACACCCATCGCGTACGCTTCGCCGTCGCCCTCGGCGAATTCGAGCCGCGCCGCCACCGCTTCGGCGTACGTCTTGAGCCCGGCGTCCTCCTCCCACGCGGCCACGAACTGCGACTCGACGTCGTCGTAGAGCGCGTCGTTACTCGGGTCGCCGTCGGACCGCCACTGCTCCACCGCCTTGGCGATCACCTCGGCGATCCCGTGCCGCTCCAGCCAGGCCCGTGCCGTCTCGTACTCTCCTTCGGGCAGCCAGTACAGCAGGTGCCCGTTGAGGGCGGTGACCCCCGCGTCGTAGAAGCTGCGCATCATCGCCAGGAAACACGACTTGTACGACGGGATGGACAGATTCGTCGCGCCGAGCAGGAACGGCTGATCGCGCTCGTCTGCGCGGCTGTCGATCAGGTTGGCCGCCTCCGCGTCGGTGCGGGCGACGATGATGCCCGGCACGCCCATGATGTCGAGCTGGAAGCGTGCGGTGTTGAGCCGTTTGATCTGTTCGTCCGACGGCACCAGCACCTTACCGCCCTGATGACCGCACTTCTTGGTGCCCGGACGCTGATCCTCGATGTGGTAGCCGGGCACGCCCGCCTCGACGAACCGCCGAATCAGGTTGCGCACGTGGGGATCACCGCCGTGACCGGTGTCGGCGTCGGCGATGATGAACGGTCGGAAGTCGTAGACGGGGGTGGCCGCTCGTTGCTCTTCGCTCATCCGCAGCCGCAGATAGTTCTGATTGCGGTCGGCGGTCAACAGCGCACGCACCAGCCCGGCGGCCTCGTCGGGTACCTGGCTCAGCGGGTAGCTGGCGAGATCGGGTCCGGGATCCTCGTCGGTGGAGCCCTTCGCCGACGTCGCCCACCCGCCGAGGTAGATGCCTTCGATGCCGACGCGCTTCATGGTCACCGCCTGGCCGGGCGAGTACGGGCCGAAGGTGGTGATGCTCTTACCCTGCGAGAAGAGTTCGCGCAGGCGCGGGTAGAACGCCGCGGCGGCCTCCCGCGCGACGGTGTAGTCGACCGGGATCGTGCCGCGCTGCTCGACGACCTGACGGGCGGTGTAGAGGCGGGTGATGCCCTCGAACCGCGGGCTGTCGAAATAGCGCTGGGTATCGGCGACCTCCTCGTCGAACGTGGCCGTCGCCTGTGACGTCGCTTGGGGTTCCGCGTGGATGGTCATCGTGGCGCTCCTCGTCGAGCAGTTGCCTCACGGCCCCACGAGCCGGGGCCTCCCTCTGCCCGACGATACGACGGTCGGTGCGCGCGAGTGGCTACCTTGGACCAATGAAACTCACCGGATATACCGCATCGCACCGCTGGCGGGGGTGTCCGAGCAGCTGATGAAGGCCTCCGGCCGGTCCTAGACGGCGAGCTGGCTCTGCAGCGTCACCGAGGCGGTGTTGGCGTCCCGGTCGCCGAGTCCCTTCCCGATACCCCGGCCCTGCGCGGTGACGGCGAGGTAGATGCGGTCGCCGCGGAACAGGTCGCGGGAGAACTCGCACGGCATCCCGGCACTGTCGTAGGTGACGCGGGTGATCAGCAGCAGCGCGGACTTCGGTTTCACCCCGAGCAGTGACGCCTCGGTGGTCGTGGCCGTGACCGCCTCGATGCGTTCGTCGGCGCGCCCCGGCACCAACCCGTAGCGGCTCTCGAGGATCTCGTAGATCGAGCCGCCGAGTTGCTGCTCGAGCAGACCCGGGAACGCGTCGGCGGGGAACTGCGCGAGCTCCAGCGAGATCGGTGAGCCGTCGGCCAGACGCAGCCGCTGGATCTCGACGACGAAGTCGGTGGGCTGCAGCCGCAGCGCGGCCTGTGTGGCCTCGTCGACCGGCGCGATCTTGGTCGACAGCACCCGGGTGCCGGCCACGTAGCCCTGGTTCGCCAGGAACGCGGGAACGCCGACGACGTCGGCGAGGTTGCGTTCGACCTGTCCGTGGCTGATGAAGATGCCCCCCGCGCGTCCGATCACCCGGTGCACCAGCCCGGCCTCCTCCAGTGCGGCCAGCACCTGCCGCAGGCTCGACCGGCTGGTGCCGTACCGGTCGGCGAGGTCACGTTCGCTGCCCAGCTTCGCACCGGGGACGCCGGCGTTGATGTCGGCCACGATTCGACGCCGCAACTCCTCGCTGTGCGTCGGCACCGGCTGACCTCCCAATGTCGAGGTGATGTCGAAACGAATTGGTAGAACCAATTCTAGCGGCCCCCCGCCGACCGGTCGGTTACAACTCGGCGATGGCCTGATGCGACTCGGGCAGGATCTGCCCGCCGTCGACGATCAGGCTCTGACCGGTGATGTAGCCGGCCTCGTCGGTGGCGAAGAACAGAGCGGCGTTGCCGATGTCGGCGACGCTGCCCAGCCGGCCGGCCGGGATCGCCGCGGCCATCTGGTTCATGTAGTCCTCACCCATGTCGACCAGGCCCTCGGTGATGATGTTGCCGGGCAGCACGGCGTTGATGGTGATGCGCTTGGGCGCCAGTTCCATCGCGGCGGTGCGGATGAAGCCGAGCTGCGCCGACTTGCTCGCCCCGTAGTGCGACCAGCCGGGGTAGCCGGTGACGGGCCCGGTGATCGAGGAGGTGACGATGACCCGGCCGCGGCCGCTGGCGGCCAGCGCGCTGAGCGCCGCCTGCACGATGTAGACGGTGCCCTTGAAGTTGACCCCCAGCACCTGCTCGATGTCCTCGGGGGTGAGTTCCTCGAGCCGGCCGGACGGGAAGATGCCGGCGTTGGCGCACACGATGTCGAGCCCGCCGTGCCGTTCGACGGCGGTGTCGACCACCCGGCGGCAGTCGGCCGGATCGGCGACGTCGGCGGCCACCCCGCTGACCGTGCCGGCCTTACCGCTCAGATCGGCGACGGTGGTGTCGATGTCGGCCTGGTTGCGCCCGGTGATCAGCACGTCGACGCCGGCGTTCGCGAAGACCTCGGCGATGCCTCGGCCGATGCCCTTGCTGCCACCGGTGACGATCGCGGAACGGCCCTGCAGTGAGGTGAACATATGGGGTCCTATGGGGTCGAGGGAGGGGTTTTCGGTCAGGCCAGTCGCTGGCCGTTGGTGCTGAGATAACGTTCGGCCAGCGCGCAACTGCCCGCGGCGTAGCTGATGGCCTTGGTCTTGGATTCCTTGGAGTGGCTGTGGGTGCCCATCCACGCCAGCAGCAGCAGTCGGCGCAGGAAGACGAACGAGGCCAGCATGTCCTCGTCGGCCTGCGTCATCGGGCGCCGGCTGCGGTAACCCTCGACCCAGGAGGCCTGCCACTCGGGGAGCGCGGGATCGTCCTCCATGAACGACACCGCGGTGCCGAAATCGTAGAAGAACCAGCCGAATCCGCAGTCGTCGAAGTCGATCACCGTGATGGTGGGCGGGTCGACCAGGAGGTTGGCCAGCCGCAGGTCGGCGTGGATGAGCCCGTACCGATCGGGTCCGGTCCCGTAGTCGGCCAGGCGCCGCTGCAGCAGATCCTGCGCCCGTTCGAGCAGGTGACGCTCCTCGGGGCCGACACCTTCGGCGTCGTGCCACCGGCCCCACCGGGGCTGGGCACCCAGGCAGTGCTCCCAGTCCCACGCGAACCGCCCGAATCCCGCGGGCCGCGTCCACGACCGGGAGTGGTCGTGCAGCGCGGCGGTGATGGCGCCGAGGGTGCGGAAGTCGTCGAGTGTCACCGATCCCTCATCGGGTTCTGCGCCGCCGACCATACCGAAATGCACGACGTGCCTTTCGATCCCGTTGTGGTCGATGGTCACCACCCGTCGGCCGTCGCGGGTGGGCAGCACCGTCGGGACCGTGACGTCGCTGTCGCGGCGCAGCGCCTCGAGCCAGTCGAGCTCGGATTCGATCTCGTGCGGGCGGTGGTAGTTCTGCCGGTGCACCCGCAGGATCGAGCAGCTCTTGTCGTCGGAGCACTCGACGAGGTAGGTGGCGTTCTCCGACAGGTTCAGCAGCCGCAGGGTCGAGTTGGGCGGCAGGTCGTAGTCCGCCAGTGCCCGCTCGGCCACCTCGATGTCATCGGAGATCACCTCGGCCATCAGTGATCGCGCCCTTCGATCGCGGCCAGGACCGACGTGATGCGGTCGCGCGCCGTGGTCACGTCGGCGACCGAACCGCCGATGTAGAGCCGGCCCGCCGCACCGATCATCTGCACGTCGACGACCGTGAGCCCCGGCGCGGCACGTTCGGCCTCGTTCGCCGCCACCGCCGCGAACAGCGCCGGTGTCATCTCGTACACCAGCAGCGACTGGCCCGGCAGGATCATCGACGCCTGCCGGTTGCGGTTGAGGATGACCGCGTGCTGATCGGTGATGTCCTCGATGATGTCGTGATACAGCACCCGCGGCCGCAACTGGTCGCTGGCCTTGTTGCCGGTCCCGGTGAGGATCGCCTCCCCGGCACGACGGACGTCGGAGAGGCTGGCGGAGTGGATCTCCAGGACCCCGAACTGGCGCTCGACGTAGAGGATGCCGGGCTGGATGCCGGGCACCTCACGCAGCGCAAGGTCGATCACCCGCTCGATCGCCAGCGCCGGGGACACCTCGACGATGAGCGCGTGCTCACCCTCGTAGGGCGGATATCCCCTGGCGCGGGTCGGCGTGCCGAGGTAGGCGGCGAACTGCCGTTGGAGATCCTCAACCAGCAGGTAGACGCGGATGTCGGTGCGCGTCTCCGAAGCCGTCGCGGGCATGGCCGTCACTTCCTTACAAGATGGTGCGGCGAAGATTACTGAGCGGAGACGGCGAAGTGCGCGCCGAGCTCGCTGTGCGGCCGCGGGATGACGTGGACGCTGACGAGCTCACCGACCTGCGACGCGGCTTCCGCGCCGGCCTCGGTGGCCGCCTTGACCGCGCCGACCTCACCGGTGACGATCACGGCGACGAGGCCGTCGCCGACCTGCTGCCGGTCGGTGATGGTGACGTTGGCGGCCTTCACCATGGCGTCGGCCGCGGCCAGCGCCGCCACGTAGCCCTTGGTCTCGATGAGACCGATTGCGTTGCTGGGCATTGCTTTCTCCTCTATCTCTTGGCTAACTCGGGTTGCTTGGGGTGTCGATGGATCCGATGATGAGCGCGTCGACGGGCGGTGGGGTGCCGGTGAACCAGTTGGCGGCGACCGACCCCTGGGCGATCAGGACGCGTTCCCCGACACCGCTGCCGAGGACGTCGAAGGCGATCATCCGGCTGCCGGAGCCGTCGACCTCGACTTCGAGGAAGGCTCCTGCCGGGATGCCGTCGATCCGGCGGGTCGACCACACGTTTCCGGTCACGGTCGCGGCAATCATCTGCGCTTCTCCTTCTCGATCGACACGCCGAGTGCCCTGGCCTTCTCCCGGGCCAGCGGCGTCAGCACCGCGCGCGGGCCGAGCACCAGTCCGGCACCGGCCGCGGCGACGTCGGCGATGTGCCGTTCGGTGACGGCGCCGCTGTCGATGCGTTGCGTCTGCCCGCGACCCGTCGTCGCCGCTCCGGCGAGGCGGAAACTGAGCCTGCCCGCCTTGAGATCGGCCCGGCTCTTGGGGTTTTCGAACAATTTGAGCAGCGTGCGCACGAAGGCGTCCAGTTCGCGGTCGCTGGTCAGGCGCACCGACTCCGTCCGGTTCTTCTGATCGACGGCCAGCGGTCCGGTCGGGGTGACGCCGAACTGATCGGCCACGGTCTGCACGGGTGGTGGCGGTGGTGGCGGTGCGGCCGGCTTGGGCGCGGCCTTGGCGGCCGCGCCGTTGGTCGCCGCGAGGTCCTTGACCGCATCGCGGACGACTTCGCGGACCAGGGCGCGCAGTTCGGCGCGGTCGATGCTCACGCGGTGCTCCGGGCGAGTGCGTCCTGAGCCGCCTCGGCGGCCTGACGGATGTCTGCCTCGGTGCCCGACAGGTAGACGCGTCCGGTGGCGCCGATCATCCGGAAGTCGACGACCTTGATGTCGGCGGCCTTCTCGGCCTCGTTGGTCGCCAGGATCGCGTACGACGCGGGCGCGACTTCGAGCACGAACAGCGATTCTCCGGCGAGGACCATGGAGCCGATCTTGTTGCGGTTGATCAGGAATGCGTGCTGATGGTCGATGCTGGAGATGATGCGTGACGCGAGGATCGTCGGCCGCACCGCGGAATCCAGGTCCTGGCCCAGGGATTCGAGTGCGGCATCGGCGGCGGCCTTGACCGCACCGGTCTCCCCGTGGAACTCCAGGTAGCCGAACTGCCGCTCGACCACGAGGATGCCGGCTTTGACGTCGGCGTGTTTGAGCGCGACGTCGGTGATGCCCTCGATGTCGAGACCGGGAGCCACCTCGATGATCTGGGCGGCCATGTTGGCCCGGGGCAGCGCGCCCTTGATCCAGGTGCCCAGGTACGACATCGTCTGCGGCTGTAGCCGGTCGATGAAGATGAAGGAACGCAGTTCAGCCACGACTCACCTCTTGATCAGTTGTGCGAGTTCTTCGACGACCAGCGCGCGCAGTTCGGCCCGCAGCGCCTCGATGCTCGGGTCGGCCGGACGGCGGGCCGGCGCGGTGGCGCGGGACGCCGACACCGGGGGTGTGTCGCGATCGTTGGAAGCGCGGGGATATTCGGGAACCGGGCCGGCCGGGGAGCGCCACGGGTCGATGCCGGCGAAGCTCGGCATGACGACACCCGGTGCGCTGTTGTAGGCGATGCGAGCCCAGTTCATCAGGTTGTCCGGGCGCAGGTTCTCGCCGATGGAGCTGCGGCCGATGAAGCCGGTGCCGATCGTCATCGACGGCGCCAGGTTGGTCTCCAGCCCCGAGCTGCCGGTGCTGTTGCCGACGTTGACCGACACCCGCAGCACCGGCACCTGGGTGGCGAATTCGGTGATGACGGAGGCGTTCTCGCTGTGGATGGCGGCGCTGTGGCCGGCGCCGCCGATGCGCACCACCGCACGGGCGGCGCGGATCCCGCGTGCCGCATCGGGTACGGTCGTCATCCCGATCACCGGCGAGAGCTTCTCGTGCGCCAGCATCTCCTCGGTGATGACGTGGCCGAACGGGGCGACGAGTACGCGGGTCTTCGGAGTCACCCGGATACCGGCCTGTGCGGCGATCCAGGCGGCGTCACGGCCGACGACGTCGGTGTTGAGGTGACCGTCGGCGAACATGTACGCGCGCAGGCGGTCCGTGGCGTCGGCGTCGAGGATGTGCGCGCCGGCGCGGGTGAGCGCAGAGCGCAACGCATCGGCGATCGACTCCTCGGCGATCAGCACCGATTCGTTGGTGCACAGCACCGAGTTGTCGAACGCCTTGCTGTCGACGATGCGTTTGGCGGCAGCGGTGATGTCGGCGCTGGCGTCGACGAGCACGGGCACGTTGCCCGGTCCGACACCCAGGGCCGGGGTGCCCGACGAGTAGGCCGCGCGCACCACGCCCGTGCCGCCGGTGGCGACGATGACGTCGGTGCGCTCGTCGGCCATCAACGCCTCGACCAGCGGGATCGACGGTTCCTCCACGAACTGCACGATGCCGTCCGGGGCGCCGGCGGCGACCGCGGTCTCGGCGAGCAGACGTGCCGCGTCGGCCGAACACTGTTTGGCCCTCGGATGCGGTGCGACGACGACCGCGTTTCGGGTCATCAGCGCCAGCAGCACCTTGAAGTACACCGTGGAGACGGGGTTGGTCGTCGGGGTCAGGGCCAGCACCACACCCGCCGGCCGTGGGATCTCGACGATCTTGTTGACCGCGTCCACCCGTGGCGAGACGAAATCCTGCCCGCGGTAGTACTCCACGATGCCGCGAGAGCAGGCCTGGTTCTTGACCACCTTGTCGGCGACGACGCCCATCCCGGTCTCGGCGACGGCCTCGGCGGCGAACCGTTCGGCCGCGCCGTAGGCGGCGTCGGCGACCGCGGTGACGATGGCCGTCACGGCGGCCTGGTCGTAGTCGGCGTACGCCCGTGCGGCCCACCGAGCACGCTCGAGCATGTGGCCTGCTGACGCGAACTCTGTCACGGTCGTCCCTTCCTGGCCGCGGTCTTCGCCCGGCCGACTGCGACCTCCAGCCGGTCCAGCACGTCCTCGCACAGGTCGCGGCCGAGCAGCAGACCCGGTTTGAACTGCAGCACACGGGGATCCAGCGTGGAGAAGATCGCCCACACCCCGTTTTCGTAGAGTTCGCGCATCACGAACTTGGCACCCTCGGGGTGGTCGAATTCGAGGCCGATCACCACGCCGTTCTGTCGGATTCCGATGAACCAGTCGGGGTGGTCGGCCTGGATGCGGCGCAGACCGGCGTCGAAGATGTCGGCGATGTAGTGCACCATCGAGCGCACTTCCGGCCTCGTGGTGATCTCGAGGGTCTTGATCGCTGCGACACAACCCAATTCAGCACCACCGAAGGTGGAGATGTGGGCGAATCCGTCTTGGTCGAGCCACTGCGCGGCCCGCTCGCCGAGCAGCGCCGCGGTGATCGGGTAGACGCCGCCGGACAGGCCCTTGCCGGTGACGAGGATGTCGGGGTCGATGCCGTGTTTGGTGATGCCCCACAGTTCACCGGTGCGCATCAGACCGGTCTGGACCTCGTCGGCGATGTAAAGGGCGCCGTACCGCTGGGTCAGGGCGTAGACCGATTCGAGGTAACCCGGTGGGGGGAGCGGGAATCCGTACGTGGCCGGGATGGTCTCCATGATGACCGCGGCGACGTCGTTGCCCGACAACGCCTTCTCCATCGCGGGAACGTCGCCGAACGGCACCTGGATGAACTCGTCGGGCCGGTCGGACAGGAACAGTTTGGCGAACCGCTCGTCACCGGTGGCGACGGCCAGGCCGGTGTGGCCGTGGTAGGCCTTGATGATCGAGACGATCTTGCGGCGTCCGGTGGCGTGGCGGGCGCTCTTGAGCGCGATGTCGATCGCCTCACCGCCGCCGGAACCGAATGCCACCTTGCTGATCGACTCGGGTGCGGTCTCCACCAGCCGCTGCGCGAGCGCGGTGCGCGCCACCGAGGGGAAGTGGTGGTTGCCGACGTCGAAGATCTCCATGCCCTGCGAAACAGCTTGCATCACTTCGGGATTGCGGTGCCCGAGGTTGTAGGTGCCGCCATTGAGGTGCATGTCGATGAGCCGGCGGCCGCTCATGTCCCACAGGAAGTAGTCCTCCCTGCGGTCGATGACCAGATCCACGCCGGCGTCGGTCCAGAACTGGGTCTTGTCCGGATTCCAGAACGCCTTCGCCCGATCCAGCACTTGAGTCTTGGACTCGAACGAGAACGTGCCGTAGTCGTACACGCGGCTCACCGTAAAAGGTCGCAACCATTTATGTCAATGGTTGTCTCTAGCGGTTGCGGGGACCTATTGGTAGTGCCAATATACGTAGCGGTCTCGATGTGGCTCAGGCCACACAGGCTCCCCCTTGGCAAGCAGGAAGGCATCCCGTATATGGCGGATCAAGCCGTAACACCAGAGAAAACACCAGCTCAGGGCGTGCAACGACTGAAGCGCAACGCCGTGGGCACCATCGGCGTGATCTTCATGGCGGTGGCCACCGCAGCGCCGATCACGGCAATGGTAGGCAACGTGCCGATCGCTGTCGGGTTCGGAAACGGTTCCCACGCCCCGGCCGGTTACCTCGTCGCAACCATTGTGCTGGGCCTGTTCGCGATCGGTTACGCGACCATGGCCAAGCACATCACCGCCACCGGCGCCTTCTACGGCTACATCAGCCACGGGCTCGGCCGCATCGTCGGGATGGCCAGCGGTCTGCTGATCACGATGGCCTATGTGGTCTTCGAGGCGTCGCTGATCGGCATCTTCGCGTTCTTCTTCAAGAACTTCCTGTCATCGCAATTCGGGGTCGACATCCACTGGATCATCCCCGCGCTGCTCATGTTGGCGCTCAACGCGATCCTGACCTACTTCGACGTGAACCTCACGGCGAAGGTGCTCGGCGTCTTCCTCGTCACCGAGATCGTCATGCTCGCGCTCGGCGCGCTCGCCGTGCTGTTCCAGGGCGGCGGTCCCGAGGGCTTCGCGGTGGCCGAGACGCTCAACCCGATCGGCGCGTTCACGCCGGCCGCCATCGCGGGCGCCAGTGCCGGTCTCGGCCTGTTCTTCGCGTTCTGGTCGTGGGTCGGCTTCGAGTCGACGGCGATGTACGGCGAGGAGTCCAAGGACCCGAAGCGGATCATCCCCCGCGCCACCATGATCGCCGTGCTGGGCGTCGGACTGTTCTATGTGTTCGTGAGCTGGATGGCGATCGCGGGCACCGGGCCGACCAAGTCGCTCGAACTCGCGCAGGATGCCAACACGTCGTCGGAGATCTTCTTCGGCCCGGTGCGCAGCACCTACGGCGAGTGGGCGATCACGCTGTTCAACATCCTGCTGGTGACCGGTTCCTTCGCCTGCGGTATGGCATTCCACAACTGTGCGTCGCGCTATCTGTACGCGCTCGGCCGTGAGGGACTGTCCGCCGGTCTGCAGAAGACGCTCGGTGCCACCCACCACAAGCACGGTTCGCCCTACATCGCGTCGTTCGTGCAGAGCGGTATCGCGCTGGTGTTGATCCTCGCCTTCTTCGCCGCGGGCATGGATCCGTACATCCATCTGTACACGCTGCTGGCGATCCTGGGCACCATGGCCATCCTGATCGTGCAGTCGCTGTGCGCGTTCGCCGTGATCGCCTACTTCCACTTCCACAAGAACCACCCGTCCAGTGCGCATTGGTTCAAGACGTTCCTGGCGCCGCTGCTCGGCGGGATCGGGATGCTCTACGTGGTGTACCTGCTGTGGGAGCACAAGGAGTCGGCGGCTGGTACGGCCTCGGGGACGCTGCTGTTCAAGCTCACGCCTTGGATCGTGGTGTCGGTCTTCGTGATCGGCGCGGCGCTCGCCACGTACTTCAAGTACCGCGACGCCCGCCGCTACGACATGATCGGCCGGATCGTTTACGAGGACAGCGAAGTTCGCGACTAACCGTCGGTGAAGGCCTGCCGGAGGGTGTCGCACTGGCTTCGGAAGAACGCCCGCGACACGTCGGCCTTCGGCAGGATCCCGTCGAATCCGTGGAAGGCGCCCTGGACCACCTCGACCTGGCATGGCACGCCCGCGGCCCGCAGCCGCTCGGCGTACGCCAGATCCTCGTCGTGGAACAGGTCCAGGGTGCCGACCCCGATCCACGCCGGTGGCAGGCCGGCCAGATCCTCCCGCCGAGCGGGCACCGCTTCCTGGGGGTCGGCGTCACCGAGGTAGGCCGCCCAGCCGAACCGGTTGCTCGACTGGTTCCACAGCCGGTGTCCGGGATTGTCCAATCCGTCGCGCTCCACGGTGCGGTCGTCGATCATCGGGTACACCAGAATCTGTGCGACGGGCTCGATTTCGGCGCGGTCCCGGGTCACGAGCGCCAGTGACGCCGCCAGCCCACCGCCTGCGCTGGCCCCGCCGATCGCAACCCGCTTCGCATCGACCGACGGCAAGCCGGCCAGCCACGTCAGCGCGGCGTAGCAGTCCTCTACCGGTGTGGGATAGGGATGCTCGGGCGCCAGCCGGTAATCCACTGAGGCGACAGTGATTCCGAGTTCCCGGCAGAACCGGCGGCAGAGTTCGTCGTCCTGGGCCGCAGTGCCGATGACGTAGCCGCCGCCGTGGATCCACAGCAGCGCGGGCGCCGGCACCGGCACGCCGGTCGGGCGGAACAGCCGCACCCGCACCCCCGAGGCGAGCGTGAGCTCCTCACAGTCGCGCGGCGTCCGCTTACCCTGCAGCCTCGTCACCATCCGGATGACCGGCAGCGTCACCGGCGTGACCACCTGACGGGGGATGTAGCGGGCGACCTTCTGCAGGTCGGGGTGGAAGTCCGGGGTGTGCGTGTTCGGCATCTGATCAGTAATACCGCACGCAAGCAGTTCGGAGCGTTGACTCTGCATCCACGGCTTCGCGCACTCTCGCACTTTGGCGCGGTGAGCGCAGAGTCAACGGCGGTCCTGAAGCGGTCAGCGGGTGGTGACGTAGACGATGCGCTTGTCGTTGTCGTAGCGGACCGAGACGATGCTGGACTCATCGAGCGGCTTGTTCATGCCCTGCTGGGTGACGCGGACCTGGTAGCCGCGGTCGTCGAGGGAGCTGATGGTGTCGGCGGCGTTGCCGGGGCCGGAGGGGGCGGCCTGGGCGGGGGCGGCGAAGGCCAGGAATCCGGTGGCCAGTCCGCCGGCGATGATGGTGGCGAATCCGAACTTGTTCATTGTTGCGCCTCTTTCGCATCCGTTCGGTCTGGAGGGATTTCCTGGCCGGTCTGACTGCAACAACCCGCAGGTCAGCGGCATCCATCCCGTTGGCAGTGATTGACCGACGGCTGGCAGAAAGTGATCGCTCAGGTCAGCGCAGCAGTGGATCGCGCGGCAACCCGAGGATCCGCTCGGCGATGGTGTTGCGGGTGATCTCCGAGGTCCCGCCCGCAATCGTCATCGCCCGGTTGCCGAGGTAGGCGCGGGTCAGCTCCGGGGTGCGGCCGACGACGGCGGCGGCGCCCGCCAACTCCATCCCCAGCTCCGTCTGCCGCTGGCACTGTTCGGCCACCAGCAGTTTGGTGACGTTGCCCTCGGGACCGGGTTCGGCACCGGCGATGGCCCGGCTGGCTCGGCGCAGGTTGAGCAGCCGCAGCGTATGCGCCTCGGCGAGCACCGCCCCCGCCCGGCGCACGTACGCGGCCGACACCTCGGCGGGTGCGCTGTCGGGAAGCTCTACCAGGTCGTCGGCGGAGAAACCGGTCGGTGCGCCGGATCCGCCGCCGATCGAGATCCGCTCGTTGCCCAGCGTCGCGCGGGCCACCAGCCAGCCCTTGTTCACGTCGCCGACCACATCTGCGTCGGGGACGAACACGCCGTCGAAGAACACCTCGTTGAAGTGGGCCTCGCCGGTGATCCCACGCAGCGGGTTGACCGTGACGCCGCCGGTAGCGCGAACGATGCGCCGCGGGCCCGGCCGCTGCGCTGGGCGTCGACGACGTCGACCAGGGGATCGGTTCCGCCGCCCAGCAGCGCCGCCAGTGCGCGGGCCCGTCGCAGATACAGGTGCGCGTCATGCTCCCAGGTGTATCCGATACCGCCGTGTAGCTGAATGGTGTTCTGCGCCAGGAACACCGACGCCCGGATGGCATGGGAGGCCGCGACCGCGGCGGGAAACCACGCGCTGTCGAGGTCGCCGATGGTGCGGCCGAACTGCTCGCGCACCTTGGCGTATTCGACCGCCATGTCCAGGCACGCCCAGCCCACCCCCACCGCTTCGGCGGAGCCGAGGATCCGGAACACCGTACGCGCCCCGGGCAGGACCCGCGCGGGCGATATGCGCACATCGTTCACGGTGACGGCGCCGATGCTCCGGGTCGGGTCGATCCCGTCGAGTGCGGTGACGGTGACGCCCGCGGCGTGGGCATCGAGCACCACCACATCGTCACCCGCCACGAGCACGAGCAGATCGGCGTCGGGAGCGCCGAGAACGGCCGGGCACTGGCCGGTCACCGACCCGTCGCCGCCGACGGTCAGCGTGCCGGTCAATCCCAGTGCGGCGACGATGGACCCGCTCGACAGCCCGGGCAGCAGGTCCGCCCCCACCTCGTCGCCGCCGCACCGGTCCAGCACCGCCGCCGCCGCGACCGTGGGCAGGACCGGGCCGGGAGCCAGGTCACGGCCCTGCACCTCGAGAACGATCGCCAGTTCGGAGAGGCCGAAACCGGCGCCGCCGTACCGTTCGGCGACAGCCAGACCGTGCCAGCCGAGCTCGGCGGCGGCCTCCCACAGTGCGGCCGGGTGGGCGGGGCCCGTCGGTCATCGCGAGGGCTGATGTGCGCACGGTGAATTCCTTTGCGGTTGTGGCGGCGGCCCGGCCGTGACCAGCGCATAAGCGCCGGTCAGCAGGGGTGTGAGCGACATTACAAAATCGATGGCGAAACTATGGGTAGACAAGTTCACGATCTTGTCGTTTGAGGATTCGCCACAGGGGTACAGTCGCGCCATGACGGTACGACCGGAAACCCGGTACCCCGGTCCGACATTGTGGTCGCGCGCAAGGTGGTTGCTCAATGCGAAGCCTGCTGACCACATGCTCGCGATGAGTGTCGCCTCGGCTTCGCTGCCGGTGATCGGCAAGCACCTGGAGCCCCTCGGGGCCCTGGCCGCGATGGGCGTGTGGGGCTACCGCCAGGTACCCGAGCTCCTGTCCGCATCCGCCAAATCCTGGTTCGACCCGGGCAATGCCGAGGTTCGCCAGCGTGAGCGGGACATGACGCACGCCGTGTCCGATGCGGCGCTGCGCGGGGTGGTGCCCGCCGCGGATCTCGCGATCGAGTGGCCGGCGCCCGAGAAGGTGCCACCGCTGTGGAAGACGTTCGAACACCGCCGCAACGTGCACAAGTCCTCCGTGCGGTACGGACCGCTGCCCTCCCAGTTGCTCGACGTCTGGCGGCCGAAGAAGCTGCCGACCGAACCCGCCCCGGTGCTGGTGTTCGTCCCGGGCGGTGCGTGGGTGCACGGCAGCCGGATGCTGCAGGGCTACGCGTTGCTGTCCCATCTGGCCGAGATGGGCTGGGTCTGCCTCTCGATCGACTACCGGGTGGCGCCGCACCATCCCTGGCCGGCGCATCTGCACGACGTCAAGAGCGCGATCGCCTGGGCGCGGGCGAATGTGGACAAGTTCGGCGGCGACCGCAATTTCGTTGCCATTGCAGGGACTTCGGCCGGCGGCCACCTTGCCGCGCTGGCCGGACTGACGATCAACAACCCCGAGATGCAGTGCGAACTCGAGGACGGGTCGGACACCTCGGTGGACGCCGTGGTCGGCATCTACGGGCGATACGACTGGGAGGACCGCTCCACCGCAGAACGGGTGCGATTCATCGACTTCCTCGAACGGGTCGTGGTGAAACGCAAGATGTCCCGGCATCCCGAGCTGTTCCGTAAGGCGTCGCCGATGGCGCAGGTGCACCCCGAGGCGCCACCCTTCCTGGTCATCCACGGCACCGGCGACAGCGTGATCCCGGTGTGGCAGGCCCGCAGCTTCGTCGAGAAGCTCAGGGCGACGTCGAAGTCGGTGGTCAGCTACATGGAATTGCCCGGTGCCGGACACGGTTTCGACATGATCGACGGCGCCCGCACCGGTTCCATGGCCACGGCCATCGGACTGTTTCTGAACCAGATCCACCGAAACCGAACCCTGGTCGGTGCTCGAGAGGTTATATAGACGCCTCCGGGCAAGGGGAGGCGATAGGTGAAACGGCTCAGCGGGTGGGACGCGTTTCTGCTGTACAGCGAAACACCCACGGTGCACATGCACACCCTCAAGCTGGCGGTGATCCAGCTCGACGATCTGGGGGGCCGCACGTTCGGGATCGAGGAGTTCCGGCAGGTCATCCACAGCCGGCTCTACAAACTCGACCCGTTTCGCTACGAACTCGTCGACATCCCGTTCAAATTCCACCACCCGATGTGGCGGGAGAACTGCGAAGTCGACCTCGAATACCACGTCCGCCCGTACCGGGTGGACAGCCCCGGCGGCCGCAGGCAGCTCGACGAGGCGGTCGGCCGCATCGCAAGCACCCCGCTGGACCGCAGCAGGCCGCTGTGGGAGATGTACTTCATCGAGGGTCTGGCGGACGGCCGGATCGCCGTGCTGGGCAAGATCCACCACGCCCTGGCCGACGGAATCGCATCGGCCAACCTGATGGCTCGCGGTATGGATCTGCAGCCCGGACCGCAGCACGACCGCGACTCCTACGCCACCGATCCGGCCCCGAGCCGCGGTGAGCTCGTCCGCACCGCCTTCCGCGACCACCTGCGCCAGATCGGGAAGCTGCCGGCCAACTGGCGCTACACCGCCCAGGGGCTGCAACGGGTCCGGCGCAGCAGCCGCAAACTCTCACCGGAGCTGACCCGGCCGTTCACCCCGCCCCCGTCGTTCATGAACCACAAGGTCGACGGCGTCCGCAAATTCGCCACCGCCACCCTGGCGCTCGCCGATATCAAACAGACCGCCAAACACCTCGGCGTCACGCTGAACGATCTGGTGCTGGCGATCTCGGCAGGGGCGTTGCGAAAGCTGTTGCTGCGCTACGACGGTCACGCTGACCACCCGCTGCTGGCGTCCGTGCCGGTGAGCTTCGACTTCAGCCCGGACCGCATCTCCGGCAACTACTTCACCGGGGTGCTGGTGTGCATCCCCGTCCAGGTCGAGGATCCACTGCAGCGGGTGCAGGAGTGCCACAAGGCCGCCGCATCGGCCAAGGAGGGGCATCACCTGATCGGGCCCGAACTGGTGAGCCGGTGGTCGTCGTACTTCCCGCCCGCCCCGGCCGAGGCGCTGTTTCGGTGGCTGGCCAACAAGGACGGCCAGAACAAGGTACTGAACCTGCCGATCTCCAACGTGCCCGGGCCGCGGGAACGGGGCCGCGTCGGTGGTGCCCTGGTCACCGAGATCTACTCCGTCGGCCCGCTCACCACGGGCAGCGGCCTCAACATCACCGTCTGGAGCTACGTCGACCAGCTCAACATCTCGGTGCTCTCCGACGGCGCCACCCTCGAGGATCCGCACGAACTGAGCGACGCCATGATCGAGGCGTTCGTCGAGATACGTTCCGCCGCAGGCCTTTCGGAAGACCTGACGGTGGTCGAGACCGCGATGGCGCAGTAGGGCTCAATCCCCCTGCGCGTGCACCCACGACAGAAAGCGTTCGATCGCCTCGGCGGTGTAGTGCCCGCGCGGGGAGCCGAAGAAGTCGAAGGCGTGCTGGGCGTGCGGAATCTCCGAATACGCCACCGGTGACGTCGAGACCTTGCGGAGTTCCTCGACGAACTCCCGGCCCTCCGGAACGGGGATGATCGAGTCGTCCTCGCCGTGGAGCACGAAAAACGGTGGGGCGTCGGGGCGTACCTTCGTGATGGGCGAGGCCTCGAGGTACTCGCGGCGATTGCCGAGGTAGGGCTTCTTGACGACGAACTTCTGCAGGAACGCGATGAACTGCGGGCGGCCCTCACCCTGGGCGGAGAACCAGTCGTAGCGGCCGTAGACGGGCACCGCGGCGCGCACCGAGGTGTCGGCGTCGGCGAAGCCCGGCTGCCACTGCGGCTCGTTGGGGGTAAGCGCGGCTAGGGCGGTCAGGTGACCGCCCGCCGAACCCCCGGTGATGGCCACGAAGTCCGGATCGCCGCCGTAGTCGGCGATGTTCTCCCTGATCCAGGCCAGGGCCCGCTTGACGTCGACGATGTGCGCGGGCCAGGTGTGGCGCGGGCTGATGCGGTATCCCATCGACACACACACCCACCCACGTTCGGTGAGGTGGCTCAGCAGCGGATAGGCCTGTGGGCGGCGCATTCCGATCGCCCACGCGCCGCCGGGCACCTGCAACAGCACGGGTGCGCGCCCGTCGCGGGGCAGGTCACTGCGCCGCCAGATGTCGGCGGTGTTCGCCCGATGCGGGCCGTAGCGGACGGTGCCTTTCTTCTCCACGTAGCGCCGCCGCGACCACCCGGTGCGGAAGACCCCGCCGCGGCGGCGTGCGGGCTGGGATTCGGCCGCCACCGACTCGTAGTCCGCGCCCAGTGCGTCGCGCAGGCCGGCTTCGAAATAAGGTTGCGACTTGACGTTTCGCCGCTGGATCAACACCAGCAGCGCCCAGGTGACCACCTTGAGGACCAGCGCGGCGCGGCCGGTCCGGGTGGCGAAGTGTCCGCGCACCGTGCGGCGCACCGTGTCGAGCACCGACCCGGTCAGGTACAGCGGTGCCAGTTCGGTCGTGGGCCACCCGAAGGCGAACGTGGGCAGCGTGACGTACCCCTTGCGGCCAAGCGGCTGCACGCCGTTGGCGGCGTTCAGCAGTTCGGCGCTCGTCGCGAGCAGCGGCCTAGGCTTGGGCATCGGCCGCACGGGACTGCAGGTCACGTCGCAGGATCTTGCCGGTGCTGTTGCGCGGTAACTCGTCGAGCACCGTGATGTCTCTGGGCACTTTGTAATTCGCCAAATTCTCTCGGACGTGCAGTTTCAGTTCCTCCGGGGTAACCGATGCGCCGGTGGTCAAAACCACGAACGCCGCCAGGCGCTGTCCGTACTGTTCGTCGTCGACACCGATGACCGCGGCCTCCGCGACCGCGGGGTGGGCGGTCAGCGTCTTCTCCACCTCGATCGGGTAGACGTTCTCGCCGCCGGAGACGATCATCTCGTCGTCGCGTCCGACGACGAACAGCCGTCCCGCCTCGTCGAGGTAGCCGACGTCGCCCGAGGACATGAACCCGTCGTGGAAGTCCTTCGTCGACCCCGAGGTGTACCCGTCGAACTGGGTGGAGTTGCGGACGAAGATGCTGCCCGTCTCACCCGGGGGCAACTCCCGGAATTCCGGGTCGAGGATGCGGATCTCGGTGCCCTCGGCGGGTTTTCCTGCGGTGTCCGGTGCGGCCCGCAGGTCGGTCGGCGTGGCGGTGGCGATCATGCCGGCCTCGGTGGCGTTGTAGTTGTTGTAGATGACGTCGCCGAACTGGTCCATGAACGCGGTGACGACATCGGGCCGCATCCGGGACCCGGAGGCCGCGGCGAACCGCAGGGACCGGCCGCTGTAGCGGGCGCGCACCTCGTCGGGCAGTTCCATGATGCGGTCGAACATCACCGGCACCACGATGAGCCCGGTGGCGCGATGCTCGTCGACGAGCGCGAGCGTGGCCTCCGGATCGAACCGCCGCCGGGTCACGATCGGACAGGCCAGCGAGGCCGCGAACGCCAGCTGTGAAAACCCCCAGGCGTGGAACATCGGGGCGACGATCACCACCGGCTCCTCGGCCCGCCACGGGGTGCGGCGCAGGATGGCGCCCAGCACCTCGGGGCCGCCGCCGGCGTGCCTGGCGCCCTTCGGCGATCCGGTGGTGCCGGAGGTGAGCAGGATGACCCGCGACTTCTCGCGTGCCCGCTCGGGTTGACGGCCCGCGTGCGCGGCGATCAGCGACTCCAGCGTGAGCGTGTCGCCGGGCTCGTCGGTCCAGGCGAGGATTCGCGTGATGGCGGCGCCCCCGACGGCGCGGTCCACGGTGGCGGCGAACTCCTCGTCGTGGATCACCGCTTCCACGCCCTCGCGTTCGACCACCTCCGCCAGCGCGGGCCCGGCGAACGCCGTGTTGAGCAGGAGCACGTCGGCGCCGATCCGATTGGCGGCGATCAGCGACTCGACGAAACCGCGGTGGTTGCGCGCCATGATGCCCACCACCTTCGGCTGCCCGCCGGGCAGTGCCTGCAGCGCGGCGGCGAGTGCGTCACTGCGCTGGTCGATCTCCCGCCACGTGAGGGTGCCGCGCTCGTCGACCAGCCCGGGCGCATCGGGGCACCGCTGCGCCGCGCCGGCGAAACCGGACGTGATGCCCATGTTCTCGCGGCGCATCGCCGCGGCGATCCGCACGTACTTGTCCGGGCGCATCGGGGCCACCAGCCGGGCGCGGCGCATCGCGTCGAACATCCCCAGGGCGGCGCCCAGCCGCTCGGTCACCGACATCGCGCGGATCAGCCCAGCACCGGGAAGCGGCGTTCGGCGGCCAGTTCGTCGAGTGCGCGCTGCATCACGTGCCGGACGTGGGCGTCGACCTCGTCGATGTCGGGATCGTCCCCGAACTCCTCGACGATGTCGATCGGCGGCAGGACCCGGGTGACGATCTTGGTGGGCAGCGGCAGGTTCACCGGAAGCACCGCGGACAGCCCGAACGGGAACCCGAAGGAGATGGGCAGGATCTTGGCCCGAAGCAGTTTGTCGAGCCGGATCGCCTTGGCCAGCCACTCACCCCGGCTGAGATAGAACTGGCTCTCCTGTCCACCGATCGACACCGTCGGCACCAGTGGCACGCCCGCGTTCAGCGCGGCCCGGACATAGCCGGTGCGGCCGCCGAAGTCGATCTTGCTCTCGGCCAGCGTCGGCCGGTACACGTCGTAGTCGCCGCCGGGGAACACGATCACCACGCCGCCGGAGCGCAGGGCCTCGTCGGCGTTCTCGTGGTTGGCCCGGATGAAACCGGTCTTGGTGAAGAACTCCGCGGTCAGCCCGGTCATCAGCAGATCGTGCGACAGCGTGTAGACGGGGCGGTCGTAGCCGAACTGCTCGTAGAAACCCACGGCGAACACCGGCACGTCCATGGCGAACAGGCCACCGGAGTGGTTCGACACCACCAGCGCCCCGCCCGCCGGGGGGAACGACTCCAGGCCACGCATCTCGGCGCGGTGATAGGTCTTGAGCAGCGGGCGGAGCACACCCATCACCCGTTCGGTGAAGCCCGGGTCCCATTTCGCGATGTCCGACGACGGCACGGCTCCCCCCTCGGGGTCGAATTGCAACGTGTTCTAGTTTTCGAGGGTACCCAAGCCGGGGTGCAATCCCAACTGTCCGTCCGGGGTGCGGTTACCGCACGCCCTCGACGGGCACACCATGGCACATGAGTAACCGAGACGAACTTCCGCTGATCGACTACGACCAGCTGGCGCTGCCGGATCTGCGCCACCGCATCCGGTCGCTCGACGAGACGCAACTGCAGACGCTGTTCGATCACGAAACCGCACACGGCAATCGCATCCCGGTGCTCGAAGTGCTGCACGCCCGGCTCAAGGAGCTGCACCAGGGTGCCGAGCCCTCGGGTGGCGACCAGTCCAATGCGCCAGGGGTGAGCGGTACCGCGGGCGGCTCCCAGGTGCAGGAATCGACGGCGGCGCAAGCGAATACACCGCTGCGACACGGCGTGGCCTACCAGACGCCGGCGCGCGGCAAACCCTGACCGAGACGTAAGACTCTCGTCAGCACTCCTCGCGTTTGCGCACACAGCGGCCGGTGAACCACCCGGACACCAACCGCCTTCGCATCTTCTGCAGGAGTGACCATGAGAGTCTCCGCCCGTTCCTACCTCATCGCCGGTGTGTCCCTCGCCAGCGCGGGCCTGATCGTCGGCGGGTCGAACACGCCCTCCCTCGACGCGAACCGGGCCGACACCGCCGTCGCCCCGATGGCGGCCACCACGCCCGCGCCGCGCGTGGACGCACCGGCGGTCCTCGTGCCGCCCGAGCCTGCCTCGGCGGCGTTCGTGGCGCCCGCGCCCCAACCCGGCGTGGCCGCGCAGATCGCCGTTCCCGACGTCGGGGGCCTCGACCCGGAGGAGGGCAGGCCCGGGATCCAACTCAGCCTGCTGACCGGCACACCCAACCTGGGCTACGGCAACGAGGGTCTGTTCAACGCCGGTGTGAACAACACCGGGAACTTCACCATCGGCGGCGACAACGACGGCGACTTCAACATCGGCACCGGCAACGTGGGCGATTTCAACATCGGCTACGACAACGACGGTGACTTCAACATCGGCGGGGACAACGTCGGCGACTTCAACGTCGGCTTCGACAACACCGGCGGGGAACGCAATTTCGGCGCGGGCAACAGCGGCTCCTACAACCTCGGCTTCTTCAACACCGGTGCGTTCAACGTCGGGGTCGGCAACACCGGCGTCGGCAACGTGGGCTTCTTCAACACCGGCGACTACACCGTGGGCGCGTTCGACATCGGGATCCGCTACGCCGGCGCCAATCCCGGGCTCAGCACCGGACGCGCTGCAACACCCGACGAGGACGAGCGGGAGAGCACCACGCGCGTCACCCGGAACTCGCTGTCCGGCAACGACTCCGACAGCGCCACCGGCACCGGCGATGTCCAGGCGACCGGCACCCGTGCCGACAGGAAGCCGGCCACCGAGAAGGCAGCCGAGGACGACCGGGCGGCGGATGCGGAGACGGCCGCCCGCTCCTCGGCGGGTAGCCCCGACGGCGGTGACGACGACGCCTGAGGCCCGATTCACCGTGCACACCGCAGCTCGTCGCCGTCACCACGACGATCGATGACTCCGGTGACGGGTTTTCGCCGGGCCGCACGCGGGCACAGTGACGGCATGGAAACGGTGACTCGACTCAGGCACGCACAACAGCGGATCCTGAAGATACAGCGACGGCTGTGGCTGGCGCAGATCGCGATGTGGCCGACGCTGGCTGTCGCCGGGACGGTCACCGTCGCCGGGGTGGTGGTCCTGCTGCGACGGCGCTCCGCGGGTGGGCGCCACGAACTGCCCGAGTCGCCGGGGGCGCACCGTGTGGAGACGGTCGCCGAGCACAACGGCCAGGTCTCCCACGACGTTTCACCGACCTGACCGGTCACATCCGCGCGTAGCGGGTGAGCGCGAAGCTGTACAGGCCGTAGGCGGCGAAACCCGCCGCGGCGATCCCGATCAGCACGGTGCCGAACGGTGCCTGGCCCAGCGCTTTGACCGCGCCGTCGAGTCCGGTCGCCTTGGACGGGTCGGCGCGCACCGACGCGACCACCACGAGCAGTCCCGCGACGGCGAGCACCACACCTTCCGCGACGTGCCCGCACACCCCGAGCACGGTCAGGGTCCGGCCGCCCGAGATGGTGAGGTCGTCGCGGAACCGGCGGGAGGCGCCCTTGAACGCGAAGTAGCACCCGACCGCCATCACACCGAGGCCGATCACCGCCAGCACCGCCTTGCCCTCCGGGGTGCGCATCAGCCAGGTGCTCAGGCCGACGGACCTTTCGGCGCTTGAATTGCGGCTGCCCAAGGCGAATTGGACGGCCATGGCCGCCACCGCGGCGTACACCGCCGCTAGCCCCAGAGCCTTGAGGCGGTTCACCATCAGGAAGTCGTCGGGATCCGGATCGGGTTCGTGGTGCTCGCTGGGGTGCAGCCCGAGCACGGTTTCGGCCAGCCGCCACAACGTCAGCGGGACGAGCGCCACCGCGACCCCCCAGAGTGCGAGGAACCCGCCCTTGGTCTCGGCCAGGGTGGCCAGCGCACCGGACTGATCCGCATCGCCGTGGCCGGAGCCGATGGCGATGCGGAAGATGATGTAGGCGATCAGCAGATGCAGGACCCCGTTGATCAGATATCCGGTCCGCGCCGCGATCTGGGCCCCGCGGTTGTTCGTGGCGGTGCGAACAGCGCCGGCGGCGCCGGTCTCATCCGTCACGGATGCGCTCAGTACCGGCGTGGGCGCCGACGCGAGCGAAAGGCGTCCTTGACCTTCTCGCCGGCGTCCTTGAGGTGGGCGATCCGCTCGTCACTGCGGCCGCGCGCCCTCATATCGGGATCGCCCAGGGCGTTGCCCGTGGCCGCCCTCATCCTGCCCTGGAGCTGTTGCAGTTTGTTCCTCGCCTTGTCGCTGGCGCTCATCGGTGCCCCTCGTTTGTCGGTGTCCCGGTCGTCGAGACGCGTGCAAGGGGGTTACCCGTTCCAGTGCGTCGGCACCGCGAAACCCGGGGCGGTCTTGACCTCAACAGTGGTTGAGGTCACACCATGGCGGCATGACCGTCACACCGTCCTACCTGAGGAGGATCGGATACCGCGGTGACGCCGATCCCACCCTCGACACGCTGCACGCGTTGGTCGCCGCACACAACCGCGCCATCCCGTTCGAGAACCTCGACCCGCTGCTCGGTATCCCGGTCGCCGACCTCAGCGCGGCCGCGCTCACCGACAAGCTGGTGCACCGCAGGCGCGGCGGTTACTGCTACGAGCACAACGGGCTGATGGGGTATGCGCTCGAGGAGCTGGGCTTCGGCGTCGAACGGCTCGCGGCCCGGGTGGTGTGGATGCGCCAGGACGACGCGCTGCCCGCCCAGACCCACCAGCTGCTCGCCGTGACCGTGCCGGGTGTGCCGGATCGTCACCTGGTGGACGTCGGCTTCGGCGGGCAGACACCGTCCGCACCGATCCGTCTCGACACCGACGCCGAGCAGAGCACCCGGCACGAGCCGTACCGGATCCGCGGCCACCGCGACGGCCGTGTGCTCGAATCGCGGATCCACGACGCCTGGCAGCCGCTGTACGTGTTCACCGACCGGCCGCAACCGCTGATCGATCTCGAGGTCGGCAGCTGGTACGTGTCGACGCATCCCTCCTCCCCGTTCGTGACGGGTCTGACCGCGGCGCTGGTGACCGACGACGCTCGCTGGAACCTGCGGGGCCGCCACCTCACGGTGCACCGCGCGGGGGGCAGTGAGCGGATCCGCTTCGACACCGCCGCGCAGGTGCTCGACGCGCTGGCCGACCGGTTCGGCATCGACCTGGCCGATCTCGGTGACCGCGCAGACGTGGAGAAGCGTGTGCACGACGTGCTCGACAGCTGAGCACAGCAGGAATTGTCATGTCCCCGTAGACGGGCGGCGGCGATACTCGATCACGTGAGTACACCGGCACGGCGGGATCGGCTGCGGGAACTGCTCGACGCCGTGGTCGACGCGACGAACCCCGAAGTGGGGGACATGGCGCGCAGCAGCTACGCCTCGGAGTTCCACTTCTCGCGTGAGGTGCGCCGGCTCACCGGTGAGCCGCCGGCCGCCCTGCGCCGGCGGATCATGCTGGAACGCGCGGCCTGGCGGCTGCACCGCGGCGAAACCGTCTCGGCCGTCGCCGCCGACGAGGGCTGGTCGTCACCCGAGGTGTTCTCGCGGGCGTTCCGCCGGACGTTCGGGGTGCCGCCGTCACGCGCCGGTGACGTGGCGTTCCGCGTGCCCGCACCCAACGGCCTGCACTTCCATCCGCCGCAGTCGCTGTGGCTCGACGGCGACGGCACCGACAAGGAGCCCGACCCGAGCCGGCTCATGGTCGCCCACGACATCGCCGATACGGCGTACCTGATCGAGCGGGCACACCTGCTCAGCGACGAGCAGTGGTGGCAGGAGGTCGCGCCGGGCCAGGTGGTGCTGCACTGGGACGGCCCGGAGCCGAGCGTCGGCGCCGTACTGGGCGCACTGGTGTGGACCAAGGAGGTGTGGCTGGCCACGATCGAGGGACGCGACTTCCCCGACCGCGACGCGACCATGACGGCGGGGCCGCTCGCCGCGCGGCATGCGGACGTCGGAAAGCGCTGGGCGGCAATGGTATCGGAGTACACGGCCGCAGGCAGGATGGGCGACACGGTGATCGACGCGCTCTGCGATCCGCCCGAGTCGTTCCAGCTGTACGGGATCGTGGCGCACGTGCTCACGTATTCGGCGCACCGCCGCGGGCTGGTGCGGGCCATGCTCGCCGGGCTGGGCGTGGCGACCGATCAGGGCGATCCGTTGGACTGGATGAGGAGACACTGAAGATGGCGACCGTGTACTACACCGCGTCGAGCCTGGACGGCTACATCGTCGACGAGGACGACAGCCTGGACTGGCTGGTCACCCGCGACATCGACCCCGACGGGCCGTTCCATTACGACGCGTTCGCCGACACCGTGGGCGCGCTGGTGATGGGTTCGGCCACCTACGAGTGGATCGTGAAGAACCAACCGGGGCAATGGATGTACCAGCAGCCGTCGTGGGTGCTGACGCATCGGCCCGGCATCGTCGCCGACGGGCACCCCGTGCAGACGTTCCAGGGCGAGGTGACCGACCTGCATCCGAAACTGGTGTCCGCGGCCGCGGGTAAGGACGTGTGGGTGGTCGGCGGCGGGGACGTGGCCGCGCAGTTCGTCTCGGCGGGACTCGTCGACGAACTGATCGTCAGCTATGCGCCGTGCACGCTGGGCGGTGGCTCGCGCGTCCTGCCGATCCGGTCGGAATGGCGGCTGGTCGAATCGGCGGTGAACGGCGAATTCGTCTGCGCCCGCTGGCGTATCGCGTCGTGAGGATCAGCCGGCTGTGGTGGGTATGCCGTTGCGCCGGATGAACTCCCGCGATTTGAGCAGGAATTCGAGTTGGCTGTGCACCTGGCGCAGCGGGTCGAGGCTGTGGGTCGCCCGGCACAGCACCACCGCGCCCTCGAGTGCGGCGATGCACGTGATCGCCAGCGACGCGGCCTCGCTCTCCTCGCACCCGTCGACCAAAAACGCGCGCGTCAGTGCGTCACGCCAGTGTCCGAAGATCGCCCCGGCCACCGTGGTCAGGTGCGGGGCGTCGTCCTCCGACGAACCGATCGCCGCGGCCACCACGGGACAGCCCGCCGTGAAATCGCTCTCGGCGAGGATGCGGTCCCAGAACTCGACGAAGCGTTGCACGAGGTGTGGACCGCCCTTGGTCGCCGCCTCGTCGATCAGCTCGGTGATGGAGTCGCCGGCGAACTGCAGGGCTTCGAAGACGATCTGATTGCGCCCGTCGGGGAAGTGGTAGTAGACGCTGCCCCTTGGCGCACCGCTGCGCTGGAGCACCTCGTCGATCGTCACGCCGGCCGCGCCGCGCTCGCGGAGCACTTCGGCGGCGCCGATCAACATGTTGGTGCGCGTCGAACCGCGCTTGGTGCGGGTGTTGGTCATCGGAGTGCGTTCAGGCGACATGAGGCGGGCGCTGCGGCGCCGGTCGCCATCCGAGGCCACGCGCGGAGATCTCGAGACGCCGACGGTGCGGGTGGCGGTGCACGAACCGGAAGCCGGCGATGTTGACCTCGACCACCCACATGTCAAGCCTCTTTCTGTATGAGATAGAGCATAAAACACCGGCAGGGGTGAGACAACAACTCCGTGTTTGGGAGGGGATTGGCGCGGGAATATGGCTATGTGCATAATGATCTCCGGCGCCCGCCTCGGCGGCCCCGGGGCGAGCGTCACACCAACTTCCCGGGTCACGAAAAAGGCTCCCACCCGCAGGTGGGAGCCTTTTTCGGCGCTGCTACTCCGGGGAGTAGCCGAACGGCAGCAGTGTGCTCTTGGCCTGACAGTACTGCTCGATGCCCTCAGGACCGTTCTCCCGGCCGATGCCCGAGTTCTTGTAGCCGCCGAACGGCGCGCCGGGATCGAACGCGTACATGTTGACCGCGTAGGTGCCGGTGCGGATCTTGCCGGCCACCTCGAGCGCCTTCTTGTTGTCGGTGGTCCAGACGCTGCCGGCCAGCCCATACACCGAATCGTTGGCGATGCGGATCGCGTCCTCCTCGGTGTCGTAGGGAATCACCGCCAGCACCGGGCCGAAGATCTCCTCCTGCGCGATGGTCATCGAGTTGTCCACGTCGGCGAACACGGTGGGCTGCACGAACCAGCCGCTGTCGAGGCCTTCGGGGCGGCCGCCGCCGGTGACCACGCGGGCGCCTTCCTCGATGCCCTTGGCGATGTAGCTCTCGACCCGTTCGCGCTGCTTCTCGCTGATCAATGGGCCGATGGCGGCGTTCGGATCGTCGGGCAGTCCGACGGGCATGGCCGCGACGAAATTGGCGAGCTTCTCCACCAGCTCGTCGTAGCGGGACCGCGGCGCCAGGATGCGGGTCTGCGCGACGCACGCCTGACCGGAGTTCATCACGCCGGAGAACGCCAGCATCGGGAGTGTGGAATCCAGATCGGCGTCTTCGAGCACGATCGCCGCCGACTTACCGCCCAGCTCCAGCGTGCACGGCTTGAGCCGTTCCGCCGCCAGCTTGCCGATCTCCTTGCCGACCGCGGAGCTGCCGGTGAAGGTGAACTTGTCGAGTTCGGGATTGGCGGTCAGTGCGCGGCCGGTCTCGGCGCCGCCGGGCACCACGGACAGCACCCCTTCGGGCAGTCCGGCCTCGGCGAACATCTGCGCCATCGCGAACACCGACAGCGGCGTCTCGGCGGCGGGTTTCAGCACGACGGTGCAGCCGGCGAGCAGGGCCGGGCCCAGCTTGTTCGCCGCCAGGAAGAACGGCACGTTCCACGCGGTGATCGCGCCGACGACGCCGATCGGCTCGCGCGTGACCAGGGTCTGGCCGTAGATGCCGTCACGGATCTCCGACCACCGGAACTTGTCGGCGGCGCCGGCGTAGTAGGTGAACGCCGACATCGCCGCGCCGTACTGCATCATGTCGACGATGGTCTGGGGTTGACCGGTCTCGGCGGCGAGCAGGTATTTCAGCTCGTCGCCGCGCTCCTCCATGAGCGTGACGGCGGCCCCCAGGATCGCCGCCCGTTCGTCCGGCGACATCCGCGGCCACGGCCCCTCGTCGAACGCCTTGCGAGCGGCGGCGCACGCCGCGTCGACGTCGGCCTGCGCGGCCAGCGGCACCTGGCCGACCTTCTCGCCGGTCGCCGGGGAGAACACCTCGATGACCTCGGAGGTCGACGGTTGCACCCACTGGCCGCCGATGAAGAGCTTGTCCCACGTCGTCTTGTGAGCTGTCTGCACGGTCTGTGTCATGAGCGTCACACTACCCAGATTTCGGCCAAACGAGAACCTGTTGCAGTCAGCGCTGCAGGACCAGCACCAGGTTGCTCACCGCGACCTCACGCAGACCCGGGACGGCAGTGGTCCACCACGCCCATCGTGGGTGGTAGCGAGGGAATACGGCGATCGATGCGCCCGTGCTCGCGGCCCACTCGAGGCCGTCGCGGGCCGACACCGCGAACAGCGACGAACCGTAGTCGTTTTTGGGCCGGTGGCCGTGTTTGCGGGTGTACCGCTCGGCCGCGCGGGCGCCGCCGAGGTAGTGCGTCAGCCCCATCTCGTGCCCGCCGAACGGGCCGAGCCAGATGGTGTAGGACAGGATCGCGAGCCCACCCGGCCGGGTGACCCGCAACATCTCGGCACCGAGCCGCCACGGATGCGGCACGTGTTCGGCCACGTTCGACGACAGACAGACATCGACGCTGCCATCGGCGAATGGCAAAGCGGTTCCGGAGGCCCGGACGTAGCGGCCGGTGTGGTCGGTGACGGCTGGCCCGGCGTGCATCTCGCGCGGGTCGGGCTCGACCCCCACGTAGTCCATGCCGTGGCGGGCGAACGCCGCGGCGAAGTAACCGGGCCCGCCGCCGACGTCGAGCACGGTGCGCCCGTTCGCGGACCGACCTGTCGCGCCGCGCCAGAGGTCGGCCACCATGGCGGCGGTGTCGTCGGCGAGCGCGCCGTAGAACCGGGCCGGGTCAGACTGTTCGTAGCGGAACTCGCTGAGCAACCGCACCGAGCGCCTCAGCGTCGCCCGTCGCGCGAACAGATCGGTGGCCGCCACGCGGACGACCCTACGTCGCCGGCCGGGAGGCCGGATTCGTCGCGGAGTAGGCCGGCGGTGCCGGGCCGGTTAGGCTCGCTCACGATGTCCGCGCGCCCGCTTCGTTCCGTCCTGCTTCTGTGCTGGCGGGATATCGGGCATCCGCAGGGCGGCGGCAGCGAGATGTACCTGCAACGCATCGGTGCGCAGTTGGCCGCCTCCGGTGTCGACGTGACGCTGCGCACCGCCTCGTATCCCGGCGCCGCGCGCCGTGAGGTCGTCGACGGCGTGCGCATCAGCCGCGGCGGCGGCCGGTACTCGGTGTATCCGTGGGCGCTGCTGGTGATGATGCTCGCCCGGTTCGGTGTGGGACCGCTGCGTGGGGTGCGCCCGGACGTCGTCGTCGACACCCAGAACGGTGTGCCGTTCCTGGCCCGGCTGATCTTCGGCCGCCGGGTCGCGGTGCTCGTGCATCACTGCCACCGCGAGCAGTGGCCGGTCGCCGGTCCGGTGCTGGGCCGGCTGGGCTGGTTCGTCGAATCTGTCGTGTCACCGCGGGCGCACCGGCGGGCGCAGTACGTGACGGTGTCGCTGCCGTCCGCGCGCGACCTGACCGACCTGGGAGTCGATGCGGAGCGGATCGCGGTGGTGCGCAACGGGCTCGACGAGGCGCCGGCGCCCACGCTGACCGAACCACCCTCGGCGACGCCGCGGATCGCGGTGCTGTCGCGGCTGGTCCCGCACAAGCAGATCGAAGACGCGCTCGACGCCGTGGCGGCGCTGCGCCCGCGCATGCCCGACCTGCACCTCGACGTCCTCGGTGGCGGCTGGTGGCAGCAGAAGCTCGTCGACCACGCCCGGCTGGCGGGGATCTCGGACGCGGTGACCTTCCACGGTCACGTCGACGACATGACCAAACACGAAGTGCTGCAGCGGAGCTGGGTGCATGTGCTGCCGTCGCGCAAGGAGGGCTGGGGGCTGGCGGTGACCGAAGCCGGGCAGCACGGGGTACCGACGATCGGCTACCGCTCGTCGGGCGGGCTGACGGATTCCATCGTCGACGGGGTGACCGGTCTGCTGGTCGACGACCGCGACGAACTCGTCGAGGCGCTCGAGCGACTCCTCGGTGACCGGGTGCTGCGGGAAGAACTCGGTGCGAAGGCACAGGCGCGAAGCGTCGAGTTCTCGTGGCGGCAGAGCGCTTCGGCGATGCGCGAGGTGTTCGACGCCATGCTGGCGGGACGGTTCGTCAGCGGCGTGGTGTAGCTCTCATGAACGCGGGCCGGCCACCCGCCCCCGCGTCCGGCGGCGGTTGACCGCACCGGCGAATATCGAGCCAAGCAACAGCGCCAGCCACACCCCGTGCGCGCCGACAAGCAATCCCCGGTGCGGCGACGACGCCCCGTCCCCACCCACGCGGTAGACCGCCAGCCCGTCCCCGCGATAGGCGACCGGGAGGTCCAACGCGGAGTCCTCGCCCTCGACGACCACCCAGCCGACCCCCGCGCCAGCCAACTCCGACACCGGCGCCCCACGCAGCAACAATTCCTGCACGGCCCGTGCGCGCATCCCTTCGCCGGGCACCGTCTCACCACCGATCACCAGGTCGCCCGTGCTCAGCACATCGGCGCGCACCCAGCGCGGCAGCGGGTCGAGCACCGGCGCCTCACCGGCCCAGCCGAACTGCCGCATACTGTCCGGCGGCAACACCGCCACCGGGCGCGGATCGGCGTTGATCACCGCCGCCGCCTCCGCCCACGAGGGCGGGTACTGCACCGCACGCATCCGCCCGCCGACACCGAACGCCAGATCCGGCAGCACCGCGATCAGCGCCGCACAGCACACCGCCGCCACCGCCGCCGCGGGCACCCGCCGCACCGCCACGACCGCGCCGGCACCCGCGACCGCATATCCCGGCAGTGCCAACGCCACCCACTTCTGGCCGTCGCGCAGCACCCCCAGCCCCGGCAGCGCGCGCACCACCTGCTCGACGGCCGCGAGCCCCGGGCCGGTCGCCATGGCCGCCGGCAGCACCACCGCCGTGGCGGCCAGCACGAGCAGCGGGACAGCCGCCGGTCGGCGCCACACCACCGAGAGCCCGGCCGCCACCACCGCCAGCAGCACGACGGTGGCGATCACCGCGAACGTCGTTGCGCGCGAACCCGGTACGGCGTCGGCGTTCCAGATGCCGCCGAGGCCGGCCAGGCTGCCGAGCGTCCCCAGGCCCGGTTCGGCGCGGGCCGCGAACGCGGGGATGCCCGCGGCGGGAGAAGCCGCCAGCGACCCCGACACCGCCGCCGCCACCAGCCAGGGCAGTGCACTCGCCACCGCCGCGGCCAGTGTCACCACAATCACCGGCAGCCGCCGCCCCGGCCCCGGCGCGCACACACTCACCAGCGCGACCACCGCCGCCAGCAGTAATCCCGTCGGCGTGAGCCCGGCCGCCGCGATCCAGAACGGCAACGGCCACCACCGGCCGGACCCGTCGCGCAGACGCAGCGCTGCGGTCGCCACCCACGGCAGGCAGCCGTACCCCACCAGCAGGCTCCAATGCCCCTGCAGCAGGCGTTCGGCGACGTACGGATTCCACACCGCGACCGTGACCGCAACGCACCGGCCCGCCACCCCCGCGTCGGGGACCACCGTGGCCGCCAGGCGTGCCGCACCACACCCGGCCGCCCACAGACCCGCCACCAGCAGCGCCTTGACCACGACACCACCGTCGAGCACCTGCGACGCCAGGGCGATGAAGAAGTCCTGCGGCAGCGCCCGAGGTGCCGCCTCCGACAGGCCCAGCGCCGCGTCGGACAGGTACGACCGCGGCGTGGACACCGCGTCGCGCAGCAGCAGGTAACCAGGCGGCAGCAGCGGCGCGGTCACGATCAGCGACAGCGCCAGCGCGTAGACCGGCGGGAGGTAGCGGGAGATCAGACCGGTCTGTCGGGCGGTAGATCGGTCGGCCGCTGGGCCGGCAGCTTCTCGGTCTTGGCTTCGGCGCCCGGCACCGGTTCGCCGGCGTCGTCGCGCTGGAAGAAACCGTGGTCGGCTTCGTCGAGTCCGGGGTCGATCAGTGCCGATTCCGCCCGCAGGCTGAACGACCCGAGCAGGGCGCCACCCACCAGCAGCACCAGTCCGACGGCGGTGAAGGTGATCGGCAGGATCCGGCCCCACAGCGCGATGCGGTCGCGTTCACTGCGGGCGCTGGCCACCTGGGACTCGACCGATTCCTCGTTCGTGGTGACGGTGTAGTCGACGAACGTCACCTCGGGCCGCAGCGCATCACGCGCGTAGTAGTGGTAGGCGTGCTCGTCGGACTTGACGATGGTGCCCGAGACCGGATCGACCCAGAACGTGCGCTCGGCGGCGTAGAACCGGCTCATCGTGATCGGCGCTTCCGGATCGCCCTCGACACCCCACAGCGCGGCGCGGGCGGTGACCTGCGCATCGGCGTCGTCTTCGTACAGGGACGCGTACTTCACCGGTTCGACCAGCTTGCCCTCGGCGTCGTACCCGACGTTCTGGGTGAACTTGTAGGTGGTCAACCCGTTGACGTCCTCTTCGCCGTCGTAGTTGGCGTCGTAGGCCTTCTGCGCGATCGGGTCGAAGAACGGGTAGGTCTTCTTCTCCGTGTCGAACGGGAACCGGTAGGTCAACCCGTCGTGCGGCAGCGCGATGTTGGTCGGCGGCTGATCGTCCTCGATGGCCCGCGGCTTCTGGACCGCGCCACCGGGATTGCTCTCGCTCGACACCGCCATCGCCGACGATCGGTCCATGGTCACGGTGTCGACCATCGCCAGCAGCAGACCGTTGTCCTGCTGCTTGTCGGTGCGGCGCAGCGAGCTGCCCACTTGCAGCGTGACCACGTCGGCGTTCGACGGCGATTCCACCGTCATCTGCTGCTGGAACACCATCGGAACGTCACGGTCGACGACGAAGCGTTCGCCCATCAGCGACGCCGGGTCGAACGCGGTCCCCGAACCGTCGCTGATCAGGGTGGTGTCGATGTCCAAGGGGACCTTGGCGATCTTGCCCTTGGTATAGGTGGACAGCAACAGCGCGGCGATCAGCAGGGCAGCACCGAGCCCCATGAGTCCGCACGCCGCGATCCGCAGCGCCACTGCGCGGTTCAAACCGTGCCTCCTTCGGCTCGGGACGGCAAAACCCGTTTGACCCTAACAGTCGACCTTAAGGCCGGAACTTACTACGAGACCTTCGGCCGCACCCGTCGCCCGCGACCCGCCCCACCTGCCGCGCTGGCACACTGGTCGCCGTGACGAGCACCGAGGAGGTCGGCGGGACGCGGTCGTTCCTGCCCGCGGTCGAGGGCATGCGCGCCTGCGCGGCCATCGGCGTCGTCGTCACCCACGTTGCCTTCCAGACCGGGCACACCGGTGGCGCCGACGGGCGGTTCTTCGGGCGCTTCGACCTGGCCGTCGCGGTGTTCTTCGCGCTGTCGGGGTTCCTGCTGTGGCGCGGCCACGCCGCCGCGGCGCGCGGGCTGCGGACCGCCCCGCCGACCGGGCACTATCTGCGGTCCCGGCTCGTGCGCATCCTGCCGGGCTACCTCGTGGCGGTCGTGATCATCCTGACGGTGTTCCCGGACACCGAACCGGACCTCACGGTGTGGCTGGCCAACCTCAGCCTGACCCAGATCTACGTACCGCTGACGCTGACCGCGGGCCTGACGCAGATGTGGAGCCTGTCGGTGGAGGTCAGCTTCTATCTGGCGCTGCCGTTCCTGGCGCTGCTGGCCCGGCGGCTGCCCGTCGCGGCGCGCGTCCCGGCGATCATCGCCGTCGCGCTGGCGAGCCTGTTCTGGGTCTACATCCCGTCCGACCCCGATTCGGGACACAACCTGTGGAACTGGCCACCGGCCTTCTTCTCCTGGTTCGCCGCGGGCATGGTGCTGGCTGAGCTGACCGTCACGCGGGTCGGCTGGCCCCATCGACTGGCGCGGCGCCGCATCCTGATGGCGCTCGTCGCGGCCGGGGCCTTCGCGATCGCCGCGTCGCCGATGGCCGGTCGCGAGGGGTTGCAGCCCGGCACCATCGGCCAGGTCATCCTCAAGACCGCGATGGGCGCCGTCGTCGCGGGGGCGCTGCTGGCACCGCTGGTGCTCGACCGGCCCGAGACCATGCACCGGATCCTCGGCAGCCGGGTGATGGTCACCCTGGGCCGGTGGTCCTACGGGCTGTTCATCTGGCATCTCGCCGCGCTGGCGATGGTGTTCCCGATGGTGGGCGAATTCGCGTTCAACGGCCACATGCCGCTGGTGCTGGCGCTGACCCTGGTGTTCGGCTTCGCGCTCGCCGCGGTGAGTTACGCGCTGGTCGAGAGCCCCTGCCGCGAGGCGTTGCGCCGCTGGGAGTTCCGTCGCGCCACCCCCGCGCACCGGGCGCCGCCGCTGGACAGCGCGGTCAGCGACGTGGCCGAGCCGATCTCGCGATGACCTCGGTCGGATCAGTGCTCAGCGGCCGCTGACCGCGTTCGCGACCCGCGCCACCACGGACGTCTGCTGCCCGCCGCGCTGCTCGCGTCGGTCGGCCCAACCGTATGCGCGGTAAATGCCGTGGATGCCCAGCCAGCGCAGCGGTTCCGGTTCCCACCGCCGGGTTCGTCGGTTGACCCACGGCAGCTGGGTGAGCGCCGTGTTCGCTCCGGTGATCAGCTCGGCCAGTGTGCGGCCGGCCAGGTTGGTGGCCGTGACGCCGGTGCCGACGTATCCCCCGGCCCACCCGATGCCGGTATCGGGCTCGTAGCCGACGGTGGCACGCCAATTGCGGGGTACTCCGAGGACACCGCTCCACCCGTGTGCGATCGGTACATCCTTGGCGGAGGGGAACCAGGACCGCAGTATCGCGGCCAGGCTCGCGACCGTGGCGGCCGCGATGTCGCCGTTGTTGTCGGTCCGCGAACCGAATCGGTAGGGGTTACCGCGTCCGCCCAGCGCTATCCGGCCGTCCGGGGTGCGCTGGGCATAGGAGTAGACGTGCGCGAGGTCCTCGACGGTGTCGAAGTGGCTCCAGCCGATCTCCTTCCACGCCTCCGGCGGCAACGGTTCGGTGATGATCATCGACGAGTTCAGCGGCGCCCAGGTGCGCTTCTCGCCGGCGAGTCCTGAGGTGAAACCTTCGGTGGCGCGGATGACGTGTCCGGCGCGTACTGTTCCGCGTGCGGTCACCGCCGCGTGCGGTTCGATGCGGTCCACCCGTGTTCCCTCGTGAATCCGCACACCCCGCGCGCGCACGACCCGTGCCAGTCCGACGGCGAGTTTGGCGGGGTGGATACGGGCGCAGTGCGGTTGCCACAACCCGCCGAGTGTTCCGTCGACGCGTACACGCTCGGCCGCCTCGGCGGCGGTCAACCTCCGGTAGCCCTCCTCCGGCCATTCCGCGGCATGCCGGGCATGCTCGTCGACGCGCCGCAGCTGAGCGAGGTTCCGTGCAACGAGAAGGCTGCCGCCCTTGTGGATCTCGGCGTCGATGCCTTCGGCGTCGGCCACCCTGATGACCTCGTCGACGCTGTCGTTGAGGGCGAGCTGGAAGGCCCTGGTGGCCTCGCGGCCGTACTCGCGGGCGTAGCCGTCCTGACCTCCGGTGATGGTGTTCGTCAGCCAACCGCCGTTACGACCGGACGCCCCGTACCCGGCGAAACGCTGCTCCAGTATCCGGATCGACATGTCCGGCCGGGCCGCGCTGAGGTAATAGGCCAGCCACAGACCGGTATAGCCGGCACCGACGATCACGACGTCGGCTTCGGCCGGCCCCTCCAGGATGTCGGACGCCCGCGGACGCCCGATCTGGTTGTACCAGAACGACACACCGCCCGTGGTGCAGATGTCGTCGCCGGACGCGCTCACGCGATGAACAGTTCGTGATCCAGCGCGCTCATGGTTCGCGGACCCGAGGAGGTGCACTCCACCGTCTCTCCGAGTTTCAGGCCGAAACCCTCCTCGGGCAGATGGAGATTGGGTTCGACCGTGAAGGACATTCCCGGCGCGAACACGTGTGGGTCACCCTGGACCATCGTCATCGGCTCCAGCCACCCGGGCGGGTAGGCGACTCCGATGCTGTAACCGATTCGGTGACAACGATTTTTGTGAAGCCCCGCGGGTTCGAGGACGGCGCGGGCAGCATCCTCGGGCTCGTGCACGGCGACGCCGGGCGCCGTGCGCTCGATGGCCGCCAGATGCGCCTGCTTCTGGAGTTCGGCGACCTCGCGCACGCGCGGCCCGGGCTCTCCCACCGTCGCGGTCCGCATCAACACGGCGTGATATCGGTGCACCACGCCGGCGAGTTCGACGCACACCACGTCGCCGCGTCCGAGCACCCGGCGTCCCGCCATGCAGTGCACCAGCGCGCTTCGCTCGCCGGACACCACCATCGGTGGGATCGCCGCGTGCTCACCGCCCGCCTCGCCCAACGCCCCGGCCGCAATCCCCGCCAGCTCCAGCTCGGAAATCCCGGGCCTGATGTTCTCGAACACGACCGTCATCGCATAGTCGGCGATCGCCGCCGCCTGGCGCTGGTAGGCGAGTTCGGCCTCCGTCTTGATCAATCGGGCTTCCGGTACCAGATAGCTGCAGTCACTGACCGTGGCGTCCGGGAACGCCGCGACGATCTGCAGGTAGGTCGACGGCAGCATGGTGAACGCCTCGGTCTCGAGACCAAGGCGCGCGCTACCGAAGCCCAGATCCGAGATCGCCTCGATGAGTGCCTGCACAGGGTCGGTGACCGAGATGTCGTAGAACCGGCGGTGAGTCAGCCATGAGCACGCGTCGACGCCGGGTTCTTCGGTGGTTCGGGTGACGAACAGTGGTTCGCCGCCGTCCACTGCGGGCACGACCAGCGCCTGCGGCCACAGGTAACCCACCGAATCGACGCCGGTCAGCCAGTGCACGGCATCGGGCATGGTGACCAGCATGGCGTCCAAGCCCGCGGCGCGCATGCGTGCCTGCACGTCGGTCAGACGGTCCCGGTAGGTGGTCAGCGGAAAAGCGAGTTCCAACATCGTGTGGTCCTAGTTCTCGGTTGGTCCGGGGCGCAGGGCTGCCCAGGATTGGTGGTGCGCATCGGCCACGTCGGCGAGAGCCTCGGTGAGCCCGGATGTCTGGTCGGGGACATATGCCAGCGGGTCGGGGGTGACCTCAGTGGTGCCGAGGAGACCCTCGAGGGTGGCCAGCAGGCAGTACGGAGCGTATGACGGGTTGTAGCCACCCTCCTGTACCAGCACGATCCGCCCCTGGCAGTGCTCGTCGGCGAGTGCGGCGAGCCGCTGTCCGATCGCCCGGAAGCCCGACATGGTGACGTTGTGCCGGCCATTGGGATCGAACGCACTGGCGTCCTGCCCGCTCGCCGCGATGATGAGTTGTGGTTGATAGGCCTGCGCCAGCGGCGCGATGATCTCGTCGAACGCTCGGACGTATCCGCTGTCGCCGGCGCCGAGCGGGAGCGGGATGTTCACGTTGTACCCGGCACCGTCGCCGCTTCCGGTTTCGTCGACCCAGCCGGTTTGCGGGTGGCTCGGACCCCATGCACCGTGGTTCATGTGGATGCTCGTGGTCAGCACATCTCTGCGGCGATAGAAGATGTCCTGAGTTCCGTTGCCGTGGTGCACATCCCAGTCGACGGTCAGGATGCGCTCCAACCCGGAGCGCAGTGCGAGCTCAGCAGCCAGCGCGGCGTGATTGAACATGCAGTAGCCGTCGGCCACAGCGGATTGCGCATGGTGGCCGGGTGGCCGCACCAGCGCGTAGGCCATGCGGGTCTGCCCGTCGAGGACGGCGGCCGCCGCCTCCAAGGCGGTACCCGCCGCCGCCCGCAACGCGGTGTAGGAATCGGCTCCCACCCGGGTCGTGCCGGTGATCCAGCCGCCGCCGGCAGAGCTCAGGTCCCGAACCGCCGCGAGGTACTCGGCGTCGTGCACTGTCTGCAGTTCGGCCTCGGTGGCGAGACGTCCTGTGCCCCAAGCCAAGTGGGAGGTGAGCGGGCCGTTGCGCAACACCGAGTGCATCGCCCGCAGGCGGGCCGGACCTTCGGTGTGGGGCTCGGGTGCGTCGATCCACGGGCTGGGCTTGGTCTCGTGCAAGGCCGGGCCGGTGTCGTGGTCGAGTACCCGTTCATCCCAATAAATGGTGAGAGGCCGCACTCCGATCACTCCTGGGCGGGTGTCATGTTGTAGACGAAGAACGCCGGCTCGTCGCTCACGTTGGCCAGGTGGTAGTTCCAGCCGGGGGCCAGATACACGGTGTCGCCCGGCTTCAGGTCCACCACGTCCTCATCCCAGGTGAACCGCAGCGTTCCCTCGACGATGTAGTAGGTCTCGTCCACGGGTCCGTACCAGTGGTCGCCCGGGGCGGTGTTGTCCTCGGCGGCGCTGGACCACCGGTTGGTCTGCTCTCCAGGATCCATCCAGCACACCCCCTGGGTGAGGTTGCTGCCGTGCTTCGCGCGCGTGATGATGCGGCTGATACGCACTTTGGTGGGCGCGTCTTCGGCGGGAATGGGCTCCACGTCGCTCAGTGGGATGACGACAGGGCGGGGCCGTTCGGGCACAGTGCTCCTTCACTCGGTCGGCGCGATGGCCGAAGGGACGTTGTGGTGATGGATCAGTCGGCGAAGTACCTGGCGGCGTCTGACGGCCAGGTGAAGGTCACCGGGTCACCCGGGCGCAGCGTCGAACCGTTCGCCGGGACGCGTGCGACCAGTTCACCGTCAGCCGTGGCGGCCACGATGCGGCGGTCGGCGCCCAGGTAGACGACGTCGGCGACGGTTCCGGTGATTGCGGGAGTGCCGACTGACGGCTCGGCATCGACCAGGATCCGTTCGGGGCGCACAACCAGGCGGCCGGTACCGTCACCAGCCTGTCCGGTGCACACCCGTACCCCACCGTCTGTCCTGAACACACCTTGACGACAGCTGCCGCCCAACACGTTCGACTCACCGAGGAACGTCGCGACGTGCAAGGTCGCGGGCGACTCGTACAGCTCCTCGGGCGTGCCGATCTGTTCTATGTTCCCCCGGTCGAAGACCGCAATGCGGTCCGACATCGCCAGGGCCTCTTGCTGATCGTGCGTGACGAAGACGATCGTCACGCCCAGGTCGCGGTGGATTCGGCGTACTTCGGACTGCATGCGCTCCCGTAGCGCACGGTCGAGTGCGCCGAACGGTTCGTCCATCAGCAGCACGTTGGGCGAGAACACCAGTGCCCGCGCCAACGCGATGCGCTGTTGCTGTCCTCCGCTGAGTTCGCCGGGCCGCGCCTCGGCTTTGTGGCCGAGCTCG
Organism: Mycolicibacterium litorale; assembly: GCF_014218295.1. Next base: position 274,710 of record NZ_AP023287.1, read on the forward strand.
ACCACTTCCAGCGCCTGCATGGCGCGCCGGCGCCGCTCGGCACGCGGCACGCGGCGTTGCTTGAGTGGAAACTCCACGTTGACAAGCACATTCATATGCGGAAACAGCGAGTACTGCTGAAAGACCATGCCGATGTCACGTTGGTGCGGAGGGGTGCGAGTGATGTCGGTGCCGGCCACAGTGACCGTCCCGGAGGTGGGACTGGTGAAACCGGCGATCATCGACAGCAAGGTGGTCTTCCCCGACCCGCTGGCCCCCAACAGCGTCAACAGCTCGCCGGCGTGGATGTCGAGATCCACCCCGTCCACGGCGTTGGTGTCACCGTAGGTCTTGACCAGTTTCTCGATCTGCACGGAGCGGCCGCGCTGGGTCAGCTCAGAACCGGCCGCGTCGACCGTCGGCTGCGAATTCACTTGGTTCCCTTCGAGGCTGAGGATCTGCGCAGACGAACTGCGGCGACCGCCCGTGGTGTGAGGATCACACTGGTCGAGAAGACCAGCACCAGCGTCGCGGCCACGGCGATGGCCGGGTCGGTCTCGACGGTGACCGAGCTGTACATCTGCACCGGAAGCGTCCGCACGGTCGGCGACTGCAGGAAATAGGAGACGACCACTTCGTCGAGGCTGGTGACGAACGCGAAGACGAAGCCGGTCGCGATGGCCGGCGCCAGAAGCGGCAACTGCACCTGCGTGAACCGGCTCAACGGACTCGCGCCCAGAACCGCGGCCGCGCGGTCCAGGGTGGGGTCGAGGCCTTGTAATGCGGTGTTGACCGGTATGACGACGAACGGTATCGCCAGCACCGTGTGGGCCAGCATCAGGCCCAGCATCGTGCCCGACAGACCCCACCCGAGATACGACCCGAAGATCGCGATCGCGGCGACGATGCCCGGGATGACGATCGGCAACATGAGCAGACCGCGTGCCGCCCCGAGCCCGGGAACACGGCCGCGGTTGAGCGCGTACGCGGCCAGTGTCCCGACCGCGGTCGCCAGCAACCCGGTGGCCAGAGCGATCATCAGGCTGGTGCCCAACGCCCCCAGCCAAGCCTTGTCGGTGAAAAACCGTTCGTACCAACGCAGGGACCATCCCTGGTTGGGGAACGCGAAGCTGCGCCGGTCGGTGAACGACAGCGGTATGACCACAAGCGTGGGGGCGATGAGCAGCAGCCCCACGAAGCCGGCGATGACCACGATGGGCCACCGGACACGGGTGCGTTCGTTCATCGGTTGGCCCCTGTTCCGGATCCGACCAAGGATCGAAGTGGCTTGAACATGAGCAGCCCGACCAGCAGCGAGGCGACGGTGGCCAGCAGCAGGATCAACGACAGGCCGCCGGCACCGGCGAAGTCCACCAGCCGTTCGACGCGCACGCCGATGACCTGAGCGATCAGTGATTCCTGCGGGCTACCCAGCAGCTGTGGCGTGATGTAGAAGCCCAACGCCAGGATGAACACCAGGACGCTGCCCGCGAATACGCCGGGCGCCGACAGCGGGAGGTACACCTGCAGGAAGGCGCGATACCGGTTGGCTCCCAAGCTCTGTGCAGCGGTCAGCAGTCCGCGATCGATCTGGCTGAGGCTCGTCGACAGCGTCAGAACCATGTAGGGCAACAGGATCTGCACCATCCCGATGACCACCCCCGCGCTGCTTCCCAGCAGAACCACATCCGGTAACCCGAAGAAGCCCAACAGTGCCGACACCGGGCCATCACGCTGCAGCAGCGAGATCCACGCGAAGGTGCGCGCCATCAAGCTCGTCCAGAACGGCACCAGCACCACCACCATCAGCAGCGAGCGGGTAGACGGGCCGACGAGGGTCATCAGGTAGGCGTACGGGTAACCCAGCACGAGGCAGACCACCACCGCCACGACGCCCACGAACAGGGTCCGTCCGAGCACCCGCAGGGTGGTCGGGTCGGCGAACAGCTCCCGGTACACCTGCAGCCCGAGTTGCGGTTCGGTGAAGGAGCGGATCAGGATCGCGGTGATCGGCAGCACGAAGAACACCGCGACCAGCAGGATCGCCGGCGCGAGCAGGAACAGCGCCCACCGTGCTTTCAGCGACATACGTCCTCCGGGCCGGCCGGGGTGCGCCCCTCAGCGCGGCGGGCGCGGCAGGTCAGGAGGTCGACCACTCTGTCCAGGCTTTGTTCGCCGCGTCATTGTTCTCGGCCCAGTACCGGACGTCGGTCACGACCGCCTGCTTCTGGATCTGCGGATCGGCGACGTTGTACTTCTGCTGGAGTTCGTCCAGCTGTGGAGCTGCGTCGCTGTTGGCCGGTGAGTACGGCTGCAGTTCGGCGAAACGTGCCTGCGGTTCGGCGGTCGCCGCGTACTCGATGAGCGACTGCGCGGCCTCGCGGTTCTTGGTGCCCTTGACGATGCTCAGGCTGGCCCAGGCGAGCAGGTTGTTGTCCCAGACGGGAGTCAGTGCGGCACCGTTCTTCTCGGCCTCATAGGCGCGTCCCGACCACACGTATGCCATGTCGACCGTGCCGTCCTCGAGTGCCTGCTGGCTTTCGGAGCTGGTGTTCCAGAAGCGCAGCGAGTCCCTGATCGTGTCGAGTTTGGCGAAAGCGCGTTTCAGGTCGAGTGGATACAGATTCTCCGGGGCGACCCCGTCGGCCAGAAGGGCGAGTTCAAGCGCGCCGCCACCGGCCCAGTTGGGGACCATCCGCACCCCGGGGAACTTCTCGACGTCGAAGAAGTCGGCGTAGCTGGTCGGCCCCTGGGGGTAGGTCTCGGTGTCGTAGACCATCACCGTCGAGTACTGCGCGAACGGAATCGCGCAGTCCGACACCGTCCCCTCGGGGAACTTGCTCACGTCGATCGCGCTGAGATCCAGCTTCTCGACATAGGTTCCACAATTGGCCACCGGGTAGAACGGTTCGGTGTCGATGACGTCCCAGGTGACCTGGTTCGCGTCCACCATCTGCTTGATCTTCGGATAGGAGGTCGGCGAGTCGTTGGTCACCGTGGTGTCCGATTCCGCCGACCACGGGTCGATCAGCGCCTCGTTCTGCGCGTCTTGGTACGCGCTGCCATAACTGGCGAAGGTGAGCCGGCGCTCGTCTGTCGACGAACCCGAGCAGCTTGAAACCGCAAGTGCCGCTGCGGCCGTCGCCGCCAAGACCCGTGATGACGCACTATGCATCCGCTTCTCCCATCGTCAGGATGAGCGTACAATAATGCGTTATTATTGTCCTGTCGAGCACATCCGCGACGCGGTGTGATCTGTCTCATCGCTGCCGCGGCGCGTCGCGGCGGTCGTCATGTCGACGGTGTTGGATCTTGGGGGAAGCATGAGCGGTCATCCGGGTGGCGAACCAGCCGTGACGGACCCGCGGTCCGGCGCGAGGCCGGCCGAGGGGGAGACGGCCCGGCTGCGTCGATCGCAGATCCTATGTGCTGCAGTGCAAGTGGTGGCGCGCGACGGTGCTGACCGCGCTCGCCTGAAGGACATCGCCACCGAGGCGAACGTCAGCCTCGGACTGGTGCAACACTACTTCGGGACTCGCCAGGAGCTGATGGAGCAGACCTTCCAGGTCATGATGAGTGTGAGTCTAGACGCCTGGCACCGGCTTGCGGCCACTCAACCCGACCCGCTGGTGGAGCTGTTCGCAGGACTGAGACTGCATGTCGTCGGCAGCGTGACGTTCTCCGACCGCTGGGGATTCTGGATGGAGTTGTGGGCCTCGGCCCGCCGCGACGCAGCGCTGGCCGCCATCGCCCACGAGGTGTACGAGCGGTGGACCGCCCCGTTCCGCACTGCACTCGAAGCCCTCGATCAGACCGGACGTGCCAAGGCGCGCGGTTCACACGACCAAACGGCCCTCGTGCTGATGGCGATCATCGACGGCTTGGCAATCCGACTGCTTGTCGATCCTCGGGCGGTGACGGTCGAGGACATGTACGACAGGATGGTCGAAGCCGTAAGTGCCCTGCTGGGGATACCGCCTGCAGAGGGTGCGGCCGCCGCCGACTCGGCGAGGAAGATCGTCGGCCGGGGATCGTTCACCGAATCGCTGACGCCCGAGTTGATCGGACGAGTCCTCGGCACCTGACGCCGGACACCGATGCAGCCGGGGGTACGCCCTCGACCATGTCAGTACCCGCCCGAGTGCTCGAAGATGCGGCGGGGGTTGTCGACGAGCATCGTGGTGATCTGCTCGTCGGTGACGCCGCGGGCCCGCAGCGCGGGCAGCACGTCGTTGTGGATGTGCAGGTAGTGCCAGTTCGGCATCGTCTGCGTGACGGTCTCCTGCGGCAGCGCGTCGAAGTAGCAGGAGGCGTCGTGGGACAGGACCATCTGGTCGGCGTGGCCGCGTTCGCAGAGCGCCGCCACCGTGGCGACCCGGTCCTCGAACGGCAGGAAGACGTCGACACCGAACCGGTCCATCCCGAGGTAGGACCCCGCCGCCATGAGTTCTTCGAGGTAACCGAGATCGGTGCTGTCCCCCGAATGCCCGATCACCACGCGGGACAGGTCGACGCCCTCTTCGGCGAACACCCGCTGCTGTTCGAGCCCGCGGCGGGTCGCGGCATGGGTGTGGGTCGATATCGGCACCCCGGTCCGCCGGTGCGCCTGGGCGACCGCGCGCAACACCCGCTCCACGCCCGGGGTCAGCCCGGGTTCGTCGGTCGCGCATTTGAGGATCGCGGCCTTCACGCCGGTGTCGGCGATGCCGTGTTCGATGTCGCGTACGAACATGTCGGCCATGTACTCGTCACCGCCCAGCGCGGTGCCGGGACCGGTGAAGTGGAAGAAGAACGGCACGTCGTTGTAGGTGTAGAGGCCCGTCGCGACCACGATGTTGAGGTCGGTGCGCGCGGCGATCCGCGCGATCCGTGGGATGTAGCGGCCCAGCCCCACCACCGTCAGGTCGACGATGGTGTCGACGCCGCGGGACTTCAACTCGTCGAGGCGGGCGATCGCGTCGGCCTCCCGCCTGCTCTCGTCACCCCACGCGTCGGGGTAGTTGAGCAGGATCTCGGTGGTCATGATGAACACGTGCTCATGCATGAGCGTGACACCCAGGTCGGCGGTGTCGATGACACCCGCCGCGGTATTCAGCTGTGACACAAGCCCGATGCTAGGGCGACGGCACACGGCGTGCCGGTGATCGGAGCGATCGGCACGACGTGATTCTTACCGGCCGCTCCAGTGGGTACCCGGTACCGACCCGAGGGAGGCGCACCGCATGGCAACAACCCGACCACGACCCGTGGTGTCCTCCTGGGCGCCGCTCGGGTCCCCGGTCTACCGCGCGCTGTGGATCGCGCAGTTCGTGTCGAATCTGGGCACGTGGATGCAGACCGTGGGCGCCCAGTGGATGTTGGTCGGCGACCCGGGGGCCGCGGTGCTGGTACCGCTGGTGCAGACCGCGACCACCCTGCCGGTCATGCTGCTGGCCCTGCCATCGGGGGTGCTGGCCGACCTGGTGGACCGGCGCCGGCTGCTGATCGCCACCCAGGGGGCGATGGCGTCGGGCGTGGCGACTCTGGCGTTGCTGAGCGGCTTCGGGCTGGCCACCCCGACCGTCCTGCTTCTTCTGCTGTTCCTGATCGGCTGCGGGCAGGCGTTGACGGCGCCGGCGTGGCAGGCCATCCAGCCCGAACTCGTTCCGCGCGAACAGATCCCGGCCGCGGCGGCACTGACCAGTATGAGTATGAACGGGGCCCGGGCGATCGGCCCGGCGATCGCGGGCGTGCTGGTGTCGCTGTCCGGCCCGACGACGGTGTTCGCGCTCAACGCCCTGTCGTTCGTCGGCATCGTGATGGTCCTGCTGGCGTGGCGGCGGCCCGCCACCGAGGCGCTGATGCCCGTCGAGCGGCCGATGTCCGCGCTGAGCGCCGGCGGCCGCTTCATCCGCAGCTCCCCGGTGGTGCGGCGGATCCTGTTGCGAACCGTGCTGTTCATCGCGCCCGCCAGCGCGCTGTGGGGTCTGCTCGCGGTGATCGCCGCCAACCAGCTCGGCCTGTCGTCATCGGGCTACGGGGTGCTGCTCGGTGCGCTCGGGGTCGGGGCGGTGACGGGTGCGGTGGTGCTGTCGCGGCTGCAGGCCGCGTTCGGCCACAACCAGTTGCTCGCCGCGGCGGCTGTGGGCTTCGCGATCGCGACCACGGTGCTGGCCACCGTGCACGTCCTCGCCGTCGTCCTGGCGGCCCTGGTGCTCGGCGGGGTCTCGTGGCTGCTGACGCTGTCGACGCTGAACGCCTCCATGCAGCTCAGCCTGCCCGCGTGGGTGCGGGCGCGTGGGCTGTCGGTGTACCAGCTGGCGTTCATGGGCGGGCAGGCGATCGGTTCGCTCGTGTGGGGGTTGGTGGCGGGCGCCACCAGCGGGGTGACGGCGTTGCTGATCAGCGCCGCCTTGCTGGTGAGCTGTGCGGTGTCGGTGCTGTGGTGGCCGCTGCACCCGGGCACCGGCAACCTCGACGTCACGCCGTCGGCGCACTGGGGTGAACCCGCACTGGTCTTCGAACCCGATCCGCAGGACGGGCCGGTCGTGGTGCTGCAGTCCTATCTGGTGGCGCCCGAGGACGAGGCGGGTTTCCTGGCGCTGATGCAACGGGTCCGGCGGTCGCGGCAGCGCACCGGCGCCGTGCAGTGGGGGATCTTCCGCAGCGGCGAATCCGCCGACACCTTCGTCGAGCTGTTCGTCGTCAGGTCGTGGGACGAACACCTGCGCCAGCACCTCGTGCGCCAGACCGCACTGGATCTGGCCCTCGAGCGGGAGATCGCGAGGTTCGTGCACGGCGAGACGACGCTGCGCCACTTCATCGCGGTGCGGACCGATCGGTGACCGGCACCACGGAGGCGGCCAGCGCCGCGACCGACAGCAGCGCCAGCAGCTGGACACCCGGCGAGTGCCCGACGTAGCCGTCGACCGAACGCCAGGGGTGCTGGGCCAGAACGAGACCCGCCAGCGTGAGCCCACCCGCGCTGACGACGAGGGTCAGCCGGTCACGCAGCCGCTCCCGGCGGCGCAGCAGGTAGGCCGCCCCGAGGGCGCCGCCGACGACGACCACCCCGGCCCACCCGGAGATCACCGCCCCGACGGTCAGCGCACCGGCCGCGGCCGGCAGCACCGGTGGCCGCCAGGGGCGTGCGGGTTCGTCGTCGCGGCGGCGACGCACCGGCAGCAGGGCCAGCAGCGCCAGGAGCGGAAGCAGCGCCAGACCGACGATCAGCCCGGCGCGGTAGAGCGTGTTGGAGCCGAAGGCCAGCGTGACGGTGCCGTCGGTGTCCGCGGGCACCACCCAGCCCTGCTGCCAACCGTTGACCACGACGGGGGTGAGTACGTCACCCTCAGGACCGCGGGCCTGCCAACCGGGGTTGACGCTTTCCGGCACGACGAGCACGCGGTCCCGCGGCGCGCCGGTCACCGTGACCTCGCGCCGGTCGGCGCCCCATGCGCCGGTGTGGGCGGGCGTGGTCGGCGCGGGTGCGGTGTCGCGGGCCGACGGCGTGCCGAGCTGAACCCCGTCGACGACGAAGGTGGCGCCGGGACTGATCAGCAGTTCCTGTTCGCCCGCGGGCAGTGTGATCGGATCGGTGCGGCACGGCCGGGCGGGTACGGGTTCGCCGTCGAGCAGTGCGCCGACCGTGGTGGTGACCGAGGTGGGCACGAACTGACCGGCGACACCGATCATCGGGCCCTGCCCGCACGGCAGGCTCACGGTGCGCAGCCGGTTGCCTTGCGCATCGGCCGCCGCGATCGGGTTGCCGCGCCGGTCGAGCGCGGTCACCTCGGCCAGGCCGGGCGGTTTGAGCTGATCGAACCCCAGCGACGTGCGGTCGATGATGTCGTTCCAGTTCAGCAGCGACACCTCGATCGTGTCGGTGCGGTGGGGCGCCAGTTCGAGGGTTCGAGCCTCGCCGTCACCGTCGAGGCGACGCGCCTGCGGACCGTTGCCCAGGTCGACGGCCACCATCGTCGGGTGGGCCGGCGGTTCGGTCAGGCTCGGCGTGATCCGCAGCCCGGCGACCTCGGTCGGCGCGGGCAGCGTCAACGTCAGCGTGGGCGGGGTGCGGTGCTGGACGACGCGCTGCGGTGCGGTCCACGCCGTGCGCGGATCGCCGTCACCGGCGGCGTAGGACGAGCCGAGGACGTCGAGCGCGTCGGCGTCGCCGGTGACCAGGGTGGTGCCCGGCTGGCGGATCAGGTCGGCGAGCCGGGGCCCCTGCCGCGCGCGCAGCCACACCGTCGGGCGCACCTGCATCGGCTCGGGGACCGTCAGCGTCCGGCTCAGGTTGACTGGTTCCTCGGGTGAGAGTGCCATCGCCGCAGCGCATTTCACGCCGTCGGGACTGTCGGCGCAGCCCGGCCTGCCGAGCAGTTCCGAGCCGAGGTCCCACATGCCCACCGCGGAGCCCGCGGGCGGGCCGGGCACCGCGACGGTGTGCCGCAGCTGGACCGGCGTGGCGAAACCTCGGGCGTCGTACTGGGTGACCGACAGATCGGTGATGCCGAACTGCACACCCGCCGAACCGTCGTCGGTTCCGGTGGCGGTGATCCGCACCCACGGGGTCTCGCCGTACGGCAGGGCCACCGTCAGGGGTTTGCCCGCCTCCTCGAAGCGCAGCGTGCTGGTGCCGTTGACGGTGGCCACCTCCATCCGCCGGACCTGTGCGCCGACGGCGGTGGCGCTCGGTGTGACGGTGATGGTGGCGTTGGTGACGGGTCTGTCGAAGTCGACCTGCAGCCACTGGCCGAGCGCGGCCTGCAGCGCATTGGACACCCAGCTGGTCGAGGTGTCGCCGTCGATGGCCGCGGTGGGTCCGGTGGCCGGCGCGACGTTGGGCAGCGCCGTCGAATCGGCCGCCGAACTGGACACCGAGAGCCGTCCGCCGCTCCACCGGCCGTAGACGAGTTCGGCGCCGCGCGACGGGTAGTCGGGTACGCGGTTGAAGGTGTGCCGCGGGTCGTCGGGCGTGCGGATCGCCGACGAATGATCGTCGACGCGGCCGTAGTCGGTCTCGCGCGCGGCCGGGGTGTCGGTGACGGTGACCAGAGGCGCGGGCAGGCCGGCGCGTTCGGCGTCGGCGGTCAGCAACATGGGGCCCAGCGGCGGCCGGTCGAGCAGGCGGCGGCGTTCGTCGAGCCGCAGCAACGACTCCGGCCCGCCGTCGACGCGCGCCATCGCATCGGCGTCCACCAGATACGGCGCCGACGGGTTCTGCGGTGTGTCGACGCGGTAGATCTCCACCGCCGGATAGCGCGGCCGCAGCCCGCTGTCGGAGACGAATCCGTCGAGCGTGCCCGCGCCGACCGGGTCGCCGAACTGCGCGACCTTGATCAGGCCGGGGGAGCCGTCGATCGCGCGGTGCACCAGCACCGGCCGCGCCGACCGCGACGACTCCGGATCCAGGTCGTTGCGCACCACCACATAGGAAATGCCTTGGCGTGCAAGGGTATCGGCGAGTCCGGGGGACGGGCGGCCGGCGGCGAACAGGCGCTGCACGGAGTCGAGGGCGCGGATCGTCTCGGGCGGGGTCAGCGGGATGGAATCGCGCACCCCCCAGGGACTCCGGCCGAGCACCTGCAGGGGTTCGTCGTGGCTGCTGCCCCACACCTGGGTGGCGAACGGCGCCCCCGGAGCCACCAGCACCCGCCCCGCCGTCGGGTTCCCGGTGTTGTTGGCGTCCAGCCAGTCGGCCGTCTCGTGCCAGTAGTCGGGGATCGCGGTGAACGCGCCAGGCGGCGTGAGCCGGCCCGTCCACGCCAGCGACGTGCCCGCGAAGAGTGCGGCGAGGACGACGATCGCCACCGCCACCCGCCGGTCGCGCTCGGGATGGGCGAAAGCGTCGAGCACCACCGGCCGCGGTGCGCTTCCCGGCAGCGGGATACGCGCCAGCAGGTGGATCACTCCCAGTGCCAGCGGCAGCCGCAGCACCGGGTCGAGCTTCTGGAGGTTGCGCAACGGCGTGCCGTCCCCGTCGAGGAACGCCTGCACGGTCCCCGCGATCGGCGACCCCAGCCCACCGGAGTATCCGGCGGCCAGCAGCGCCACGCCCACGAGCAGCATGGTGATCAGGCGGCCGCGCGCCGGCATCGAGCGCAGCGCCAGGCCGGCCAGGCCCGCGGCCGCCACCAGCGTGGTCGCCAGCACGGCGAGGGTGCCCGTGACCAGCGTCGAACCGGCCGTCGCGGTGGGGGCGACGAACGGGGTCCAGCTGCCGGTCCCGCGCAGCATCTCCGTCAGCGACATCCACTGAGTGGTGACGCCAGAGGATTCGATGAAGTCAAGGAACGGCGGGCTGATCCGGCCGAGCAGCAGCAGCGGGATCACCCACCACAGCACGGCCAGCGCGGCGCACCCGAACCACCACGCGGTGAACCGCCACCACAGGCGGTTGGGCCGGTGGCACGCCCACCACAGCACCGCGGCCAGACAGCCGGTCAGGGTGGCGACCGCGTTCACCGCTCCCATCAGCGCGATCGCGCCCGCCGAACGGGCGGCGACCAGACGGGTGGAACCCCGCGCCTGAAGTGCCAGGATGACCGGCAACAGCACCCACGGCGCCAGCATCATCGGCAGGGTCTCCGACGACAGCGCGCCCAGCGTCGTCAACACCCGGGGCGACAGCGCGTACGCGACGGCCCCGATCACGCGGGACGCCGGGCTGCCGAGACCGAGCGCCTCGGCGACCCGCACCACCCCCCAGAACCCCACGGTCAGCAGCAGCGCCCACCACAGCCGCTGCGTCACCCAGCCCGGCAGGCCGATGAGGTCGCCGGCGAGGAAGAACGTGCCGTGCGGGAAGAGGTAGCCGTACGCCTGGTTCTGGGCCTGGCCGAACGGCAGATCGCTGTTCCACAGATTCGCCGCGCGGGCGAGGAACCGCAGGGGATTGGCGGTGAGGTCGAGCTTGGTGTCGGGGGAGATCTGTCCTGGCGACTGGGCGAAGGTCAGGACGAGCGCCGCGACGGCGGCCACCCACATCCACCGCCGGGACAGCGGCTGTGCTGCGTCAGCGGCTACGGACGGTTGGGTGGCGACCCGGGAACTAACTTCTGTCGCCGTACTCGACCCTGTTGAGTACCGATGACGCCGGATCGCCCGCTTGCAGGGGAGGCTTGCTGTCCTCCTGCACCATCAGCGTCACCCCGAACACGGCCGCCGCCCCGAGCAGCAGGCCCACGACGATGCTGGCCGCGGAGGGGACGATGAACCGATCCATGGGGCCAAAACTAGCATGCGGCCGCTCAGCGGCCCGGTGGCACGATCAGCACCGGACGGTGCCCGTGCCGCAGCACCCGGTCGGCCACGCTGGACTGCAGCAGTGAGCGCAGACCGGTGGTGCCGCGGGTGCCCGTGACGATCAGGTCGGCGTCGAGCTGGTCGGCGGTCTCGATGATCGTGTTCCACACCGTGCCCGTCGTCGCGACGCACAGCGGTTCGGCGGCCAGCCCCGCGGACCGGGCGAGCGCCATGCCTTCGGCGTTCGTGCGCTGGGCGTCGGCGTAGGCCATGTCGACGTCGTCGAGGTCGGGCACCGGATCGGGCGGGCCGTCGAGATCGAGCGTGACCGGGTCGGGTCCTCGATACGCCGGGGTCCACACGGTGAGCACGACCGCGCGGTTGGCCGACAGGAAGCGGCCGGCGTAGTGCACGGCCCGGCGGGCGTTGTCGGTGCCGTCGAAGGCGACCACCATCACTTCCGGGGCGACCTCCGCATTGACCTCCGCATTGACCTCCGTGACCGAGTCGTCGGCTTCGGCGGTCATCAACACCTCCCCGTGTCCTCCCCCCGACCCTAGGACATCGACCGCCGCAGCCGAAGCGGTTACTGTCAGGGGCCATGGCGTGGACCCGAGGACTGTGCACACTGGTCGCGACGTCGGGGCTGCTGGTGGCGTGCTCGTCATCCGCGCAGGAACCGGCGTCCGCACCGGCGCCGGAGCCGGTGGCCCCCAGCAGCGCGTCCGCCGCGCCCGGTGCCCTTTCCAACGCGAATGTCCCGTTGAACGCCCCGATGCCGCTCGCGCCCGGTGCACAGGCGTGTGGGCAGGGCGCCGCGGTGCTCGCCGAGCTGTCGACGCGCGACAAGCTGGCGCAGCTGCTGATGGTCGGGGTGTCGAACGCCGCCGATGCCCGCGCCGTCGTCGACACCCATCGCGTCGGCGGCATCATGATCGGAAGCTGGACGGATCTGTCGATGCTCGGGGCCCCGCTGGCCGAGATCGCCGGTGCCGCGGCGCCGCTTCCGCTCGCGGTCAGCGTCGACGAGGAGGGCGGCCGGGTGTCGCGTCTGGCGTCGGTGATCGGCAGCCAGCCGTCGGCGCGTGCGCTGGCCCAGAGCTCGACGCCGGAGCAGGTCTACGGCATCGCGCTCGAGCGGGGCCGGGCGATGCGCGGGCTCGGCATCACGATCGACTTCGCGCCCGTCGTCGACGTCACCGGGGCCAGTGCCGCCATCGGTGACCGGTCCTTCGGTGACGACCCGGCGACGGTCACCGAATACGCCGGCGCGTACGCCCGCGGCCTGCGCGACGCCGGTGTGCTGCCGGTGCTCAAACACTTCCCCGGTCACGGCAACGCCTCCGGCGACTCGCACACCGAGGGTGTCGTCACCCCGCCGCTGTCCGAGCTGCAGAACTCCGACCTCGTGCCGTACCGCACGCTGACCACGCAGGCGCCGGTCGGCGTGATGGTCGGTCACATGCAGGTGCCCGGCCTGACCGGAAGCGATCCGGCGAGCCTGAGCCCGGCCGCGTACCAGCTGCTGCGTTCGGGCGGCTACGGCGGCCCCGGCTTCAACGGCCCGGTGTTCACCGACGACATCTCGGGCATGCGGGCGATCACCGACCGCTACGGGGTGGCCGATGCGGCGCTGCGCGCGCTGCAGGCCGGTGCCGACACCGCGCTGTGGGTGTCGACGGGCGAGGTGCCCGCGGTCCTCGACCGGCTCGAGCAGGCGCTGGCCGCGGGCGAGCTGACGATGCCGCGGGTCGATCAGTCGGTGCTGCGGATGGCGGCGATCAAGGGCCCGAATCCACGCTGCGGCGGCTGAGCCCGACACGCGTCACCGAACCACGGTCACCCGCTCCAGGGTGGGGTCCGCCGAGCTGATCGGGTTGCCCGCCGCGCGTAGCCGTCTCAGTGCGTCGATGACGTCGGCGCTGAGGCGTTCGCCGGGCATGACCAGAGGGATGCCGGGCGGGTAGGGCGTGATCGGTTCGGCGGCGATGCGCCCGGCCGACGAAGACAGCGTGACGGTGTCTGTGTCGGCGAAGAACGCCTCACGCGGGGTCAGGACGGGTTCGGGGGCCAGGCTGAGCAGGTCGGCGCCGAGGCCGACGGCGGGACGGGAATCACGCCGGCCCACCTGCCCGGCGATCGCCCCGAACCCATCGACGAGCCGGTCCATGTCGGCGTCGGTGTTGCCGATCGTGGTGATGCACAGGATGTGACCGGTCCCGGCGAGTTCCGGTTGCACGCCGTGCACCCGGTTCAGCCGCGTCAGGATCTCCGGCGCGTCAGCGGCCAGCCCGCTGGTGCTGATCAGCAGTTTCGTCGCGTCCCGCTGGTGCAGACCCGAACCGGGGCCGGTGAGCTCTCCGTCGCCGAGCACGCGCAGGCCGGGGATCTCGGCGAGGCGTGCGGCGGTGCGTCGCGCGCGAGCCAGCGTCTCGTCGAGACGCTGCTGCCCGGCGGTCATCATCTGCCGCCGGGCCAGGTCGATGGACGCCAGGATCGCGAAGTGCGGGCTGGTGGTCTGGATCAGCTGCAGGGCACGGCGCACGGTGGGCAGCTCCAGCAGGTCGGTGTCGACGTGCAGCACCGCCGCCTGACTCAGCCCCGAGAGGATCTTGTGGACGGACTGCACGGTGGCGGCCGCGCCGGCGGCCTCGGCGGCGGTCGGCAGTTCGGGGTGGAACGCGAAGTGCGGGGAGTGCGCGCCGTCGGCGAGGAGCAGGACGCCGTGCCGGCGGCACAGTGCGCTCAGCGCCGCGATGTCGGCGGTCGTCCCGAAGTAGGTGGGGTGCAGGATCCACAGTGCGACGGCGGATTCGGCGGTCAGCGCCGCCTCGACCCGATCGGCCGGAAGCCCGTGCGCCACAGCGAAATCGGAATCCCACTGTGGTTGCAGCCAGATCGGGCGGGCGCCGGACTGCACCAACCCGGCGAGCACCGACTTGTGGGCGTTGCGCTGCACGAGCACCGGGTCGCCGGGCCGCAGTGCCGACAGGGCGACGGCGATGTTGCCGCCCGTCGACCCCTGCACGAGCATGAAGCTCGCCTTCGCGCCCCACGCGTCGGCGATCAGGGCCTCGGCGTCGCGGATGGGCCCTTCCGGGCAGTGCAGAGTGTCGGTGTCGGGCAGGTTGTTGAGGTCGATCGCCGCGATGTGGTCGCGGAACCACGGGTCCAGGGTGCGGCCGCCCTTGTGGCCGGGGCTGTAGAACGGCGCCTGATCGCGCTCGACGAACCGCCGCAGTGATTCGAACAGCGGAGCGGCGGCGTGCGCGGCGTCAGAGCCCATACACACGCTCGGCGTTGTGCACGCCGATCATGTCGACGATGCGGATGGCGTCGGCCTCGGTGCAGTCGCCGGACCGCACCCATTCGCCCAGCACCTGACCCATCGCGCGGCGCCACAGCACGGAACCGAGCAGGTGCAGTTCGGGCGGGCCGAAGGCATCCGAGGAGTACAGCTGTTTGGCGAACGGCGCGGTGTCGAGGGCTTCGGCGACGACCGACGTCGACCGCGGTCCCAGGTAGTTGATCGCCAGCCCGACGTCGAAGTTGACGTGGTCGAACGCCTGGGCCAGATATCCGGCCTGCCGCTGGAAGGGATAGCAGTGCAGCAGAAGCACCGGCACCGGCGTCATCTCCCGCAGCAGCGGTAGCAGCAGCAGCGGATCGGTGCGGTGTAGGTCCAGGTCGCGGTCGCCGAAGCCGACGTGGACCTGGACGGGCAGCCCCCGTTCGGCGGCCTCGTGCACCCCGAACGCGATCAGCGCCGGGTCGGCGACGCGCAACGCCCCGCCCTCGGCCACCAGTCGGCCGGCCCCTGCGGCGACGTCGGCGTCCGACGGGCGGGACCAGTCGACGTCGAAGCCGATGCGATACGCGGCAATGGTTTTCACGCCGACGGTGCCCTCACGGGCCACGGCGTCGTCCAGCGCCGTCCGGAAGGCCTCGGGGTAAGCGTGCGGTGGGGTGCCCGCCTCGAGGAGGTCTTCGGTCAGCCGTTCCAGCCGCAGGATCTCCGAGGACGCGGCGTCGCTGAGAGCGGTCATCTCCTCCGGCGTGGTGATCAGGTCGCCCTTGAAGCCGGTGTCCACGACCCAGCGCGACACCCCGGACGCCCGCAGAAAGCGCTCGGCGAGCTCGTCGGGGGTGAATTCGGCTCGCCGGGACCAGTATTCATCGGCGCCGGCGAGCGGTTCCAGGTCCAGAACGGGTGCACACCAGCGCCGGATGGCCAGGCCGAGCGGCGAGTCGAACTGTGTCATGAACGCCGGCGCCGGATCGGTGGAGCCCTCGTTGATCGCGGCCTCGAAGTCGGCACGCTCGACGGGCTGGTTGAACGTGCCGTGGACGTGGTGGTCGATCAGGTCGACGTCCTGCAGGTGCTCGGCGAGGGCGTCGGGCACGTCGTCCCTCACCCCGGCGAACACGTCGGTGCGGTCACCAACCGGCATACTTCGCGACCTCCTCGTCGTCGACCTTCCCGGCGGCCGCATCGGCGATCGCCGCGCCCAGGATCTCGGCCGCCCGGACCGCCTCGGCGTCGGTGAGGATCAGCGGCGGCGTGATCTCCAGGACGTTGCCGCCAACGTAGTAGACGACCGCGCCGAGTTCCCACGCGCGGTAGACGACCTGTGCGGCGAGTCGGGGATCGGGTGCCCCGGTGGCGGAATCGACGAGTTCCAGCCCGATGGCCAGGCCGCGGCCGCGGATGTCGCCGATCCGGTCGGCTCCCGGCGAACCCGCCAATGCGCGCAGTGAATCCTGAAGCAACGTACCGGTCTTCGCGGCGCGGTCGGCCAACTGTTCGGTGACGATCGTGTCGAGCACCGCCCGCCCGACGGCCGTGCAGACCGGGTTGCCCGCGGTGGTCAGCAGTGCTGACGCCGGCGGTGCGTCGAGGATCTCGGCCGGTCCCACCGCCGCCGACAACGGCAGCCCGCCGCCGAGCACCTTGCCGAACGTCACGATCTCCGGCACCACCCCGTCGTGCTCGAACGCGTGCAGGGTGCCGGGTCTGCCGAGACCCATCTTCACCTCGTCGCAGATCATCGGCACACCGTGGGCGCGGCACAGTTCGTGGATCCGGCGCAAGAACCCGTCCGGCGGCACCACGAGCCCGCCGTCGGAGAGGATGGGTTCGACGATGAAACACGCTATCGACCCGCCGGCGAGGTACCGCTCCGCGAGCTCCAGGCAGTCCACGACGTCCTGCTCGATGCCGGAGTGGCCGGGGCGGAACGGATTCGGATAGGGCAGGAACACCGAATCGGGATCCGCGGCGACACCGGCGTCGACGTGCACACCCGATACGCCCATCGCCACCCCGACACCGCCGTGGTAGCTGTGCTCGAAGGACAGCACGGTCCGCCTGGCGCCGGCGTGCCTGCAGGCGCGCAGGGCGACGTCGTTGGCGTCCGACCCGGCGTGGCCGAGGTAGACCCGGCGCTCACCGTCACCGGGAACCAGTGCCAGCAGATCCTCGGCCAGGCCGACGGAATCCGGGTGCACCGCGGACAGTCCGCCCGCCCCCGGTGCAGCGCGCACCGCCCGGGTGACCGCCTCGACGATCGCCGGGTGGCCGTGTCCGAGCCCCGATGCCGTCCAGGTCGCCGAGAGGTCGAGCAGTTGCCTGCCGTCGGGGGTGGTCAGCGTCGACCCCTGCCCGGAGACCACCTCGAGCGGGAAGAACCGCAGCTTCTCGATGCCGGCGAGGACCGCGGCGTCCCGCTCGTAGAGGGTGCTCATCGGGCAGCCGGTCGTCCGTCCTCCTCGGGCTCCAACGGCGGGGTGAGCTCCAGCTCGTGGGCCAGAGACTGACCCACCCGCTTGGCGATCCCGGACGCGGCCAGCGCGATGATCAAACCGGTCGCGCACCAATACAGCCCGAGCAGCGGTGCCGCTGACCAGCTTTCGGCGTCCTTGACGTTGAACCACAGCACCACCGCGATCACCACCGCACCGAGCAGCGGCAGGACCAGGCCGAGGACCTTCCCCGTGCCGCCGTGCACACCGGCGAACCTCGGTGCCCCGACGAACCAAGCCGCGGCCATCTCGACCAGCAGGTAACACACCATCAGGCACACCGAACCGGCGACCGCGAACAGGAAGTAGGTGTCGATCGCGGCGTTGCCGGTACCCATGTCGGGCCAGCCGATGGCACCGCAGAGCAGGTCGACCACGAGGGCGACCCCGACCACCAGCCAGGTGGCCCGGCGCGGCCCACCCGTCTGGGCGTTGATCTGCGCCAACCACTTCGGGCCGAAACCGTCGCGCCCGAATGCGAAGAGCATGCGGCCGGAGGTGGCGGACGTGGCGAGGTGGCAGCCGAACGCCGCGACCGTCGCGGTGAAGATGATGAGCAGGCTGAACCACTGCCCGACGTAGCTACTGCCCAGGTCGCCCAAGGTGTTTCCCGAACCCTGAAACGCCGCCAGACCGGCCTCGTCGGTGCCGAATCCGATGACCTGCGCGAACATCACGACCACGAACAGCACACCGGTCAGCAGCAGGGTGCCGCCGAGTGCACGAGGGATGTTGCGGCCGGGGTTGTCGGTCTCCTCGCCCATCGATGCGCACGCCTCGAAACCCGCCCAGGACAGGAAGGCCGCGACCACACCACTGAGCACCGCGGAGGCCGAGACGCCGTCGAACGTGAACACGCTGACGTCGATACCCGTCGTCGGCGCGCCGCCCTTGATGAAGATCACCGCGACGAGCACCACCATGGCCAGGATCCCGATGCCTTCGATCCCCAGCAGCACCTTTGCGAGCAGCCGCACGTCGCGGCCCGCCAACAGGAATGAGATGACCGCGCCCACGAGGACGACCAGCAGCCACGGCACCTGGAAAGGGTCGTCGGTGCCGGGTTGCAGCTGCGCGATGAACGCGTTGGTGAACGCCGCGGTCAGCGCGAGAGTGCCGATCGAGAAGCCGACGTAGGCGCCCAGCATGGCGAAACCGGAGAAGAAGCCGGCCCGCGGCCCGATCGTCCCGCCCACCAGCCCGTAGGCCGAGCCGGCGTGGTTGAGGTGGCGGGTGAGCCGCACGAAGCTGTAGCCGACCAGCGACACCCCGACCAGACCGATGAGGAACACCAGCGGGATGGCCTTGCCGACGGTGCCGATCAGCCCCTGCCCGTTGCCGGACATCGCCAGGGTCGGCCCCACGAGCGCCACTGACATGGCCAGCGCCACCCAGAACGGCAGGCGGCGGTGGGGCAGTTGGTCGGTGTCGGGCGGCAGTACTGAGTTGGTCATCCGGGTTCCTCTCGACGGGGGTCAGCAGCTCCAGGCGAGGCGCAGGGCCTGGGTGGTTTCGGCGGGCGGGCGGTCGCCGTAGGTGGTGAGCTCGTGGCGGCGCACGGCGGCCAGCCCCTCGATGATCGGCGGGGTGAGGAGTTCGGCGGCGGTCGTGGACCGCTCGAGTGCCTCGATCGCGGACCGCTGGTCGGTGGGCAGCGGCGGAGGCGTCGCCTCGGACCGCCGCGGATCCTCCGGTATCTCGGGCGGCAAGGTGAGTTGCCGGTCGATACCGCGCAGCGCGCTGCCCAGGAATGCGGCGGCGGCCAGGTAGGGGTTCGCGCTGGGGTCGACGAGTTTCAGTTCGGCGTTGGCGCCGTGGGGATTTCCCGGGGTGGCGGCGATGAAGCGCACGGCGGCCTCCCGGTTCTCCAGACCCCAGCACGCCGCCGCGCCCGCCCAGTTCCCCGGCTTGAGCCGCTGCGCCGACAGCGCCGAGCCGGCGTACACGCCGATCAGATCAGGCATCGTGTCGAGGACCCCGGCGATCGCCGCGCCGCCGCGGGGCCGGATACCGTACGGGCCGTCGCCACCGGAGAACAGCGGACCGCCGGCGTCGGCGAGCGAGAGGTGCACGTGCGCACCGTTGCCCGCGGCGCCGGCGAACGGTACCGGCGAGAACGAGATCTTCATCCCGTGCCGGGCGGCGGCCCGGCCGATCACGATGCGCGCCAGGATGACCGCGTCGGCGGTCTCCACGGCACTGGCGGGAGCCAGTGACATCTCGAGTTGGTCGTGCCCGTACTCGGTGTGCAGCTGTTCGACCGCCAAGCCCGCCTTCTCCGCCGCGGTCATCAGGTCGACGAGGAACGCCGAGCGGTCCAGCGACGTGCGGATGCCGTACGGCGACCACGGATCGTTCGACGCGGGTCCGGAGTCCGGGGACAGCATCGTGCATTCCAGTTCGCCGCCGAGGCCACGTCGATGGTCGCCGGTGTGCCCAGCATGCCGATCTTGACGACGTCGAGGTCATAGGCCGCCGTCGCCGCCTCGCGGTTGCTGGGTGTCGTGTCCGCTGTTCCGGTGTCCGTGTCGGAGGCGGTCGGCGCGCCGACCCTGAAGGACTTCCTTGCGCTGACAAAGATCCACGGTGACGGGTGGGGTATCGCCGCTGTCGAGGCGCCCGGCCAGCCGCCGGCGGTCGAGGTCTCGGCGGGCAGCGCATTCGACGACCCGGCGTTCGACGCGGCCACCACCGGGCGCCGTGCGCTGGCGAGCATGGTGCACCTGCGCTGGGCGACCAACGGCCTGGCGGTACGCCCCGAGAACTCCCACCCGTTTCTCGCCGACGGGATCGCGATGGCCCACAACGGATCGATCAAACCGATGGCCCCGCTGGACGGCCTGCTCGAGCCCGACGTCGCCGCGACGTTGCTCGGCACCACCGACAGCGAGCGCTATTTCGCGCTGATCCGCCAGCACCGCCGCACCGCGCCGACGCTGGCCGAGGCGGTGCGCCGCGCCGTGGCCCAGCTGCGGCACCGCTACCCCGAGGCCAGCCTCAACGCGCTGCTGCTCGGCGAGGGCCAGCTCATCGCCGTCGACGCGCACGCCCGCAGCAGCCTGCCCGCCGAGGACATCGAGGAGATCACCGCTGCCGACCTGCCGACCGAACACCTCGAGGACTACTTCGCGCTGCGGTGGGCGCGCCCCGACGAGCGCACGGTGGTCATCGGGTCGACGGGTTTCGGCGCCCTCGACTGGCAGCCGCTGCCGCCGGAGTGCGTCACCGCGGTGTCGATCGACGATCTCTCGATGACCCTGCATCCGCTCGTGACAGATTGAGTCCGTGACCGCCCGCACCGGTGAGACCGTCGCTGCGCTGACCTCTTCGGCGTTGTCGGCGCTGTCGCGGGCCGAGCGCCGGGTCGGTCGCGCCCTGCTGGCGGACTACCCGAGCGCGGGGCTGGCGAGCGCCGCGCGACTCGCCGAGCGGGCCGAGGTCAGTCCGCCCACAGTGCTGCGATTCGCCCAATCCCTGGGTTTCGACGGATTCGCCGACCTGCAGGCCGCGCTGCGCGCCGAGATCTCGGCCATGTCGAACGGTCCCATCACCCGGCTGCCGGACGCCCCCGCCGCGGGCAGCCTGCTCGACCGGCTGCTGCGCCAGGCCCGCGCCCAGAACGAGCGCGCCCAGGAGACACTGGCCATGCTGCCCGATGCGGCGCTGGAGGCGGCGGTGACGCTGCTGGCCGATCAGGCCCGGCCGCTCTACCTGCACGGCGGCCGGTTCTCGCTGCTGCTGGCCCAGCACCTTGCCGCCCACCTGGAACAGTTGCGCCCGGGGGTCCGCCTGCTGGCCGAACCGTCGGGACGCGACCTCGGCGCGATGATGGAGCTGACCCGGCGCGACGTCCTCGTGCTGTTCGATTACCACCGTTACCAGTCCAGCGCCGTCGACGTGGCGGCCCGCTTCCACCGGGCCGGCGCCGCCGTCGTGCTCATCACCGACGACCTGGCCTGTCCGGCGGCTCCGGACGCCGAGGTGGTCCTGGCCGCATCGAGCACCGTCGGCACGGTCTACCAGAGCATGGCCGCCGGGTTCCTGCTCACCGAACTGCTCCTGCCGCTGGTGATGGACGCGATCGGCGAGTCGGCGCGTACCCGGATGGCGCTGTGGGAGGAGCAGCGCCGCGGTGAACTCCTGCCGTGAGCGTGCCTCCTGAGTCCGCCCCCGCACCGCCGATTGCTTACCCTGGAGCAATGCCCGGTGGAACCAAGCGTTTGCCACGCGCGGTGCGCGAGCAGCAGATGCTCGATGCGGCCGTGCAGATGTTCTCCGTGAACGGCTATCACGAGACGTCGATGGACGCCATCGCCGCGGAGGCGCAGATCTCCAAACCGATGCTCTACCTCTACTACGGGTCCAAAGAAGAACTCTTCGGCGCCTGTCTGGACCGCGAGCTCAGCCGGTTCGTCGACGAGGTGCGCAGCAAGATCGACTTCACGCAGGGCGCGCGGGACCTGCTGCGCAACGCGGTGCTGTCGTTCCTGACCTACATCGACACCAACCGCGCCTCGTGGATCGTGCTGTACACGCAGGCGACCAGTTCGCAGGCGTTCGCCCACACCGTCCGCGAAGGTCGTGAACGGATCATCGAACTGGTCAGTCGCCTGCTACGCGAGGGCACCCGCCATCCGGAACCGGACACCGATTTCGAGATGATGGCCGTCGCGCTCGTCGGCGCGGGCGAGGCGATCGCCACCCGGGTCAGTACCGGCGACGCCGACGTCGACGAGGCCGCCGAGCTGATGATCAACCTGTTCTGGCGTGGTCTGAAGGGCACCCCGTCCGACGCCGGGCCAGAACGCAGCGACCAGGGAGTCGCCCAGGACGCCGCGGTCGTGTCGAACTAGACCGCTCGGCCTTCGATCAGGCTGATCGGGGCGACGGTCGGCACCACTCGGCTGAGCCGGAACCCGGCCTGCTCGAAGAGTTCTCGGTACTCCGCCTCGGTCCGCTCCCGGGCGCCGGTGGCCATCAGCATCTCCATATCCGTCCAGTTGCCGATGAACTGACGGGGGCGTTCGGGGATGACGAATTCGGCCAGCAGCACGACGGCGCCGGCGTTCGCCGCGGCGCGGATGTTGCGCAGGATGGTCAGCGCCTGGTGGTCCGGCCAGTCGTGGATGACGTTCTTGGCGACGTAGGCGTCCGCACCCGCGGGCACACTGTCGAAGAACGAACCGCCGACGATCTCGACCCGGTCGGCCACACCGTGTCTGGCGAGCAGATCGGGCGCGCCCTCGACGACCTGGGGAAGGTCGTAGAGCACGCCGCGCGCCGACGGGGTGGCCGCCAGGATCGCCGCGAGGAAGCGGCCGTGGCCGCCGCCGACATCGACGATCCTGGCGTAGGGGCTGAAGTCGTAGGCGGCGGTCAGCGGCACCACCGCGGCCTCGGACAGGTTGGTCATGGCGTCGTTGAAGATCTCGCCCAGTTCGGGGTTCGCGACGAGGTACTCGAACCCCGGCATACCGCGCAGTTTCGGCACCGTCGCCTCACCGGTACGGATCGCCTCGAGCAACTGACTCCAGTGCTCGCGGTGGGCGGGGTGGCCGACCATGCGCGCCATCCCGGCCACCGACATGGGTGAGTCCGTGCGCAGGGCCGCGCCAAGGGCGTTGAGCGCGTAGCGACCGTCGCGCCGCTGCGTGAAGACGCCCTCGCCGATCAGCGCCCGCATCAGCCGGGCCAATGCGTCGGGATCGGCACCGACCCGCCGCGCGAGTTCGCCGATCGGCAGCGGGCCGTCGGCGAGTGCGTCGGCCACCTTCAGATCGGCCGCCACCGTGATGCCCTGGGCTACCCACGCGCCCAGGATCTTCTCCAACATCACCGCCGACGGCGGTGCGCTGCGTCGATGCAGCCGATCGAGAACGGAGCGGAACCGCTCGACAGCGCGAGCCAGCCCCACCGGAGGAACCTTCGAGGTCGTCACGGCTGCACTGTACGAGACGCGGCCCGCGCCGTCTCGCCGTTTGCCGTGTTCGCACTACAGTGCGCGGACGGTGCCCGTCAGGTGCGGCTCACCCTTCTTGTTGCGCAGGGTCAGGTCCCAGCCGCCGTCGGCGGTGTGGTCGACGTAGAGACCCGCCTTGGCGGGCAGGACCACCGGTTTGGCGAACCGCACCGAGTACCGCACCGCACCCGGCAGTTGGCCCTCGACGTTGGCCAGCACCGCCGCGGCCGAGAACATGCCGTGGGCGATCACCGTCGGGAAGCCGAACAGTTTGGCCGCGACCGGATTGGTGTGGATGGGGTTGTGGTCCCCGCTGACCGATGCGTAGTGCCGGATCTGTCCGGCCGTCACGTTCAGTAACGCGTTCGGCGGGCCCAGCTTCGGCTGCTTCTCCGGTGGCGGCTTGGGCTGGTCGGACAGGCTGGTCCGCTGCTGGTGCAGGAACGTCGTCACCTGATGCCACGCCGGCTCGTTGCCGACCGTGACGTCGGTGACCACGTCCACCAGCAGCCCCCGCCGATGCTCGCGCAGGTTCTCCGCATGCACGGCGGCCGAGACGGTATCGCTGACCGAGATGGGCCGGTGCTGGGTGATGTGATTCTCGATGTGCACCGAACCCATTGCGGCGAACGGAAAGTCGAAGCCCGTCACCAACGCCATCACCGTCGGGAAGGTGAGTGCGAAAGGGTAGGTGATCGGCACGGTGTCGCCGAACCGCAGACCGGTGACGGCGGCGTACTCGGCGACGTTGACCGGGTCGATGCTCAACTCGTCGACGGTCAGCGTGCGATCGGGCAGCGAGTCGCCGCGGGGCACGAACGGCAGCGCGCCTGCCGCCGCCCGCAACAGGTTTCGGGTTCCGCTTGGCTGTGCGCTCATGTCAGGCTCCCAGCATGGCTTGGCCGCACACCCGGATCGTGTTGCCGGTCACGGCGTTCGACGCCGGGCTGGCGAAGTAGGCAATGGTCTCGGCCACGTCGACGGGCTGGCCGCCCTGGTACAGCGAGTTGAGCCGGCGGCCCACCTCGCGGGTGGCGAACGGGATGGCTTCGGTCATCTTGGTCTCGATGAACCCCGGCGCGACGGCGTTGATCGTGATGCCCTTCTCGTGCAGCTTGTCCGCCAGTGCATCGGTCAGGCCGATCATCCCGGCCTTGGTGGTCGCGTAGTTGGTCTGCCCGCGGTTGCCGGCGATGCCCGCCATCGACGACAGGCCGACGACCCGGCCACCCTCACCGAGGATGCCGTTGTCCACCAGGCCCTCGGTCAGCCGCAGCGGGGCGAGCAGGTTGACCGCGATCACCGAGTCCCAGCGGCCCTCGTCCATGTTGGCCAGCAGCTTGTCGCGGGTGATGCCGGCGTTGTTGACCAGGATGTCCAGTTTGCCACCGTGATGTTCACGGACGTGCGCGGCGATCTTGTCCACGGCGTCGGGCGCGGTGACGTCGAGGGTCAGGCCGGTGCCGCCGACCTTCTCGGCAACCTTGGCCAGATCCTCCGCAGCTCCTTCGACGTCGACGGCCACCACCGAGGCGCCGTCACGGGCGAACACCTCCGCGATCGTCGCGCCGATACCGCGTGCCGCGCCGGTGACCACGGCGACCTTGCCGGCCAGCGGCTTGTCCCAGTCGGCGGGCGGGGCGGCGTCCTCGGGGCCGACCCGGTACACCTGACCGTCGACGTAGGCCGACTTGCCCGACAGGATGAACCGCATCGTCGACTCCACGCCGGTGGCCGCGGTCTTGGCCCGCGGGGAGACATACACCAGGGAGGCGGTCACGCCCCGGCGCAGCTCCTTGGCCAGCGAGCGGGTGAAGCCCTCCAGTGCGCGCTGCACGATCTGCTCGTGCGGGGTGGAGGCCTCCTCGGGGTCGGTGCCGACGACGACCAGCCGCGCATTCGGGGTGAGGTTGCGCAGCAGCGGGGTGAAGAACTCGTAGAGGCCCTTGAGTCCCTCGGGCTCGGTGATGCCGGTGGCGTCGTAGACCAGGCCGCCGAAGGTGTCGGCCCAGCGGCCGCCGATGTTGTTGGCGACGATGTCGTAGTCCTCGGCCAGCGCGGCGCGCAGCGGTTCGACGATGCGGCCGTCGCCGGCGATCAGCAGGGCGCCGGGCAGCGGCGGCTCACCGGGCCGGTAGCGGCGCAGGGTCTCCGGCTGCGGGATGCCGAGCTGTTTGGCGAGGAAGGAACCGGGGCCCGAATGAACAATTTGGGTATAGATGTCGGAGGCCACTTCTGCTGCCTTTCGTCCGCGGAGTGGAGGAACCCCTCTGAACTTACTCCTGAGTAAGAACGGTGGGTAATATCGGGTGTTACATAGCCGGAACGACAGTGGAGGCAAACGTGGCTGACAGCAGAACGATGCGACGGGTCGCCGTCCTCGGCGGTAATCGGATCCCCTTCGCGCGCTCGGACGGCGCGTACGCGAACGCGTCCAACCAGGACATGTTCACCGCGGCGCTGGGCGGGCTGGTCGACCGGTTCAACCTGCAGGGCGAAAAGCTCGGCGCGGTCATCGGCGGCGCCGTGCTCAAACACAGCCGTGACTTCAACCTGATGCGCGAATGCGTGCTCGGCAGTGCGCTGTCGTCGTACACGCCCGCCTTCGACATCCAGCAGGCCTGCGGCACCGGGCTGCAGGCCACCATCGCCGCGGCCGACGGCATCGCGGCGGGCCGCTACGAGTCGGCGGCGGCCGGCGGCGTCGACACCACCTCGGACGCCCCGATCGCGTTCGGCGACGACCTGCGCAAGACGCTGCTGGGTCTGCGGCGCGCCAAGTCCAACGTCGACCGCCTCAAACTCGTCGGCAAGCTGCCCGCCGCGGTCGGAATCGAGATCCCCGTCAACAGCGAACCGCGCACCGGCATGTCGATGGG
This sequence comes from Mycolicibacterium litorale, assembly GCF_014218295.1. The sequence goes on from NZ_AP023287.1 coordinate 300,555, forward strand.
TGAGCACGCCGCCATCACCGCCAAGGAGATGGGGATCAAACGCGTCGACCAGGACGAGCTGGCCGCGGCCAGCCACCGCAACATGGCCGCCGCCTACGATCGCGGCTTCTTCGACGATCTGGTCACGCCGTTCCTCGGCGTCTACCGCGACAACAACCTGCGCGCGGACTCGTCGGCCGAGAAGCTGGCCAAGCTCAAGCCGGTGTTCGGCGTGCGCCACGGTGACGCGACGATGACCGCGGGCAACTCCACGCCGCTGACCGACGGCGCCTCGGTGGCGCTGCTGGCGTCGGAGGAGTGGGCGCAGCAGCACGGCATCGAACCGCTGGCCTACTACGTCGACGGCGAGACCGCGGCGGTCGACTACGCCAACGGACGCGACGGTCTGCTGATGGCGCCCACCTACGCGGTGCCGCGGCTGCTGGCCCGCAACGGGCTGAGCCTGCAGGACTTCGACTTCTACGAGATCCACGAGGCGTTCGCCTCGGTCGTGCTGGCGCACCTGCAGGCCTGGGAGTCCGAGGAGTACTGCAAGGAGCGCCTAGGCCTCGACAGCGCGCTCGGGTCGATCGACCGCAGCAAGCTCAACGTCAACGGCTCGTCCCTGGCCGCCGGGCACCCGTTCGCCGCGACGGGCGGGCGCATCGTGGCACAGCTGGCCAAACAGCTGGCCGAGAAGCGCAAGCAGACCGGTCAGCCGGTGCGCGGCCTCATCTCCATCTGCGCCGCGGGTGGCCAGGGTGTCGCCGCGATCCTCGAGGCCTGAGAACTTTGCTGAAAGTTTTCTTCGGGGACGTGTAACGCCTCCGTCGACCGCGCCGATACACCGGATAGCTCCGTGTTGCCGTCTGACCCCCCGACCCGACGGCAACACGGGGCCATCTTCTTGCGATCGGTCGCGTGCACCTCTGGTCTGAGGGGAACCCGAGGCGTAACATCGAACGCACGACGGGTTCGGGAGTGACTGATCCAAATAGCCGGTGCAGGGGTGAACAACCGGCGGCGCGAGACACAGTGAGAACGCCCCCACTGTCCTCCCGGACCCGCCCTCGTGCGCACGTAGCGTGAAACCCATGCAGATCAGCATTCTGGGATCCCTCACGGACCGCTCACCGGTCGACTCCTGTGTTCGCCAGCTCACCGAGTTGCGTGACGAAGGATTCCGCCGGGTCTGGCTGAGTCAGCTGCCGTCCGAACCCGATCTGCTCACCGTTCTCGCCGTCGCGCTGCACGAGGTCGACGCGGTCGACGTCGGTACCGCGGTCCTGCCGATCCAGAACCAGCACCCCATGCTCCTGGCGCAGCGCGCGCTCACGCTGTCGCTCGTCGCGGGCGGACGCTTCACCCTCGGGCTGGGACTCTCGCACCGGCTGGTCACCGAGGGAATGTGGGGGATCGCCTGGGACCGCAATGTGCGGCGGATGCGCGAGTACCTCGACGGGCTGCAACCGCTGCTGGCCGGCGACGCGGCCGACGCGGCCGGAGAGCTGGTCACCACTCGCGGCGCACTGCAGTTCACCGCGCCGGCGCCGCCGGTGTATCTCGCCGCGCTGGGTCCGCAGCTGCTCCGCCTGGCCGGGCGGCGCACCGCGGGCACGCTGACGTGGATGACCGGCGCCACGACGCTGGCCGAACACGTCGGCCCGACACTGCGGCAGGCCGCCGCCGAGGCCGGCCGCCCAGACGGTGAGGTGCGCGTCGTCGCCGGACTGCCCGTCAGCGTCACCGACGAACCCGACGCCGTACGCGCCCACGCCGCCCGCCAGTTCTCCATCTACGGCAAGCTCCCGTCGTACCGGGCGATGCTCGACCGCGAGGGGTACGCCGGTCCGGAGGACGCCGCGATCATCGGCGACGAGGGCACCGTCGCGCAGCGCATCGGCGACCTGCGTGCGGCAGGCGTCGACGAGTTCACCGCCGCGGTGTTCGATCCCGATCCCGAAGGCCGGGCGCGTACCCGCGCACTGCTGGCCGCTCTCTGACGGCGAGGGGGAGTACTAACCCCGCGACGCAGGAGGCCCCCGCCGCAGCGGGGGCCTCGAGCGTGCAAGGGATCGATCAGAACGCGGCTTCGTCGAGCTCCATGATCTCGTTGTCGAGGTTCTCGACGACCTGACGGGTGCTGGTCAGCAGCGGCAGGAAGTTCTTCGCGAAGAACGACGCCACCGCGAGCTTGCCCTCGTAGAACGCCTTCTCCTCACCGGTGGCACCGGCGTCGAGCGCCTCGATCGCCACGGCGGCCTGCCGCTGCAGCAGCCAGCCGATCATGAGATCGCCGACGCTCATCAGGAAGCGGACCGAACCGAGGCCGACCTTGTAGAGCTCCTTCGCGTCCTCCTGGGAGGCCATCAGGTAGCCGGTCAGCGAGGCCGCCATCGCCTGCACGTCGGCGAGCGCGGTGGCCAGCAGGGCCCGCTCGGCCTTGAGTCGGCCGTTACCGGTCTCCGACTTGACGAACTCCTCGATCTGGCCGGCCACGTGCGCCAGCGCCACACCCTTGTCGCGGACGATCTTGCGGAAGAAGAAGTCCTGCGCCTGGATGGCGGTGGTGCCCTCGTACAGCGAGTCGATCTTCGCGTCGCGGATGTACTGCTCGATCGGGTAGTCCTGCAGGAAGCCCGAACCGCCGAAGGTCTGCAGCGATTCGGTCAGCTTGGCGTAGGCCTGCTCGGAGCCGACACCCTTGACGATCGGCAGCAGCAGGTCGTTGACCTTGAGCGCCAGATCGCCGTCCACACCGTGGACCTTCTCGGCGACCGCGACGTCCTGGTAGGTGGAGGTGAACAGGTACAGCGCGCGCAGACCCTCGGCGTAGGCCTTCTGGGTCATCAGCGAGCGACGGACGTCGGGGTGGTGCGTGATGGTCACGCGCGGCGCCGTCTTGTCGGTCATCTGGGTCATGTCGGCGCCCTGCACGCGGCTCTTGGCGTACTCGAGCGCATTGAGGTAACCGGTGGACAGCGTGGCGATGGCCTTGGTGCCCACCATCATTCGGGCCTGCTCGATGACGTCGAACATCTGCGCGATGCCGTTGTGCACCTCGCCGACCAGCCAGCCCTTGGCGGGCACACCGTGCTGGCCGAAGGACAGCTCACAGGTGGCCGAGACCTTGAGGCCCATCTTGTGCTCGACGTTGGTGACGAAGACACCGTTGCGTTCGCCCAGCTCACCGGTCTCGAAGTCGAACAGGAACTTCGGCACGAAGAACAGCGACAGACCCTTGGTGCCCGGGCCTGCGCCCTCGGGGCGGGCCAGCACCAGGTGGAAGATGTTCTCGAACAGGTCGTCGGAGTCGGCGGAGGTGATGAACCGCTTCACACCGTCGATGTGCCAGGAGCCGTCCTCCTGCTTGACGGCCTTGGTGCGGCCGGCGCCGACGTCGGAGCCGGCGTCCGGCTCGGTCAGCACCATGGTGGCGCCCCAGCCGCGCTCGGCGGCGATCTCGGCCCACTTCTTCTGCTCGTCGGTGGCCTGCTTGTAGAAGATGCTGGCGAAGCCGGGTCCGCCGGCGTACATCCACGTCGCCGGGTTCGCGCCGAGCAGATGCTCGTGCAGCGCCCACACCAGCGCACGGGGCATCGGCATACCGCCGAGCTCTTCTTCGATGCCGACCTTGTCCCAGCCGCCGTCGATCACGGCGCGCACGGACTTCTTGAACGACTCGGGCAGCGTCACCGAGTGGGTCTTGGGGTCGAAGACCGGCGGATTGCGGTCGCCGTCGGCGAACGACGCGGCGACGGGCCCCTCGGCCAGGCGAGCCATCTCGCCGAGCATCTCGCGGGCCGTGTCGGCATCCAGGTCGCTGTAGTCGCCCTGACCGAGAGCCTTGTCGACGCCAAGTACCTCGAACAGGTTGAAGACCTGGTCACGGACGTTGCTCTTGTAGTGGCTCACGTTGCCTCCTCGATGAGAAATGCCACCTGCGGTTGGGTACTTCCGGACAAGTTACCCACCAGTAACTGTGCCCGACTATACCGCCCGGTAACTTCAACGCAAACCAGCCGCGAGCAATTTCCACCGGCTAATCAACCGAGCAGTTGGCCGAGCTCGGCCACCGGGTCAGAAATACCCGCTGAACTGCGTCTTCACGAAAATGTGATGCTCATCACGTCCGCTGTGGTCAACCGGCTGCGGGCGCCGAGCGGCCCCGCAGGGAACGGTCGGTACGCCCTCGCCGACGCCGTGGTTCGGGGCACTGGGCGCCGTGGCCGACGACATGTGAAGATGGACGTTGTTATGAGTCGCACAGATCTGGATCCGGCCACGCTGCGCGAGGCCTTCGGTCACTTCCCGACGGGCGTCATCGCGATCGCCGCGGAATCGGACGGCACGCGCGTCGGGCTCGCGGCGAGCACCTTCGTGCCGGTGTCGCTCGACCCGCCGCTGGTCTCGTTCTGTGTGCAGAACACGTCAACGACGTGGCCCAAGCTCAAGGACCTGCCCCGCCTGGGAATCAGCGTGCTGGGCGAGTCCCACGACGCGGCCGCGCGGACGCTGGCGGCCAAGGCCGGGGACCGGTTCGCCGGACTCGAGACGACCTCGAGCGACGACGGCGCCGTCTTCATCAACGGCACCAGCGTGTGGCTGGACAGCTCGATCTACAACCTGGTCGAGGCCGGCGACCACACGATCGTCATCCTGCGGGTCGAGGACATCACCGTCCACCCGGACATCGCCCCGATCGTGTTCCACCGCAGCACATTCCGTCGCCTGGGCGGCTGACGGCACCGGTCAGGGGCGCGTGGCCAGTTCCTCGCGATACCCCTGGATCCGCCGCTCGATCTCCGCGGCGTCATCAGTCCGGCCTTCCTTGCGGGCCAGGTCTGCGCGCGCGGACAGTTGCCGGATCGCCGTGCGGATGTCGTTGAGGCTGTGTGTATGACTCAGAGTCATCAGGCTGCCTTTCGTGGTTGATTGGCCGCTGTGACCGAGGTTACTCGGCTCACCGCCGCCGGAACAGCTTGTTGCCCAACCACACCACGGGGTCGTACTTTCGGTCTGCCGCACGCTCTTTCATGGGGATCAGCGCGTTGTCGGTGATCTTGATGTGTTCGGGGCACACCTCGGTGCAGCATTTGGTGATGTTGCAGTACCCGAGCCCGTGGACCTCCTGGGCGTCCTCGGCGCGGCGCTCGTGCACGTCGAGCGGATGCATGTCCAACTCGGCCATGCGCATGAGATAGCGCGGACCGGCGAACGCCTTCTTGTTCTCCTCGTGGTCGCGCACGACGTGGCAGACGTTCTGGCACAGGAAGCACTCGATGCACTTTCGGAATTCCTGTGACCGGTTCACGTCCTCCTGCGCCATCCGGTACTCACCCGGCTGCAGATCCTTGGGCGGGGTGAACGCCGGGATCTCCCTGGCCTTCTCGTAGTTGAACGACACGTCGGTCACCAGATCGCGGATCACCGGGAAGGTGCGCAGCGGCGTGACGGTGACGGTCTCCTGCTCGCCGAAGGTCGACATGCGGGTCATGCACAGCAACCGCGGGCGGCCGTTGATCTCGGCCGAACAGGATCCGCACTTGCCCGCCTTGCAGTTCCACCGCACCGCCAGGTCTCCGGTCTGGGTCTGCTGCAGGCGGTGGATGATGTCGAGCACCACCTCGCCCTCGTTGACCTCGACGGTGTAGTCCTGCAGGGCGCCGCCCTCTTCGTCGCCCCGCCACACCCGCATCTTCGCCTGGTAGCTCATGAGCGTCTCCTTGCCGGGTGGTTGGCGAGTTCTTCGTCGGTGAAGTACTTCTGGAGCTCTTCGATGTCGAGCAGCTCGAGCAGGTCGTCGCGCATGGGCACCTGGTCCTCGCGGGTGACGCTGACACTCGGGACGACGACATCGTCGTCCTCTGCCCGGCACACCAGCAGGGTCTTGCGCCACGTGGCTTCCATCGACGGGTAGTCGTCGCGGGTGTGGCCGCCCCGGCTCTCCGTGCGCTCGAGCGCCGCCTTGGCCACACACTCGCTGACCAGCAGCATGTTGCGCAGGTCGATCGCCAGGTGCCAGCCCGGGTTGAAGTGCCGGTTGCCCTCGACCTTCAGGCGTTTGAACCGCTCGCGCAGCTCGGTGAGTTTGGTCTGGGCCTCGGTGATCTCGTCGGCCTTGCGGATGATGCCGACGAGCTCGTTCATGGTGTCCTGCAGGTCGAGCTGCAGGGTGTAGGGGTTCTCCGGCTCACCCTCGCCCGGTCCGTCGAACGGTGCCAGCGCCAGGGTGCACGCCTCCTCGACCGCCTCCTCCGACACCGTCGGCCGGTCGTTCAGCGCGCGCACGTAGTCGGAGGCGCCCAGTCCGGCACGGCGCCCGAACACCAGCAGATCCGACAGCGAGTTGCCGCCCAGCCGGTTCGATCCGTGCATCCCGCCCGCGCACTCGCCCGCGGCGAACAGCCCGGGGGTCTTGGCGGCGCCGGTGTCCGGGTCGACTTCGATCCCGCCCATCACGTAGTGGCAGGTCGGCCCCACCTCCATCTCGTCGGTGGTGATGTCGACCTCGGCGAGCTCCATGAACTGGTGGTACATCGACGGCAGGCGACGCTTGATCTCCTCGGCGCTCATTCGCGACGCGATGTCGAGGTACACCCCGCCGTGCGGGGTGCCACGGCCCTCCTTGACCTCGGTGTTGATCGCGCGGGCCACCTCGTCGCGGGGGAGCAGGTCGGGGGTGCGGCGAGCCGAGTCGTTGTCCTTGAGCCACTGGTCGGCTTCGTCCTCGGATTCGGCGTACTGACCCTTGAACACGTCCGGGATGTAGTCGAACATGAAGCGCTTGCCGTCGGAGTTCTTCAGCACGCCGCCGTCACCGCGCACCCCCTCGGTGACGAGGATGCCTTTCACGCTCGGCGGCCACACCATGCCTGTGGGGTGGAACTGGATGAACTCCATGTTGATCAGCGTCGCGCCGGCCCGCAGCGCCAGGGCGTGCCCGTCGCCGGTGTACTCCCACGAGTTCGACGTCACCTTGTAGGACTTGCCGATCCCGCCCGTCGCGAGCACCACGGCGGGCGCCTCGAACAGGATGAACCGGCCGCTCTCACGCCAGTAGCCGAACGCGCCCGCGATCCGGTCCCCGTCCTTGATCAGATCGGTGACCGTGCACTCGGCGAACACGCGGATGCGGGCGTCGTAATCGCCGAGCTCCGCCTTGTCCTCCTGCTGCAGCGACACGATCTTCTGCTGCATCGTGCGGATGATCTCGAGGCCCGTGCGGTCACCGACGTGGGCCAGCCGGGGGTAGGTGTGGCCGCCGAAGTTGCGCTGGCTGATCCGGCCGTCCTTGGTGCGGTCGAACAGCGCCCCGTAGGTCTCGAGCTCCCACACCCGGTCGGGTGCCTCCTTGGCATGCAGCTCGGCCATCCGCCAGTTGTTGAGGAACTTGCCGCCGCGCATGGTGTCACCGAAGTGGACCTGCCAGCTGTCTTTGGGGTTCGTGTTGCCCATCGAGGCTGCACAGCCGCCCTCGGCCATCACGGTGTGCGCCTTGCCGAACAGCGATTTGCAGACGACCGCGACCCGCAGGCCGCGCTCGCGGGCCTCGATCACCGCGCGCAGACCCGCGCCGCCGGCACCGATGACCACCACGTCGTACTGGTGTCGTTCGATACCGCTGGAGTCGTTGGGTCGGGGGTCGGTCGCCGCCATCAAACCTCACTCGTCGTTTCGTACGTGTGCGTAATCAGAACTCAGCCAATGAATCTCAGGTCGGAGATGGTGCCGCTGGCGACCAGCATGACGTAGAAGTCGGTGAGCACCAGCGTTCCGAGCGTGATCCACGCGAACAGCATGTGCCGCGTGTTGAGCTTGCTGACCTGCGTCCACATCCAGTAGCGCACCGGGTGTTTGGAGAAGTGCTTGAGCCGGCCGCCGGTGACGTGGCGGCAGGAGTGGCAGGACACGGTGTAGGTCCAGAGCAGGATCACGTTCACGACGAGGATCACGTTGCCGAGGCCGAAGCCGAACCCAGTGGGGGAGCGGAAGGCCAGGATCGCGTCGTAGGTGTTGATCAGCGAGATGATGACGGCGATGTAGAAGAAGTAGCGGTGCAGGTTCTGCATGACGAGCGGCAGCCTGGTCTCCCCGGTGTATGTCGAATGGGGTTCGGCCACAGCGCATCCCGGGGGTGACTGCCACACCGACCGGTAGTAGGCCTTGCGGTAGTAGTAGCAGGTGAGCCGGAACAGCAGCAGGAACGGCAGCGAGAATGCCGCATACGGCAGCCACCAGACGTCGGGCAGGTACTGGCCGAAGTGGCTGGCCTCGGGGATGCAGCCCTTGCTCACGCACGGCGAGTAGAACGGCGTCAGGTAGTGGTAGTCGGCCACCCAGTAGGCGCTACCCCAGAACGCCCGGACGGTCGCGTAGATCACGAACGCGGCGAGGCCGAGGTTGGTCAATACCGTCGGCACCCACCAGCGGTCGGTGCGCAGGGTCCGTTGCGGGATCTGGGCGCGTCCCGCGGAGAAGACGCCGGTGCCCTCGCGGTCTGCGGTCGGTGCGCTCACGGTTGCCTTTCGAGAGTCGGTGACGGCACGCGGTTACCCCGGGTGGCGGTCACGCCGTGGTGGGGCGGGCGGGGGGCGCCCGCATCCGGTCAGCGGGTGCCGCCGAGGCCTTCGTCGTCCACACCCCGCCAGAAGTCGCTGTCGTACTGGGTGTCGGGGATCGGGATCTTCTCCCCGACGTGGTGATGCCTGCTCAACCCGCGGCCGAGTTCGAGTTCCTCGGCGTCGATGTCGAGGCGGTCGATGTCGTTGAGGATGCGTTCGGCGTCGTTGACGATCCGGCGCATCGCCGGGGAGTCGCCGTACTGGGATGCCAGCGCTGTGACGCAGCGCCGCAGCCCGCCGATGAGTTCGTGCAGTTCGGCGAAACCGGTCGTGGTGGACAAGTGACCTCCTTGGGCTGAAGGGTGTCTTGGATCACATTACGCATCCGATGCTAGCCACATCGCTGTCTTGGAAGTGAGACAGATCACGTCTGAGGCGGCAGGATGGGCCCGTGTCCAACCCAGAACTGCAGCAGCGGGCCACCGCGCTGCTCGCCCTGCATCAGCCCGGAACCCCTGTGGTCCTGCCCACCGTCTGGGACGCGTGGTCGGCCAGACTCGCCGTCGGCGCGGGCTTCGCCGCGCTGACCGTCGGCAGCCATCCCGTCGCCGATTCGGTCGGGCGCGCCGACAACGAGGGCATGACGTTCGACGAACTGCTCACCCGCGTCGCCCAGATCACCGAGGCGTTGGACGAGGTCGGAGCGGTCCCGGTGTCGGTCGACATCGAATCCGGATACGGCGAAGCGCCCGACCGGCTGATCGAGGGGCTGCTCGGGGTGGGCGCGGTCGGGCTCAACATCGAGGACACCGTGCACGGCGAGGGTGGCCGGCTGCGGTCCTCCGGCGAACACGCCGAACTGGTCGGGGCGCTGCGCGCGGCGGCGGACGCGGCCGGCGTGCACGTCGTGGTCAACGCCCGCACGGACCTGTTCCTGCGCAAGGACGGAGCCGACTCCGACCGGGTCGACCGGGCGGTGGCGCGGCTGAAAGAGGCGGCCGAGGCGGGCGCCGACGTGCTCTATCCGGTCGGCCGCCACGATCCGGACACCCAGCGGCGGCTGACGTCCGAGCTGCCGTTGCCGGTCAACGCGATCGGCGTGCCCGACCAGGACGACCCGGCGTCGTTCGGCCCGCTCGGCGTCGCGCGCATTAGCTTCGGCCCGTTCCTGCAGGCCGCGCTGGCGAGCCGGGCGAACGAACTCCTCGAGCGCTGGCGCTGACTCCCGTTTCGCCCAAACGAACACATGGGCGCGAAAGTGCGACAGGATTCGGGCATTTCGTCGATTTCGGCGGCTCACACCCGAGAAGGTCGGGCCGCCCCACGGCGAGGCCGGTGACACCCGTTGGTGCCACCGGCCTCGGTGTCGGTGTTACTTGTTCTCGATCGCGATCCGCTGCGGCGCAGCGCCGGCGTAGGCGCCGGTCACCCGGACCGTCAGCACACCGGCGTCGTAGGACGCCGATACGGCGTCGCCGGCGACGTGCTGCGGAAGCCGGAACGACCGCCGGAACGAGCCGTACCGCATCTCGCGCAGCGTGCGGCCGTCCTTCTCCTCGCTGCGTTCGTCGCGCCGCTCACCGTGGATGACGAGCTGGCCGTTGTCGACCTCGACGGTGACGTCCTTGTCGACGTCCACACCGGGCAGTTCCACCCGCACGACCGCGTCCTCGCCGTCCTTGACGATCTCAGCGGCGGGGTTGAACGCCGGCCGTGCCGCCCCGCCGAACCAGTCCTCGGCGGACGCGGGGCCGAAGAAGTCCCGAACCCAGCGGTCCAGATCCCACGCGGGTCGCACCCGCAAAGCCACGTTGCTCATGTGCTGCTCCTCGTCTCTCGCGACCGGCCCTGCGCCGGTCCGCTGACCTATAGAACTTGAGTCGACCTCACTCATGTTCCAGGCAGCGCGTTCGCCGTCGGCGAACAGGGACGGTGTGCCGGACGCGGTGGGCTCAGGCGTCCGAAGCCGACGGCACCACTTCGGTGGCGACCAGCTCGGTCACACCGCTGACGGTGAGGGAGGACATCAGCAGGTCGTGGGCGATGAGCCGTTGGATGTCGTCGGCTCGGTCGTACAGCACGCTGATGGCGGCGCTGTCGAGATACTCCACAGCGCTGACGTCGACGGTCAGGGCCCCCGCCGTGCGGGCGGCGTCCGCGGTGGCGGCGGTGATCGCTTGGCGGAAGGTGTCGATGTTGCTGAGGTCGATCTCCCCCGCCACGGTCAGGACCTGCGTTCCGTCGTCGCGCTGTGTGCGGTCGAGGCTCAGTGGCGTGGTCATCAGACGATCCTTGCGGTGAGGCGAACGGTCGTCCCGTCGGTGCCGTGGTCGATGGCGACGTCGTGCATCAGCGCTTGCATGAGGGTGATCCCCCGGCCGCGGTGGACGTCGGGCTCCGGTTGCGGAGTCTTCCACGACCCGGTGTCGGATACGACGAGTTCCACCGCGTCGACGAGTGCGGTCGCGCTCAACCTGATCGTGCCGTGCGGGCTGTGGCGGTGGCCGTGCTCGATCGCGTTGGCGACGGCTTCGCCGGTGGCGACGAGCACGTCCATGGCCTGCACGCGGTTCAACCCCACTCGCTTCAGCCAGCCACGCAACGCGTTGCGGGTCGGTGCGAGACGGCTGGCGTGGGCGGGGAAGGTCAGCTCCAGCGGGGCGGGGTGGCGGTAGAGCAGGACCGCGACGTCGTCCTGATAGCCGCCGGCCGGCGCGAGCCGGGACATGATCGAGTCGGCCAGGTCATCGAGCGTGGACGCGCGCCGGTCCTGCACCAGAGCGGCGGCGCGGGAAATCCCGTGTTCCAGTGGCAGCCGGCGACGTTCGACCAGACCGTCGGTGTAGAGGAGCAGCGTCGCGCCCGCCGCAAGGGTCACCCGGGCTTCGGGGCGGGCCCAGTCGGCCCGCATCCCCAGGGCGATCGTGTGACCGTCGTCGAGGAGGCGCGTGGTGCCGTCGGCGTCGACCACGATGGGGGGTGGATGCCCCGCGCTCGAGTACAGCAGTTCCCCGGTTCCTGGATCCAGCACCATGCAGACAGCCGTGGTGCATTGGGCGCCCGGAAGCCGCGCGGCGAACTGGTCCATCGCCGAAAGGGCGGCGCCTGGACTGGGATTGCTCAGGAGCAGTGCCCGGCAGGCGCTGCGCACCTGACCCATCACCGTCGCCGCGGTCAGTCCGTGGCCCACACAGTCGCCGACGATCAACGCGATGCGTCCGTCCTCGAGTTCCACGACGTCGTACCAGTCCCCGCCGACCTGCAGGGGCCTGCTCGCGGCCTGGTAGCGCACCGCGAACCCGTGCGGTAGGTGAGCGGGACCGAGGATGGCGTGCTGGAGAGCCAGGGCGGTCTCACGCTGCTGATCGGCCTGGTGTACTCGATGCAGGCCCTGGCCGAGGCGGCCTGCCAACACGGTCAACAGCGTCTGGTCCTCCAGCGTGAACGGGCGTTGCTCCGCCAGGTCGATCCACACGACGAGCACGCCCTCGGGATGTTGCAGGGAGATTCCCGCCGTCCCGGGCGTCGTGGTGGTGGGTGCCAGCAGATCGCCGTCACGCAGCGAGCGAAGCGCATCACGCGTGGCGTCGGTCAGGTCGCTCCACTGGGCGCGCTCACCGACCGACACCACTTGCGGGGCGGCGCCCCGCGATGAGGTGTGGGTCAGGAAGGTGACGGCGAGTACCCGACGGGCGCGCCACAGCCGCCGTAGTTCCTCGGCCGCGGCGTTGAGCGCCTCTTCAACCGAATCTGCTTGTGCGAGTTGCTGGTTGAGGGCGTGCTCGCGGCCGGCCGCCAGGGCCAGGGCTATGGCGGCGTGCCGGGCGAAATCACTGACGAGGTCGAGGTAGGCATCGTCGAAAGGCGGCTGGAGCGGACGGCGCGCGACGGCGATCACGCCCAGCACGGCC